>CANJWH010000001.1 GCA_947478465.1 Bacteroidota bacterium
CATGAAAATTACCTACCGCGATATGACTACGTTTGGCATACGCCAGATACCACTTTCATCGGTAGCAAAAGTTCATTATCAAAATACATTCGGAGGTATAAAACGTAAAAATCAGAAAAGATTAATTACGCTTTCGTCAAACGTATTGAATGGCTATAACCCCAATGAGGTAGTTGCTAATGTAACTGCTGCAATTGAGAAGTACCCTAAACCGGAAGCGGTAACAGTAAAAATGACCGGTGAACAGGAGGAACAAAAAGAATCACAGGACTTTCTGCAGCTGGCTCTACTTCTTTCAGTAGGACTTATTTTTATAACCCTCATTATTCAATTCAATTCCATTAGCAAAACACTGCTTATCATCAGCGAAGTTATTTTCAGTTTGATTGGTGTATTGCTGGGCTTCTCCATTTTTGGAATGGAAATTTCTATTGTTATGACAGGAGTAGGTATTGTAGCTCTTGCCGGTATTGTGGTGCGAAACGGAATTCTGTTGGTTGAGTTTACCGATGTATTGCGTGAGCAAGGCCTGGAACTGAAAACCGCAATTATTCAGGCAGGAAAAACAAGGATGACTCCCGTTATTCTTACTGCTACTGCAACAATGCTGGGTTTAGTTCCTCTGGCTGTTGGTTTTAATATTGATTTTGAAAGTTTGTTTACCCACTTAGATCCTAAAATTTATTTTGGTGGCGACAATGTTGCTTTCTGGGGTCCTTTGTCATGGACTATGATTTTCGGGTTGGGGTTTGCTACTTTCCTTACCTTAATTCTGGTGCCCGTAATGTATTTACTTAGCGAAAAGTTGGGCGAGCGCTTAAAGAGACTGAAAAAGTAATTTTTTGATTACAATTATTTTGAAAACCCCAATCATATGATTGGGGTTTTCTGTTTTGGTAATAATACATAAAGCAGAAGAAATTATATTCTCAATCCAATCACACAAACATCGTCTACTTGCTCATGCGAACCTTTCCATTTGTTATGCGCTATTGCAATCAGTTCTTTTTGTGTGGCAACAGGCTTGTCATAAATCTCAAGCAACAGTTTCTTGAACTGCGATGTTTTGAATTTTTTTCCTTCAGGTCCGCCAAACTGGTCGCTATAACCATCTGAAGAAAAATAAATCATGTCGCCTTTTTTTATTTCAACCTTTTGGGTTGTAAAAGGCTCTTTCCCTTGTCCTGCACCCACCGCATGGCGGTTGCCTTTTACTTCCAACAAAACAACATCCTCATTTTTTGCAACCCGATACAAGGTATGATGCGCACCTGCAAAGTGCAGGACAGCTGTTTTAGTATTGAGCACACCCAACGAAATATCCATACCATCTTTCACTTCTCCTTTCTCGTTTTTATCAAAGGTAAGTTCCACTTCATTGCGCACAGTGTCTAAAATTTTTCCGGGGTCGGTTAATCCCAAATCGCTGATGGCATGACCCAGCGCTTTGTGTCCCACAAAACTTACAAACGCCCCGGGAACACCATGTCCCGTGCAATCGGCAACAGAAAAAAATATGTTGTCGCCCACCTTGTCAAGAAAATAAAAATCACCACTCACAATATCTTTGGGGTTGTAAAATACAAATGCATCCGGCAGTATTTTTTTGAAATCATCATCCGATGGAAGTATAGCAGTTTGCAATCGCTTGGCGTAATTGATACTGTCAACAATGTCTTTGTTTTTGTGCTCAATAATTGATTTTTGATGATTTATTTCTTTATTGGCAAACTCCAGTTGCTCATTGGCTTTTTTCTTCTGGCGGTAGAAATTAAAAATCCACAAACTGAGCAGAAATAACAGAATTGCAACTATAATACTGAAATAAAGCTGTGTCTGTTTTTGCTGCAACTGAAGTTCCTGCAACTGTGCTTCCTTTTCCATTTCAGCAGTTTTATACTTGTATTTCATTTTTCCGAAATCTGCCATTTCAAGGCTGTCGAACAATTCAAGATAACGCGCACTTAATTGTGCACTGTCCAATGCCGAATATAACTCAGAAAGTTTTTGACAGGTTTTGCTCCATATCTTATTGTTTTTAATTTTTTTGGAAATTCGTTCAGCATCCTTCAGATGTCTTTCGGCATTAGAAATTCGTTCAGCTTCAATGAACAAAGCACCAAGCTGAAAATGGCTGTTTGCAATTCCTACGCTATCACCCATCTGCTGCGTTAACTCAAGCTCTTCCGAAAATGATTCTATTGCTTTGGATAAATTATCTGTATCGTAAAAAAGAATAGTGCCAATACTGTCAAGACACCTTGCCATTTCAATCTTAAGATTTAATTCTTTGTTCAGGTTTAAAGCTTTGTTGTAGCTTTCCATTGCTTTACCGGGGTTTCCCGACTGGCGGTAAACACTGCCTTTTTCAATATAAAATTCTGAAAGAGCATGCGGATGATCTATGCCTTCTATTATTGCCAGTGCACTGTCCATATAATCCAGTGCATTGTCGTAGTCCTCCATTGCGCTAAAACTTCTACCCATATAGGCATAGTCATAAGCTAATGAATAATAATCCTTATTTGTTTTATTAAACCTCATTGAGCGGTTGTAATAACTGAATGCGGAATCATACTTGCCCTGCATTTCATAGATGTAACCCATGTTGCTTAAACAATAAACAATCATACTTTCATCTTTCAACTCTCTTGCTAATTTCAAGGCACGCGTGTAACACTGCGTTGCATTTTCCATATCTCCTTCCTTCCTGTAAACCTCTCCCATATTATTGAGCGGTAAAATTGCTTCAAGCGGAATACCCAGTTCATCACAAAGACGAATCGATTCCTGATAACTGTCAATTGCTTCCTGATGTCTGCCCAGAATAATGTAAATATTACCAAGGTTGTTGTAAGAATCAGACATCAAAAGCTTTTCATTGTGCTCCTTATAAACCTTTAGTGCTTTGAGATTATACTCGAGTGCCTGATTATAATTACCAGCATTTTTATGCAAGATGGCCAGATAGCCAAAACACTTGGCTGTTTCTACTTTATCATTAATATCAATAGAAAGCTTTAATGCCTGTCGCGCATACTCAAACGCTTTGTCAGGTTTGTAGGCTCGGTATTGCCAGCTCAATTGCTGTAAAAGATAAATGCGATGTTTATCTGTTTTTGAGATGGACAGCACTTTTTCAAGACTGTCAATTTCTTTTTGCTGGGCACAAACAGCGTGTGCCAGCAAAACCAAAAACAGAAGAAAAAGAAAAGATTGTAAAACGTATTTTATCTTCACCTGAACGTAAAGATAGAAAACAAATTACATCGGACGGGCAACCGCCATAAGCACAACTGTTGCAGCAAGGTGCCAGGCAACCAGTCTAACACCTTTGGCAAGTTTTGCTTTCAACGCTGTAATTTCCTGTGCCTGCTCGGGTGTTGGTGGTCCGCCTGCTTTGGCAATGGCCTCAGCAACTTTTGACATACGATCAATTGCCGGTTTGCTCACCATCAGACCTATCATGTAGGCACCAAAAGCAAACACGCCACCAATAGTAAACAGCATTCCCTCGCGGGTAGTAAACCAGTCTGCCTGAAAATTTCCTGAACGGATCATCAGCAAACGAAAGCCTGTTATAATATTAAGTGTTGAAAGAATGGTCATCCAGATGGGTAACTTATTAGTGCGCGAAAGCTGCTGCATAAATTTACTGCCTTCCTGGCCAATTGCAGCAACTGCCGGGTTAATAAATGCGGCAAGGTAAATAACAGCTCCTGCCCAGAAAACGCCTGTGCCGATGTGCAAAAGGCGCAGCGTATAAATTTCGTAGATATTCATAGGTTTTAGTTTTGTGCAATTTTAACAAAATCTGAAATAGCATTACAAACTATCTTCATTATCTTTGTAATCAACCTTCCGCAAATTTCGGGTTTGATTTTTGTGGAAATAGAAAGCCCCGTGCATCTGGAATTTTAAGAATGGAAAACTACAATACGCTCATCCAAAAACTGGATGAGTTTATAAGAAAATATTATAAGAATCAGCTTATTCGTGGCTTGCTTTATAGCATTACCGTGGGTTTGGCCTTTTTTCTGAGCATTGCTTTGCTTGAATATTTCGGACATTTCGGGACTACTGTACGCACAGTTATGTTCTATTCTTTTCTGGCCGTAAATTCTGTTATTATTTACCGATTGGTAGCACTTCCGCTTATACACCTTAACCGCATGGGAAAAATTATTTCCTATGAAGAAGCATCACAAATTATCGGCAAACATTTTTCAAACGTTAGCGACAAACTGCTGAATACCTTACAATTGAAACAACTTGCAGATAATGGCAGCGCAACCTCACGCGAATTACTTTATGCAAGCATTGATCAAAAAACTGCTGAACTAAAACCCGTTCCTTTTGCTGCGGCCATTGATTTATCAGAGAACAAAAAATATTTGCGGTATGCACTGCCTCCTGTTTTGGCGGCACTTTTACTTGTTGTAATTGCTCCCAACATTTTGCGGGAAAGCACAACACGGTTGGTAAACCACAACACTTATTTTGAAACGATAGCGCCTTTCAAATTCGTTATCATAAACAACAATCTGCGCGCAATGCAACACGAAGATTTTACACTCAACCTGAAAATGGAAGGTGCCGAAATTCCTGCGGAAGTGTTTGTTGAGGTTGATGATAACCTTTACAGGCTTGATAAACAAAGCACACTCGAATTCAGTTATATTTTTAAAAATTTCCAAAAATCAACATCATTCCGTTTGTATGCCGATGGTTTTTATTCTAAGGAATATGAGCTAACTGCATTGCCAAAACCATTGGTGCTGAATTTCAATATATCGCTGGACTATCCTGATTACACAGGGCACAAAGACGAAACTGTTAACAATACAGGTGACCTTACGGTTCCTGCGGGCACTAAAGCTGTATGGAATTTTAACACACGTGATGCACGTGAACTGCGTATGAGTTTTGGCGATACTGTTTTTGCTGTAAATGCATCAAGCTCTGATAATTTTTCGTACGCATCAAGACTTTTCAAAAACAAACAATACTCTGTTACTGTCTCCAACGAATTTTTACAAAGCAACGATTCTATCCTATATCATGTTAATGTTATTCCTGATGCGTTTCCTGCTATCGAAGTAGAAGAAAAACAAGATTCCCTTTCTTCCAAACTGCTTTATTTCAGTGGTATAACCAAGGATGATTACGGATTTAAAAAACTGAATTTTGTTTACCGTTTTCTAAATTCTGAAGATACAGAAAAGAAGGAAAAAGTATTTACAGAAGATGTATTCATCAGCAAAAACAAACAAAGTGACCAGTTTTTTTATTCCTGGGATGTAACCCCTCTCAATATTCAGCCGGGCGATAACATTGAATACTATTTTGAGGTGTGGGACAACGATGGTGTTAGCGGAAGCAAGGCTACCCGCAGCGAGAAAAAACTTTACAAAGCGCCAACACTTAGCGAACTTTCAAAAGAGAATGAAAAGAAATCAAGCGAGTTGAAAAAAGATATGGAGCAAAGCATAAAGGATGCAAAAGCTCTGCAAAAAGAAGTAGCTGAATTGAACAAAAAATTGTTTGAGAAAAAAAATCTGACTTGGGAAGACCGTAAGAATATTCAAAGCCTGCTTGACAAACAGAAAAAACTGGAAAATGAAATGCAGGAAATTCAGCAGGAGAATAAAAAGAAAAATAACCAGCAAAATGAGTTTAATCAACTGAGTCCCGAGTTGCTGGAAAAACAAAAACAACTTGAAAAAATGTTTGACGAGTTGATGACTCCTGAAATGAAAGAACTCTTCCGACAGATGGAAGAAATGATGGAGAAAATGGACAAAGACAAGGCGCGTGAGATGTTGGAAAAAATGGAAATGACCAATGAAGATCTTTCAAAAGAAATGGATCGTCAACTGGAAATTTTTAAGCAACTGGAGTTTGAACAGAAGCTAAATGAGTCGATTGAAAAGCTAAATAAACTGGCAGAGAAAGAAGAAAAACTTTCGGAAGAAACGAAAGAGAAAAAAGGCGATGCAACCGAAGAAAAAGAAAAACAAGATGAACTTAATAAAGAGTTTGAAGACGTGAAAAAAGACCTTGACGAGTTGAAGAAAAAGAACAGCGAGCTGGAGCAACCCAACAAGATGGAAGACACTAAAGAAGACGAAAAAGGGATTGAACAGGATATGCAGAAAAGTTCGCAGGAAATGGGTGAACAAAAAAACCAGAAAGCATCTCAATCACAGAAAAGTGCTTCCCAAAAAATGAAAAGTTTATCTGAAAAAATGCAGGCTATGCAGCAACAGATGCAACAAGAACAACAGAGTGAAGACATAAAATCACTGCGTGATATTCTTGAAAACCTGCTCACACTTTCATTTGACCAGGAGAAGTTGATGGCTAAACTCAAAAATACCAATCGCAACGATCCAGGTTTTACTTCCATTGCACGCGAACAATTGAAACTGAAAAACGATTCAAAGCTAATTGAAGACTCGCTTTTTGCGCTGAGCAAACGTGTGGTGCAACTGCAAACCATTGTCAACCGCGAAATTCGCAACATCAATCAAAATATGGATGTTGCCATTGAAAATTTAGCAGAGCGCCAGACTTCACTTGCCCAAAACCGTCAGCAACTTACCATGACTTCTATTAATAACCTTGCGCTGATGCTAAGTGAGGTTGTGCAACAAATGCAGCAAGCACAAGCACAAAGTAAACCCGGACAAGGCTCTTGCAGCAAACCCGGACAAGGGCAAGGAAAGCCAAGTGCTGCAACCATGAAAGCCCTGCAGGAACAACTGAACAAACAGATTGAGCAGATGCAAAAGGGGGTGCAAAAGGGGCAAAAGCCCGGAGAAAAACCAGGAGGCTCACAAGGGATGGGCGGTATGAGTGAAGGTCTTGCTAAAATGGCTGCTCAACAGGAGGCTATCCGCCAGATGTTACAGGAAGTTGCCAGTGAACTTGAGAAAAAAGGTAACGGCAAAGGTTCATCAGGCGATCTGGATAAACTTCACGACCTGATGGAAGAAACTGAAACAGATTTAGTAAACAAACGCATAACAGCCGAAACCCTGCGCAGACAACAGGAAATTCTTACACGCCTGCTGGAAGCAGAAAAAGCTGAACGTCAGCGAGATGAAGAAGAGCGAAGGGAATCAAAAGAAGGGAAAAATGAGAAATTGAGTAACCCTCCCGTATTTAATGAGTATAACAGGCGAAAATTAAAAGAAACAGAGTTGTTAAAAACTGTTCCACCTTCACTGCAACCTTTTTACAGAGATAAGGTAAACGAGTATTTTAACAAAACCAATCAATAATATCGTTACTCAGCATGAAACAAAAAAATCTGACATTCCCTTCTACTTCCGACAGCCTACATCTTGTTGAAGCACTTATTGATGAGATAAGTTCAGACATGCACCTTGACGAAGATTACTACGGGAATATTCTGATTGCTGTAACTGAAGCAGTAAATAACGCTATTAATCACGGAAACAAACAAGACCCCAACAAAACAGTGTCGTTTGAATTTACAGAAAATGACGACCATTCTATAAAATTCCGCATAACAGACCAGGGCGCAGGTTTTGACTTTGAAAACATTCCAGACCCAACCTCACCCGAAAACCTTGAAAAAGTAAACGGAAGAGGTGTATTTCTGATGAAACAGTTATCTGATGGAGTAACTTTTGATGACAATGGAAGGGTAGTTGAGCTTTCGTTTAAGCTGGCACAACACGCATAAAATTATATATTCCCAAAACAAAGAAGCCCGTTCAAAATTGAACGGGCTTCTTTGTTTTACCCCATTAAAATTCGTTAAAAATTAGGATTTGGCAAATAAAAATTTATACATTCGCTTCATTAACAAATCATTATTTAATGGCTAAATTTTTACTTACTACTGTTTTTTGCTTTTTGATTACTCTCTTTAGCTACTCACAAAACTTAGTTCCAAATCCAAGCTTTGAAGACCATATTACCTGCCCGAATTCTTCCAGTCAAATGTTTTATGCAGTGCCTTGGGTTCAGCCTCCGGGACATCAAGGCACCAGTGATTATTTTCACGAATGTTGTGTAAGCCCTATTCCGCTTAACAATCCACCCGTTGGTGTTCCTGCAAATCTATTGGGCAATCAGGAAGCACGAACAGGTGCTGCCTATGGCGGGTTCTTCACTATTGACGGACCTACCGATGGTGATTACCGCGAATACATTCAAGAACCGCTTACTCAACCGCTCACCATTGGCATACGCTACTGCGTCCGTTTTTATGTTTCGCTTTCCGATTTAAGCACCAACTCAACCGATGGAATTGGTGCCTATTTTTCTACTCAACCTGTTTCTGGTCCTGGCTCTTTACCGCTTTCATTTCCTGCACAGGTAATGATTGACAGTATTATAACAAACTACCTAGGGTGGCAGGAAGTATATGGCGAGTTTGTTGCAGATCAGTCCTATGCTTATATCACAATTGGCAATTTTAAAGTACAGGGAACAACAGCTATAGGTGGAGGCGCTCCTTTTGACCCAAACACCGTTCCGCCAACTATTCCTATGCCGGGCGCTTATTACTTTATTGACGATGTTGAGGTTTATACCGAAGCAACCTGCCCTGTTCCTTGTAACATAGAATTTACCAATGCCAGCACTGTTGCAGATTGCAACACCAATAACGGAGTGGCAGCAGTATCCGTTTCGGGCGGCTCGGGCAACTATACCTATTTATGGGGGAATGGTGAGACTAGTGCAACCTTACCAGGAGTTGGTTATGGTCTATATGAAGTAACTGTTGGCGATGGTCCGGGATGCTCGCGCTCTGCTGATGTTTTTGTAGGACAAAATTCTTCATTGGCCCTTATCTTTTCTCCGGGATTTCTGCAGTGTGCCTCATCGCCTGATGGCACTGTAGATATTGATGTAACAGGCGGAACAGGTCCTTATACTTATTTATGGTCAACTGGCGATACTACCCAAAACTTAGATTCTGTTACTGGCGGAATTTACACCGTAGTGGTTACAGATGCAGACGGGTGCATGCTGACCGACTCTACTGAACTAACTTCTATTTTTGGTTCTGAATATACGGTAGTTGCTACAGACGAAAGCTGTGCAGGAGCAAACAACGGCTCATTATTCGTTCAGGCCGGGGGCACATTCCCTTTTCCACCAACTGCTTATTTGTGGAGTAATGGCGGAACAGCAGCAGCCATCTATAACCTTGCGCCAGGTACTTACACAGTTGACGTAACTGATTTTTTCGGCTGCACCGAAACTCTTACAGGAACTGTAGGAAGCGGAACAGGTAATTTTAATGTAAATATTTCGCAACAAAATAATACGCTGTATGCAACTACATCCCCCAATTATCAGTGGTATTTTAATGGCAATCAGATTTCAGGCGCTACACAACAAACCTATAATATTACTCAAAGTGGAAACTACTATGTAGTTGCTTCTGGTGGAGGAAATTGTATTGATACTTCAAACATTATTGAGGCAACATACAACCCTGATAATATTCTTGAAAATGCTTTGCTAGAAAATGTAATGGTTTACCCAAATCCCGCAAACGAAAACCTGAACGTGGTAATGAACTTATATACTGCTGAAGCAACTGAAATAAAATTAATGGATGTTACAGGACGAGTAGTGTGGAGTTTTTCAGAAATTGAAAAAACTACCGAAACAAAATGCAGCATTCCTGTTGCTTCACTTGCAGAAGGGGTATATATTGTGCAGGCAAGAGCTGGTTCAGAGCAGCAGAATGTTAAAGTTATTGTGAAAAAATAATCCTAGCTATCAATACATTACCTATTAACTTCATTCACGAATTTCTAAATAAATAACACCATGAATAAAAATTTAATTACACTTTTTCTTGCATCATGTTTTCTGTTTCTTGGTTCCGCTAAGGCTCAACTAAGTTCCCCAACATGGTCAGTAAAATTTGAAACTTCAAAAGCCTTTATAGAAAACAAAGGTCAGTTTGAACAACGTTTGAAAAGTGTGGATTCTAAAATTCTGTATGCTGTTGACAATGGCTCAGTGCAAATTTATTTCACCCAAAAAGGATTGACTTACAAATTTGACCGCAAAGAAAAAAACAAAGATCGCAGAGACGGTGAAGAAGATAAGCCGCGTATCTTTTTTGAAAGCGATTTAGTCAATATGGTTTGGGAAGGCGCAAATCCAAATGTGGAATTAGTTGCAGAAGAACTGAATCCTGATTACTACACCTATGAAATGAAGAAGAATGAAAAGGAGTATTATGACATTACCCGTATCCGCGGCTACAAAAAATTAGTGTATAAAAACCTTTATCCAAACATTGATGTGGAGTATGTTTTTCATCCTCAGGATGGAATAAAATATGCACTTATTCTGCACCCGGGCGCTGATGTTTCGCAGGTAAAAATGAAATATGCCGATGGCGAAAAACTAACCTTTACAAATGCTGGCGAAATTTTTATCGACACCAAATTCGGTGATATGGTTGACCACGCACCACAAACATTTTATGCTGATAACAACAACGCAATTACTTCACGCTTTATCCGCAACGGAAACACCGTATCTTTTGAACTTGGAAATTACGACAACACCAAAACCGTTATAGTTGACCCCTGGGTTCAAACACCTGCTTTTGGAAACTCAAACGGAATGTGGGAAGTAGATGTAGATGGCAGCGGCAACGTATATGCAATAGGCGGTGACATGCCTATGCAACTGCGCAAATTTGACCCAACAACAGGTGCAACCGTTTGGACCTACAACACCACTTACGATACCGCCAACTACTGGCTTGGCACCATGGCAACTGACCTTGCAGGAAACACCTACGTTACTTCTGGCTCAACAGCAAACATCCGCAAGGTAAGTGCCAGCGGAGGTTTAACCTGGAATGCAGCAGGAGGCGGTCTTGACGAGTACTGGTGCATTGCTTTCAATTGCGATCAGACTAAACTAATTGTGGGCGGAACAAGACTGGGCCTTTTCCCTCCCGCAGGAAGCAACGGAATGATTTTCGATATTAATACCAACAATGGAAGTGTTACCAGTTCGCAAGCAGTAGGCAGTAATCGTCCCAGTATTTTTATCAATGATATTTCTGAGGTACGTTCCATCACCTCATCAAAAAATGCACGGTATTATTACTTAACACTTGATACGCTGGGTGCTATTGACCAGAATTTATCTGCATGCCCGAATGGTGCAATTATTTTTGAGAGAAATCATACATATGCCTTTGGATATAAATCAGAAAACTATCGCCCTAATAATGGTAACTCAGGAATAAAAGCGGTTAAAGCAAACGCCAATTTTGTTTATACACACAATGGAGCTAAGGTTGAGAAACGTTCACTTACCAATGGAGCTATATTAGCTACCGCAAACATTCCCGGAGGTATAAGCACTCCATCAACATTTGGTGGTTTTACATTTAACCAACCGGGATGTAACGGACTGGATATTGATGCAAGCGGAAATGTTTATGTTGGCTCAGGAAACGGAGTTGTAAAATACGATGCCAACCTTACACAACTTTCATCGTCTGCTACTTCATTTGCTGTTTTTGATGTTGCTGTGAGTACAAACGGTAATGTACTTGTTTGCGGTGCAACTGGAGACCAGAATTCTACCTCACGCACAGGCTACGTTCAGTCATTCGCTATGTCGGCTGCAGCGCCAATAACGCTGGAATGCTGTGATGCAAACATTTGCTCGGCAGGACCTTTTTGTGCTAGTGATGGTGCAGTTACATTAACACCAGCTGCCACTTCAGGCACCTGGAGTGGTCCGGGAATAAGCGGCAATGGAATATTTAACCCAGCCACAGCTGGTGTAGGAACACATACAATCACTAATACTTTAGGCTGCGGAAGTGGCTCAATTGAAATTACGGTAAGTGAATGTCAGGCACTTACCATCTGTCTTGAAGCCAACGGAGCACTAACAGCAACTAACGGAACAGGTCCATATACATGGGAAGATACCCAGCAAATTCAGGATTGCAGCGGCTGTATATTGGCTTGTTCTTTCCCTCCAGGTTGTGCTACTACCACTTCTGGTTTTGGAACTTTCGGAGGAACAGCAGCTACGACCTCAACGGCACCTGCTGCTTATCCTGTAAGAGTTACAGATGCCCATGGAAACACATTAACAGTAAATAGCTCTGGATCATTATCTAATTGTTCACAAACCTGCACTCTTACATTATCAACTTCTACCAACCCGGCTACTTGTGGAAATGCAAGCGGTTCAGCTACAGTTACTATTACTGCCGGAACAGGACCTTACACCTACTCATGGTCACCGGGGGGAGCTACTACAGCTTCTATCTCTAATGTGGCAGGTGGTAACTACACAGTTACAGTTACCAGTCAGGGCGGAAGTTGCACGCAAACAGCAAATGTTACTGTTGCTGAAAGCGGAGGTATTACCTTATCCTCTTCATCAACACAGGCAACCTGCGGAAACAGCAATGGGTCAGCAACTGTTTCTATTACAGCAGGAACAGGGCCTTTCACCTACTCATGGTCGCCAAGCGGAGGAACAAATGCTACTGCAAGCAACCTTGCAGCAGGCAATTATACTGTTACAGTTAACGGAGCAAACAGTTGTACTTCTACAGCCAGCGTTACTGTTACCTCTACTAATGCTATTACTCTTTCCAACAACTCAACCAACACCACTTGTGGTAATGCTAACGGAACAGCATCTACCAGCATTACTGCAGGAACAGGGCCTTATACCTATTTGTGGTCCCCCGGAGGCGCAACTACAGCTTCTGTTTCCAGCCTTGCTTCAGGAAACTACACTGTTACTGTTACAGGTGCTGGCGGTTGTACAGCAACCGGTTCGGTTAATATTGGAAGTTCAACTGCCGTTTCTTTAAGTACTTCGGCTACCAATGCCAACTGTAACCAGAATAATGGTTCGGCTACTGTAACAGCTTCGGGTGGTTCGGGTAGTTATACCTATTTATGGACACCGGGAAATGCTACTTCAGCCACAGCAGGCAGTCTTGCAACAGGCAATTATTCAGTAACAGTAAATGACGGACAAGGTTGCACCGCAACTGCTACAGTTCTGGTGCCACAAAATACATCGCTTACAGGTTCGGCAGCAACTACTGTGGTTACCTGTGGACAAACCAACAACGGTTCAATTGACCTAAGTGTAAGTGGTGGATCACCTAACTACACCTATTCATGGTCACCTGGCGGAGCTACAACTCAGGATCTGAGTGGACTTACTGCCGGAGATTATACCGTTACTGTTACAGACAACAGCGGTTGTCAGTTCATTAATACGTTTACTGTTGCTTCTGAAAATACAATGGTAGTTGATGGCGTTGCTCAACACGAAACCTGCAAAGGCTATCACGATGGAACTATTAACCTTACCGTAACCGGTGCATCAGGAAACGTAACCTATTTATGGACTCCCGGCAATGCTACTACACAAGATCTATCGGGATTAGGTGAAGGAAACTATTCTGTAACAGTTACAGATGCAGGCAATGGATGCAGCACCACGCTCAGTTATAACATTCAGGCGGGCTATAATTTTCCTGTCACCATTACACAAAGCGGTGATACTTTAACAGCAACCACATCACCTAATTATCAATGGTATCACAATGGAGTGCTTATTCCGGGTGCAACCAGCCAGTCCTTTGTTCTTACTGAGGGCGGTTATTTCTATTGCATTGTAGGAAGCCAGAACTGCGAGTTTACTTCCAATACCATTGAAACAAGTTGCATCTGCTCTAATGGAATTGAGGATAATTCTTTCTTTCAGGGCATATCGGTTTTCCCTAATCCTGCCAACGAAGAGTTGAATGTACTTATTACATTAACAACTTCTGAAGCTGCTTCTATAACATTGATTGATATGACCGGACGCAGACTATGGCTGAAAAACGAAAAAGACAAAGCCAACAACTTTGCATGGCAAATACCCGTTGCTGATATTGCAGCCGGAAGTTATTTTGTGCAGGTAAACGTTGGCGGACAAACCAAAAACGTGAAGGTGTTGGTTAAAGATTAATCAAAAAGTCGAATTGCACTTAAACGCCCTGCAGAAATGTGGGGCGTTTAAATTTTCAATAAACCCTTCCTTGTTTGAATATAAACTCAACTTCCTCCGTGCAAAAGGCTTCAAGGCTTTTTCCCTTGGCGGCAGCTCGGGTTTCAAGGTCTGTTTTCCAGCGTGGATTTTGCAACATATCAGAAAGGTAGTTATACCTGCGCAGGTCGTTTTCGGCTAACCAGCTGGCATCGGCAATAAGCATTTCTTCAATGCTCAGGTTGCGTTCTTTTGCTTTTACGTTCAGGTCCTGCATCCATTGGGGATTGTTTTTTATTCCTTCTTCATAAGCTTTTTGTGTCAGCTGAGGTTTCAGCCATTCAGGCAAAGGAAGTGGTTTGGTTTTTTCAGTTTCAGCTTTTACAATGATGTAATAGTCCGAAAAGGATTGCTTTAGCTCTTGAATTGTTTCCACTTTTTTAACCACAATAGCAGGAACCGTTTGTGCAAACAATGCATTCTGTTTTTCGTTCAGAATAAGCACACAGGCCGAATCGGAATAATAGGTTTTAAGCAATACCGAAAAATCAAATTCTTCCTGCACCTTGATAAAATTGCGACTCAGGTAAAAAGGCAAGCTTGGCGGCCTGTTTTGTCCATTGGCTATTAATACACGGCTTGTTTTATCGGCATGTTGGGTTGCATAATCACCTACTTGTTTAGTTATGTTTTTATAATCATCCGTTGCCGGAACCAACACCTGCCACAAACCAAATTGCAGCAATATAGCCACACTTATCAGCGCAGGTAAAAACCATTTTGTACGTAAAACAAACATCGAAACAATACTTGCCGCAAGCAACACAATACCAACAGAAACAAAAAGAACTTTAACCGATAGCGCCACACTAATTATAAACGGAACTGCAAGAATTCCCGCAAACAAAACAAAGGCAAAGAGGTAATGAATAATGAGCCACAGTTTTGCTGGCAACTTTTGCTCAACTGCACTTCGTGCAATAAAAAATGCCAGCGGCACATGAGCTGCCACCACATAAGCCGGCAATTTGCTGGGCGATAACTCAAAAATAAACCATCCCGCAACAAACCATGCAGAGAAAAACAAGCTTTCTTTTTTGTCTTTAAAAAAATGCGTAAACAATGCCTTGAATGCCTGCGGCAAAAACAATAGCCAAGGAATAAAAAACAAAATAATCATCAGCAAGTGCATCCCAGGAAACCCCGATTGACCAAACACACTTCCGCCAACACGTTTCAGTATATACCAGTCAATCATCCAGGTTATAAATTGGCCATCATCGTATTTCATGGTGGCATATCCCCATGCCAGTAAAGGCAGAAACGCCAGCGGCAAAAACAACCAGGGATGGAACATAATCAGATTCCTGCGGTTTGGATGTAACACCAGCAACAGTCCGCTCAACCCCAAGACAAACAAAACTACAGGAGGCCCCTTGGTAAGCAAAGCCAACGCAAACGAAACCCAGAACACCAACACCCACTTCCACGCTTTATGGTGAAGAACAAAGTAAAATGAAAACGCGCAAGCCGTTGTAAAGAATAACAACGTTGAATCGGTTACTGAAATTTTACCCAACACCGGAACTAACAGCGAGGTGCTCAAGACTATTACCCAAAGCAAGGCAAGCCGTTCACCAACAATTTTCTTACCTGCAAAAAAAACAAGCAGGCAAGTAAGCAACACAAATAATGCAGACGGAAAACGTACCGCAAATTCATTTACTCCAAACACTTTATAGCTGATGGCAATGTTCCAGAAATGCAAAGGAGGTTTGCGGTGTGCCTCACTCCACATAAATTCGGGCGTTACCCAATTCCCCGTTTCAATCATCTGCTTTGCAAAACCTGCATAAGCCGCTTCGTCCTGGTCGGTAAGGCTGTGCGTGTTTCCCGAAAAAAGAATAAATGCCAGCAGGCAGAAATAAAGAAAAGGGAAATAAGGACTTAGCCTAGTATAGAATTGCTGCTGCGACATGATTGAGTGCGCAAGCTACTAAAAGAGATACAATTTTATGACAATTAAACCCCTTGCTATACTACTTTTGCGGGGCTTTTTGAAAAACAGGCTTTGAAGAATTTTCGCATACTCGCTTTCACACACAAAACCATTGACATCCGTGAGATCGGTCGTTTTCACATTGAAGACGGGCAGATGGAAAAGCGTTTGCTTCCCCTGAAAAAGAAATCAAGAATTTCAGAACTCTTATACCTCAGCACCTGCAACCGTGTAGAACTGATGATGGTGTCGCACGAGAAACCATCACCCGCATGGCTTCATGAATTTTTCAAAAACTTTAATCCCGCATGGACTAAAAAAGAAATTCATTTTGCCGAAGAAAAAGTAAAGATCTATGAAGGTGAAGATGCCGTGAGGCATTTGCTATATGTAGCTTCTTCTATTGATTCATTAGTGGTGGGTGAGCGCGAGATTATTACGCAGGTTCGCAAGGCTTATGAAGTTTGCAGCCAACTGAATTTATCAGGAGATTTTATTCGCCTGTTGGTAAAAACAACCATTGAAACAGCCAAGAAAATATATTCGGATACGCAGATTGCACAACGTCCGGTTTCGGTTGTTTCGCTCGCATACCGCAAGTTAGAAGAGGCAGGATTTAAGAAAAACTCCCGCCTACTTATGATTGGAGCAGGAGAAACCAATACCTCCATTGCTCAATACATGAAAAAAGAAAATTGGAGCAGCGTTCATATTTACAACCGTAGCATTGAAAACGCAGAGAAGTTGGCAAAGCAATTCAACGGGAAAGGATATTCTCTGGAAGATTTGAAAAAGCATAAAACAGGTTTTGATGTGCTTATTTCCTGCACCGCATCAGCCGAAACTATTGTTGACAGCAAACTGTTTTCAAAACTTGTTGCCGATGAAAAAGGCAAAAAAATAATTGTTGACCTTGCTATTCCTGGTGATGTGGGTGCTGATGTTGCGGTTTTAAAAAATGTGCATTACATCGGCATTGAAAATCTGAAAAGTATTGCCCGTGAAAATCTGGAACATCGCCAGAAAGAATTAGATCGCTGCAAAGAAATTATTGACACGGCTTTAAACGCTTTTAAGAAAACCATGCGCGAACGTGAAGTTGAAATAGCCATGAAAACACTTCCCGGTTTGCTGAAAGAAATTCGCGAAAACGCAACTGAAAAAGTATTCAGCAAAGAGGTGGAAAAGTTAGATCCCAAGTCTAAAGAAGTGCTTAAAAAAATTCTGGATTATATGGAAGGCAAATACATCAGCGTTCCAATGAAGATTACCAAGAATATCTTAGTGAAAGACGAGTAAGTCTTATTCTCCTATACTCCAGATTTTATCATACCCCATTGCCACTTCTTTTGCCTGAAGATTGGTAAGCACATATTCCAGACAAGCAATCATCTGATCAACGTTGCAGACTTTGGCAAGGCTGTTGACATCGGCTCTAACTATATCACCGTTAAAAGGAATTCCCTTACGGAAGTTAATGGTACCTTCTGCATATGTACCGTTGCGGTTGCCTTTGGTTTCGTCAATCCCCCGGATTGAGAAATTGATTCGGGGAAGCAACACAATTTTTTTGTTTTCATCGGCAGCAACCTGTAATTCAATTTCAGCACTTACCAAACCATCAACACCCAATTCGCGCATCATTTTGTTCATGGGCGTTTCGCTGCTTTGGCTGCTGCTGAGTGTTTTGAAAAACTCACTCAGGCGTTTAGGACTGGAACGTTTTGTTCCTTTATAGGTGCGTGCAATTTTGGTGTAGGTGTTTATTTCATCGTCAACAAACAATGTGTTATATCCGGTAGCAGACGTTACTTTTTCTACATCAACAAAATCAACGTTGAATTTATTTTTGAAAGCGGGTGTCAGTTTCTGATAAAAGGTTGAGAGCATATTGTCCCAGTGTTCATCAGGCAGTTGCGGAAATTCAAGAATGGTGGTAACGGTAGTGGTTTGCGTGTAACGAGTATTTCCGATATCCCACGATGAAGATGAAGTTTTCACATCTTTATGATACAAGCTGCCTTTCAGTGTCAACGAAATCAATCCAAATTTACTGGCGCGTGAAAGAGGAATTCCAGTTTGTGCATTTGGCTTGTGTACTTCAAATCCTATGTTGCCGTCATTGAACGCGCCTGAAAAATATAGCTGCGTTAATATTCCGTCTTCCTGTTTGCCTTTTATAATTACAGGCCATGTTGAATATGATTTCTGGATGATGGTAACCGCGGGCAAATCGCCCGGCTTTTGTTCAGGACCAAGTCCGGATTTTTCAGTTTTCTTAACCCGCTCGGCACATAGCCAGTTGGCTCCTTTATTCACCTGTCCGGCATTTAGTGCACCACTTACGGTAAGGTTGCTGAAGGCTTCTTTAGGAATAGTAACCTTATTATTCTTTGCAGGGAAATTGGCAAAGTTGTTAAACGCACGCACGCCCATTATATCTGTTAACAAACCAACATTAACCTCTGTTCCTTCTGTACCTGCCGGATTTGTGTATTCCATCGTCATGTCTTCTGCAAGATCAATTATCGGAAGTATTTTATCATTGTTCACGCTGTTTATTTCAATATCGGGAATGGCGCCAACAATGAATTCAGCTTCATCACCACTTTCGGTTTTGATAGTTATTTTTTTAGTGCCGCTCCAGGGTTCTTTAAAGGCTACAATGTATGAGCCCAGGCCAAGATATTCCATGGGCTGTCCGTCACAAAAAACTTCTCCCTTCAGCTTGTAAAGACCGGTGCCGCCATTTTTGAAGAAGGAAAGTGAGATACCATTGTCACCTTCGGTGCTGCCTTCGGGAAAATATTTTGTCTCTGAAGTTTTTGTGCGCATATCATATATGCCGTTGATAACATTAATCGTTAGCGCGCAATTATCCAACGCATCGGTTTTTGCGGTAAGCAGGTTGCCGGCAAAATCGCCAATCTTTTCGCCAAAAGTTTTGGTCTTTTTGTTTTCGGCTTTGTCTTCTTTCTCTTTTTGGGCAAAGACAGAAAATGAAAACAGAATTAAAAGAGATAGTAGAAGTTTCTTCATAGTGTTAGATTATTATCGCCACTAAAATAAAACCTTTATATGAGATAAAAGGGAGTTTCGGTTCTTATTCTACTACCAACCTAAATCTTAAATTTATTTCAAACCACTTTCTTCCTGCGTTGCACAAATCTACTTCCACAATGTATTCTCCATTTTCCTCAGGCAAAAGCACAGTCATTCCCTGAATTGTTGTTCCATTAACAAGGTCGGTTTCCAGCGGAGTAAAATATCCTTGAAAAACAATCATGTCTCCTTCTTTATCATAAATGTGATAATCCAATCCAATATTAATGGTGTCGTTTTTCATTGATGGAAAAACCTGTCCTGTATTATTTATAAGTTCTATTCTGGTGATGATAAAAGTATCTGTTGCTGAATAAACTTTTTCTTGTACGGGTTTTAGTTCAATGCCCGGGAATTTATCTGGTAGCTTGCCGATAATACCTTGATTAGTATTTATTTTAAAGTAAGCACCCGGCTTTATTTTAAAATAATTAGGGTTAAGTGTATTGGTACGCGAGCAAAGCAAACACCAGTCAGGACCAAGAAAAAGTTCGGGGTCATTATTGATGCTATCCAAACGTGCCATGTCATTAGTGATATAAATAGTGATTGCAGAATCTGGGCTGGCAAGGGCGGAGTTCAAAAGTGTTTCATAGGGAAACGCCCAGGTTCCCCAGCCTATACCCCATTGAAAATTTGTCATAGCCAAAAACCCTTTGCTGTATTCTGACTGATGTACATTATTAATTAACCGGTCAAAATACTGAACCCTTTCTCTGTAGATGTAACCGCTGTTATAAATGCCAACCAGATTAAACGCAAGGAGCACTGCCATCAGCGGCAAATAAACTGTAGGTTTTATTTTTTCGAAAAAAATATCTGTAAACGGGAGCGCAATAAAAATACCAAACAACGTATAATAATATTCAGTCATATTGGGCGAGTTCCCGTTTCTGTCTATTACCAGTATTAATGCAAGCCAACCAAATACAGTCAACAACATTACAATTAAAGGAAGTATTCTTTTTGCGCGTATCAATAAGTAAATAGTTAAAGCTGCAACAATTCCGCTTGTCCAGAAATTAGGCAGAAAATGCATGAAATAATTTGTGCTTTTGAAACCTTCGAGTTCTGGTAAATACTTAATAATATCTGCAATGGAGGGCATTTTATCTGCTTCATATTCCGACAATGGAAACATTTTTGTTCTTGCAATATTCCAGGCTAGGCCTAAAATCAATAACGCCCACAGGTGAACATTTTTCAGGTTGCCTTTAGACAATTCAAACAACACCAGAAAGACAATAACAACAATGAAGGCAGGATGAAAAAGGGTAAGAAAAACAAATAAGAAAAGAATAACTACAACAAGCGTATTTTTTACAAACACCCTATCTTCAGCTATCATTCTCTTAATAACAGCCCAACACAATATTGCTGCTCCAAAACCCATAAAAAGTTCCGTTATGGGGAAATAAAATACTCCGCGAAATGTGAGGCATAACGAAAGCAGCAATGCAAAACCGGCTTTGTAATCTTTCAGGATAAAAACAATAATTGCGAAAAAGAAATACTGAAACAATATGATTGATGCAGAATATATTTTCAAAACTGCTGCAAGCGACAGCGACATTTTTACAGCCAGAAGCGGAAGCAATTGAACAAAATAAGACGACCACCTGTTGTGAACAATTACCGGTTTGCCATCTTGAATCAACAGAAAATTATAATAAGCTGCGTCTGAGGTAGTCATTCTTTCTCTGAAAAATTCCAGAGAAAGCCATGTCAGTACAATAAAGAAAAGATGCCCTAAGAGTAATACCGCTTTTTTCTCATCAAGGTAAAATGCTTTGGTTTTATCTGAAAGCATTTTATCTCTTCAAATCAAAGTTCTGGCCGAGGTAAACTCTTCGCACCTGCTCATCATTGGCAAGTTCTTCGGCACTTCCTGCTTTCATGATCGAGCCTTCGAAAAGGAGATAGGTATGGTCGGTGATGTTAAGTGTTTCGTGTACGTTGTGGTCGGTGATGAGTATGCCGATGTTTTTTTTCTTAAGCGACCTAACAATGTTTTGGATGTCTTCAACCGCAATAGGGTCAACTCCTGCAAAGGGTTCATCAAGTAATATGAAACCCGGGTTTACAGAAAGCGCACGGGCAATTTCTGTTCTTCTGCGCTCGCCACCCGAAAGTAATTCGCCTTTATTTTTGCGCACGTGCTGCAAACCAAATTCATCCAGCATTTTTTCGAGCTGGGTTTTTTGTTCGCCTTTTGTCATGTTGGTCATTTCCAAAACAGCACGTATGTTATCTTCTACTGAAAGTTTTCTGAAAACAGATGCTTCCTGCGCCAGATAACCGATGCCGAGTTTGGCGCGTTTATACATGGGCATTTTTGTAATCTCGGTTTCGCCTAAAAATATTTTGCCGTCATCGGGTTTTACCAAACCAACAATCATGTAGAAGGTGGTGGTTTTTCCTGCACCGTTGGGACCCAGCAAGCCGACAATCTGGCCACGCTTTACCTCTACCGAAACATTGTTTACAACGTAACGGCCTTTGTATTGCTTGACTAATTTTTCGGCTCTGAGAATCATATTCGCAAAAGTATCTTAAAAATTAAAACTGAAACTACCCAGCACTCCTATTTTGCGGATGTTGGGATTGTCAAGCTGGGTAAGGCGCCACATAACATCTATGCGGAAAATCTTGAAAATGTTTTCGATACCAATTCCTGTTTCGGCATAGATACCATTGAGGGCAAAGAGATCGGCAGGGAAGATCATCATGGTTGTGTTTGCCTGTGAGATGCGACCAGCCACAGCTTTGGCCGAAACTACTTCGCGCCATTTGAGCCTGCGCATGAGCGGAATTTTACTGAGGAAGTATCCGTTGAAATGATGTGTGGCAAAAACGGCTACGTATTCATCGGCCACAAATTCAATCAGGTTCATCATATTGAAAGAGTATTTGTCGGTTGCGTAGGTTTCGTTGCCGGGTTGTATATAGAGCATCGGATAAGGCAAGGTTCCCCATGTTTTGCCGGCCTGCACAAAATATTCGAGCCATCCGATGGGATTGGTTTGCACCCAGCCGTCAATGCTAAACACCAGACGGTGGTATTTGAATTGTCCGTTCCAGAGGCCTTTGATTCCATAGGCATATTCGAGGGAAAGCTTGGGATATTTTGTGCCGAGGCTGAGGCGGTTGAGTTCGCCTTCAATAAACTTTTCCTGATAGGCAAAGCGGGTGAAGAAGCGTACCTCTGAGGATATGATGCGGTGATCGGGGTAGGCATCGGAAGCGAAGTTATACACCACTTTATCGGTTGCGGACTGCAGCTCACGATGCACAAAGCTAACGCGGTTGCTGAAGCCGTGAAACCATTCAACATCGAAATTGGCGCGGACATCCTGCACATAGCTGAGCTTGTAAAAGGGCCGTCTGCGGTAGAACGAACCGAGGATGTTATCTTCTTTAAATGCATCTGAACTGAGGCCGAGTTGCTCCACATCGTATTCGTATTGCGAGCTGAGTATCTGTCGCGGTTTTTTGGAAACAAAGACGCGGAAGCCTCCGCCATATTTCCACTTTTGGTCGCGGAGGCCATAGGCAACATGGGCGTTGAGCTTTAGTTTTTTGCTGAACTTGTTGTTGGTTTTAAATCCGAGCCCGAAGCGCCAACCTTCAACACGGTTGAAGCTGACAAGGCTTACATAGGGACCAAGGTCGATGGGGCCGAGTTTTTTGTAGCCGGTAACAATGGTTGTAAAAACACTAAGCCATGATTTGAAAGCCGGAAGATTTTTAACCGTATCCGCAATGGCGTAGATGGTTTTTTCTTTTTGAGAAAGTGAGTCGTAGCGGTTTTGATTCCAGAACTCTGCGCTTTTTTTATTGGCATCTTTTTCAACGGTTATGTTCTCGGGGTTGGAATAATATTTATCGGGGCGGGGCCCATTGATTTTGAAGTTGCGGTAGCCGGTAGTTTTAGTTCCGAAGAGGCCCATGGAGCGGTTGCTGATGATGAAGTCGACAAAGAGGCGATCGTGGGTGAGCATCCAGGTGGTGTCTTGCACCATGTCGAATTCCTGATTGATGTACAGCTCGTTGATGTAGTTTACGTTTGCTTTTTCGGAAACATTCATGTCCACTTTCAACAAAGCAAAGGTGCTGTCATGCACAACGAGTTCGCCTTTGAAGGTAAGCTCGTATTTTCTTCGGGGCGTGAACTGCATTTTGTAGGCCCACTTGTTGCCGACAAAGAAACTATCCACTAAATAGTAGCGGTAGTACTGCAAACCAAAGTCGGCAATGGGGCTTATGAAGCCTTTGCCGAAGACGGAGACAAAGTTGTCGTAGACATTTATGTTCTGATACATATCGCCCATGAACTGCGAGATGCTCTGATCTTCGATGCCGGAGACTTTTGTGGCGCGGATGTTTTCTTTTGTTGTTTTGGGATTTTTGCGGAAGGTGAAGTCTGAAACCGATTCGGTGATGAAGACAGGGAGGTAAACTTTTCCGTTGACATCGGAGGTATCGACATTGTCGAAGATGAAGTCGAAGGTTTTGAAGAGCTTGCGCTCTTTAAACTTTTCGTCAAAGTTGTTGATGTCGAACTGGGCTTTGTTATAGACTTCGTATTCGTAATAATCGAGGCGGTCTTTGTTGTGGTATTTTTTGCGGGCTATTATTTTGCGCAGCAATATCTCGGCAGGGTTTTCACCGGGGTTGATAACTGCTTCTTCGAGGCTGATGACATCTTTCATGATGAGGAAATTTATTTCCTGCCTTTCGTGTTTTATGACGGCTTCGTAATCGGTTTGAAAGCCAACGAATGATGCCTGAAGGGTATCGGTGGGGAAAGCGGTTGCGAGGGAATACATTCCGTCAATATCGGTTACGGTACCGATGGTGGTGCCTTTAAAGCTGATGTTTACAAAGGGAAGTGGCTCGCCTGTTTCGAAGTCTTTTACGGTGCCTTGTATTTCGGTTATTTGTGCGGTGAGGGAAAACGCGGAGAGGAGAACAGCGAGGAGCGCAGCAATGGGTCTTTGCAGAAAGAGTTTGTGCTGTGCGGTTTTCACAATGGGTGCTGTGCGGTAAAAATTGAGGATGCTAAAGTTATGTTTTTATACGGAGGGATTTGAAGAAGGATATATAAAGTTTAAGGGCTAATTCCTAAATGTTATTTGCAACACAAGTGCATTATTTTTTGAGTTTATTAAAACCCATCCATTTCTCTACATTTGCAGCATGAGCATAAAAAAATACATAGAGAAGAAAATTGTCAAACACCTGCCTGCACTGGCAAGGGCTGTGCAGCGCAGCATGGACGATGACAAAAAAATAAAAATGATATTAGGCGAAATGCGTAACGACCCTGCAATGGTTGATTCGCTGTTTCCTTACCGTGATAAATACACGGTTAATAATAAGATGCCTGAGAAATCATCATCCAAAGAAGAGGTGATGAAACAGATACGCGAGATGCATGCGATAGAAAGTGCGCCCTGGAAAAGCGGGAAAATATCGGGCTCGTTTTATCATGGCGACCAGGACCATTATGATTTTCTGAACGAGGCGTTTTCGTACTACTCACAGGTGAACTCGATACAGCGTGATGTGTGTCCTTCGCTTACCAAATACGAAGGTGAAATTATTGCCATGACACTGGATATTTTTAACGGTGCTGCCGTGAACAAACGCAACCCTGCGCAGAAGGCAAGCGGCTCATTAACGACAGGAGGGACGGACAGTATTTATCAATCGGTTTACTCGCACCGCGAGTGGGGCGTTGATAAAAAAGGAATTACACAGCCGGAGATTGTTATCCCGGTTTCGGCACATCCTGCGTTTTTTAAATCGGCACATTACCTGAACCTGAAAGTTGTTACGGCTAAGATTGACGCGAACTATCAGGCAGATGTAAACGATATAGAAAGCAAGATAACTGCTAACACGGTGATGATCGTTGGCTCGGCAGGTAACTACGGTCACGGTATTATTGACCCGATTGAAAAGCTTTCGGACATTGCTGTGAAGCATAATGTTGGCTTGCATGTGGATGGTTGTTTGGGAGGGTTTATTCTTGCATGGGCCGAGCCGCTGGGAATTAAATGTCCGGTATTTGATTTCCGTTTGCCGGGTGTTACTGCTATTTCTGCCGACACGCATAAATACGGTTACTCGCTGAAAGGAACCTCTACGTTGTTATTCAGCAGCGAAGAGTTGAGGCGTTATCAGTATTACGGACAGGTTGACTGGCCTGGAGGTGTTTATGTTTCCACAGGATTTAACGGAAGTAAATCGGGCGGATTGTTTGCCGCTACCTGGGCTGCCATGGTGCATTACGGCAAAGAAGGATACATGAAACGTGCGAAACAAATATTTGAAGTGAATTCGCGATTGAAAAATGTTGTGCGCTCTATTCCTGAATTGAAACTGTTCGGTGATTCATTGTTTATCACTGCCATCGGTTCAGATGTTTTTAAAATTTATCACGTAAACGATTATTTGAAAACCAAGGGGTGGAGAATGAACGGACAACAGAACCCTGATGGATTTCACTTTTGCATTACAGGTCCGCAGGTTACCAACCCAAACATTGTAGAAGAGTTTGAGAAAGATATAAAGGCGGCAGTGGAGTATGCGAAAGTTCAGAAAGGTGATCCGAAATCGGCAGCGATGTATGGTGGTGCGGGAAAAGAAATTGACCCATCCATGTATATGCCGATGCTTACTGCTTATACCGATGTAACACAAAGTACTTATCCTTTCTAACATATTGTTATGGCAGATAATCTGAAATGCGTTTTATCCATTGACCTGGGTTCAAGCGGACCAAAGGTTTCTGTAGTAAGCCAGAACGGTGAAATTTTAGCAAGCCGTTCAGGGCATTTTGATAGTGAGTATTCGCAAGGCGGAAAAGCAGTAGAGCAGGATGCCGAAGGCTGGTGGAAACAGATATTACAACTATCGAAAGAGGTTATTGATGAATCGAAAACGGCAAGCAATATTGTTGCGATAGGAACGTGTTCACAGTATTTTACTTCGGTGCCGGTGGATGAGCAGGGGAATGCTGTTCACAACGCCATTATGTGGGAAGACGCACGGGCGAGCAAGCACATCAAAAAAATCATGGGCGGCTTTCCGTCTATATTGGATTACAATGTTTTTAAGCTGCTGAAATGGTTGTATTCGGTGGGCATCCCTCCTATTCTTTCGGGTGTGGATGGAGGCAGTCACATGCTGCTTTTGAAAAACGAATTGCCGGAGGTTTGGAAAAAAACGTACAAAGTGTTAGAACCTTCGGATTTTCTGAGTCTGAAGCTGACGGGGAAATTTCAAACCAACGAAAACACCGGCTTTGCTTACACGCTGATAAAGAAAGCGGCATGGAGTAAAGGTACTTACGATAAAGGGTTGGTAGAATATTTAGGCTTGGACATTAATCGTTTTCCGGAAGTTGTTCCCGTTGGTGAAAACCTTGGCAAGCCAACGGATGCGGTTATCAAACACCTCGGCCTTTCAGAAAATGTAAAAGTATTTTCGGGTATGCAGGACACTACTGCGTGTATCCTTGGCGGTGGCGCTTTCAGTGATTACGACACGGTGATAGAAATAGGAACTACGCTGAACACGGGAGTGGTGATTAATAAACGCATCATTGATATTCTGAACGGAATTTACTCGGTGAGTAGTCCTGTTCCGAACAAATATATTTTAGTGGGCGAGGCAGGTGCGGGAGCTAAAGCTCTGAATTATTTAATGCATAGTTTTTTACGGGTTGAAGATGATCTTTCACGGATAAACGCAGAAACAGATTCGCACTACGGTAAGATTGCTGATGATATGGCAGCTGCATCACCTGTGGGCAGCAATGGTGTTGTTTTTCTTCCCTGGATATTTGGTTCTACTTTCCCTGAACAGGATCTGAATATGAAAGGCGGGTTTATCAATCTTGGTCCTTCAACCAGACGAAACGATATGATACGCGCGGTGTTTGAATCGTATGCCATGAACTTTAAATGGGTGCTGGAGATAAAGGAGAAAATACTGAAACGCAAAATTGAGAAAGTGCATTTCACCGGAGGCGGTGCGTTGTGGGAAACAGCTGTACAGATTTGCGCAGATGCATTGAAAGTGCCTGTTTACCTGATGGACGAACCGCGACAAGCAAACACCAAAGGCATAGCTTTTATGTGTTTCAATAATCTGGGTGTGGTGAGTTATGATGAAATGAGAACGAAACTGAAAGTGAAGAAAGTGTATCAGCCTAACCCGGATAACTTTGCATTTTACGACAAGCGCATGGCTTTTTACAAGAAGATGTATAAGACGGTAAGGCCGTTGTATGCGGATTTGAATAAGTAGCTGTCAGCAGGAGAATGAAAAACGAATTATCTTTGTTTCAGTAAAATATTAATCAAAATGGGAACTACAGAAATAAGAACTGAAGTGGAAAACTTTATAAAAAAAGCTGACAACCGGTTTTTAAAAATGGTTCATGCCATGGCACTAGCCTATTCTAATAAAGAAATTGTTGCCTACACAACTGACGGAATTCCCCTGACCAAAAAGGCTTTTATTAAAGAAATGGAAGAAGCAGAAAAAGAAGTAAAAGCAAACAGGGTGTTGACAACAAAGGAGCTTAAAAAGCGAATCAACACTTGGAAAAAAGGTTGAAAGTAAAGTGGACAGAGAAGTCTTTGTCCGCCCTGCAATCTGTATATGATTTTTATTCCGTAAAATCAGTTGATGCTGCCAATCGTGTGATTGATGATATTATTGAAACAGCTGAATCCATAACCTTTCCGGAACAATATCAGGAAGACGAAATACTTCCGCAATACAGGCGAATGATTGTGCGCCACTACAAAATTCTGTATCAGGTTCATTCAAATGTGGTTTACATTATGAATGTTTTTGATACGCGCCAGAGCCCGATGAAGATTATTAAGTAATTACGCGTTATAAATAAACCTCCACGGTTTGGCTTGTTCCAGTTCGTAGGCCAGTTCGATTAATCGTTTATCAAAACCATAAGGCGCTGAAAAGTGCACACCTAGAGGCATTCCATCAGAATCAACTCCAAGAGGAAGAGAAATTGCCGGTGCGCCAGTAACATTGTTCAGTCCTGTATAGGATGCAAAATCTACGGCACGTTTTGAGACCTCTTCATAAGAAAGCTTAGGAGAAAAATAACCAATCTTAGGAGTCTTGTGCGAAAGTACAGGAGACATCAGCACATCGTATTTGTGAAACAATTTTTCTGATTCCAATCCTGTTTTGCGCATGGCACGAATGCTTGCGGGAAGTTTCAGCATATTGGTTCTGAAACGCTCGGCAAGTCCTGTAGTAAAAGGCTCTAACAAACTGCGGTCAACTTTTGCCTTAAGTGTTAAACGCGACCAGCGCGACATCATGTAGGAAAAGAAACCATAGTAATTGAGAAAATGATTTACCATGGTATCAACATCCAGCGGAAAAGGAATTTGTTCCACATGATGTCCAAGAGATTGCAGTAACTGAGCTGTTTCTTTTTGAGTTCTGTAAGTGTCTTCATCCTGGTTTGCGGTTTTTCCATCAGGAAGATTTTCAAAAAAAGCAATGCGCAGACGCTGCTTTGAAGCTTCTTTCACGTGTCCCAGTTTTGGGATGCGTGCGTAGCTGTAATATTTTTCTGCTTCGGCATAAAACAAAGCAGTGTCTCGCACGGTGCGGGTGAGCACACCCTGATGAACTAATTGCACAGGCATTGCTTCACCGCCATCAACTCCATATAAGCGATGGCGCGAAGGTTTTAAACCCACCAGCCCGCAAATAGCAGCAGGTATGCGGATAGAACCAGCTCCATCATTTGCTGAAGCAATTGGCACCACACCACTTGCCACCATAGCTGCAGAACCAGATGAGGAACCGCCAGTGGTATAATCGGTGTTCCAGGGATTGCGGGTTATTCCCCAGCGTTCGTTCTCGGTGCTGCAAATCAACCCGAATTCGGGAAGAGTTGTTTTTCCGAGGTTTCGCAAACCGGTGGAAAGAAACTGGTTAACAAATTTGCTGTTGCTCTTAGCCGGTTTTGCTTTTAAAGCCCCCGTTCCTAATTGTGTTGGGTAGCCGGTGATGTTGTCGCTGTCTTTAATAAATGTGGGAACACCATGCAAAGCGCCACCGGGTTTTTGGTGGGAACCTTTGCGGGCATCATCGTACATTTTTATTACAATGGCGTTGAGTTCTCCGTTTACTTTTTCTGCACGTGCAATAGCCGCTTCTACTGCTTCTTCAACAGAAATAGTTTTTGTGGCAATGGCTTCTGCTATTGCAGTAGCGTCCATTTTACCGAGTGCATCATCTGTAAATGCACTAATCTTTTTGCCCATTTTATTTTGTATTTAAATTAGAAGCATCAACTAATGGGCTGGTTAAGCCTCCGGTTTTTTTAGCACATAAGCCGAAACAAAAATGCTGACTTCGTAAAGCACCAACAAAGGTATGGTTACCAAAATCTGGCTGGTAACATCGGGAGGAGTAATGATGGCAGCAATGATGAGCAGTACGACAATAGCATGTCTGCGATAATGACGCATAAAATCGGGAGTAAGCACACCAATTTTGGTGAGGAAATAAACAAGGATGGGAAGTTCAAACACTACGCCTGTCATTAAGGTAAGTGTAGTTACCGTACTTATAAAAGAACCAAGGCTGATTTGATTTGCAACCAATGAGCTGACCTGATAAGTACCCAGAAAGTTTACCGACATGGGCGTGATTACATAATAGCCAAATAAGACGCCTAGAAAGAAAAGCAGCGAAGTGAAAAAAACAATTCCATTCGCATATTTGCGTTCATGGTTGTGTAAGCCTGGTTTTATAAACCTCCATAATTCCCAGATAACATAAGGAAAAGCAATTATCATTCCTGCGTAAAGCGAAACCGACATGTGCGTGCTGAACTGCCCTGACATATCTATATTGATGAGGGTAAAAGAAAGGTCTTTAATGCAGATGGACTCATCAAGGTGAAGTTTTTCACCTATCCAGCAAAGAAATCTGTAGGTGGGGAAATCGGCATTTTTAGGAGCAAGAATAAGTTTATCAAAAATAAACTCTTTGTTAAAAAAAGCGATAAGGGCAAAAACAAAAATGGCTGCGGAACTGCGCACCAAATGCCAGCGCAACTCTTCAAGATGTTGAAGAAAAGACATTTCGGCCTGCGTTTTTTTCTCGTTAGTCACTTAAAAAATTTGCTGCAAAGTTGGCAGAATCATCCGAAGTAAAAACTCAAAGGCTGAAATAAATTTCTGCATCACTTTTCCATATCAATATTTTATCTAAGTTTGCACCCGATTTCAAGGATTTTTAGCAAGGAAAACGCGCGCAATGCTCAATAATATCAACGGTTTCAGAAGTTTTTTACCCAAAGCAACAGCTTTCTCGCTCGCATTCATTTTTTCAGCTTTTTTAGCTTTTGCCCACGAAGACGAACACAAAGCCTCAGCGGAAGCTGCTCATGATACTATCGAAACTGTTCAACATGATAGTATTGCAACGGAAGCACATGCCGAAGCAGAACATCACGGAGAAGAAAAATTTGATGCCGGAAAAATGATCATGGAGCACGTTGCCGATGCACACGACTGGCACTTGTGGGGACACACTTCTATTCCGCTTCCTGTTATTATTTATTCAAGCGAAAAAGGCTTGACTGTTTTCTCTTCTTCAAAATTTAACCACGGTCATGATGATTACAATGGCTACCGTTTAGAGCACAACACAGTTGTTGCCGTAAATGAAGACGGAACGGTTAACGAAGAATTATCGGCTAATCTCTGGGATATTTCCATCACCAAAAACACTGCATCATTATTCATCAGCCTTTTAATAATGCTGTTTGTTTTTATTTCTGCAGCAAAAGCATACACCCGCAACCCGAACACAGCACCTAAAGGTTTGCAGGCTATTATTGAGCCTATCATTATTTTTGTTCGTGATGATATTGCAAAGGCAAGCATTGGTCCGAAATACAAAAAATTCATGCCTTTCCTGCTTACTGTGTTCTTCTTTATCTGGATTAATAATCTGTTGGGGCTTGTTCCTATCTTCCCGGGAGGTGCTAACCTTACAGGAAACATAGCAGTTACATTATCACTTGCTGTTTTCACATTCATTATTATCCTTATTAACTCAAACAAAAACTACTGGATACACGTTTTTGCAATGCCGGGCGTTCCGGTTTGGGTTCTGTTTCTTTTAACACCCATTGAGATATTGGGCGTGTTCCTTCGTCCGTTTGTATTGATGGTCCGACTTTTTGCAAACATGACCGCAGGTCACATTATTGCACTTTCTTTCTTCAGCCTTATCTTCATTTTCGGTGAAATGAATGTGGTTGCCGGTTACGGAGTTTCCATTTTCTCACTTGCGTTTACATTATTTATGACCTGTCTTGAATTGCTGGTAGCATTCCTGCAGGCTTACGTTTTTACTCTTCTCTCAGCTATTTACTTCGGCTCGGCTGTAGAAGAGCATCACCATGCCGAAGAACATCACTAAGAATTTTTTTGTTTAATCCTTAATACCAAATCAATTATGTCAACAATTCTATTAGATGCAGCAGTAAGCGGAGCCAACATTGGCGTAGGTTACGGAGTTGCAGCTTTGGGAGCCGGCTTAGCCGCTCTTGGAGCAGGAGTAGGTATCGGCAGAATCGGTGGAAGCGCATTGGAATCAATCGCGCGTCAACCTGAAGCTGTTGGAGATATCCGCGCAAACATGATCTTGGCTGCCGCTCTTGTTGAGGGTGCCGCTTTCTTTGCGATGGTTATCGGACTGCTTGTTGTGCTTACCAAGTAAGCATGAAGAATAAAACAAGAACCAACGGTTGGTTGGTTCTTGTTTTTAACCCTTCGACTAAGCTCAGGGTGACAATGATTAAACAATTGAAACAAAAAATATAAAACAAAATGGAATTAGTAAAACCGGCATTCGGACTTATCTTTTGGATGTTCGTTTCATTTGCGCTCATCCTTTTCCTGCTGAAAAAATTTGCATGGAAACCAATTCTTGAAATGCTGGATGAACGTGAAAAAACAATTTCTGATGCGCTGAACTCAGCACAAAAAGCAAAAGAAGAAATGACTGCGCTGCGAGCGGGTAACGAAAAACTTTTGCAGGAAGCACGCAACGAAAGAGACAACCTTTTGAAAGAAGCGCGTGAAGCAAAAGAAATGATCATTAACGAAGCCAAAACAAAAGCAACGGAGGCATCGGATAAAATCCTTGCTTCGGCACGTGAGAATATCAGCAACGAGAAAATGGCAGCTATTACCGAGTTGAAAAACTACGTAGCTACTTTGAGTATTGAGATTGCTGAGAAAGTATTGAAACAGGAACTTGCTGACCCTAACAAACAGAAAGAACTTGTTCAGACTTTATTGAAAGATACCAAAATGAACTAAGAAGATGGCAGAGCCAAGAATAGCCCACCGATACGCAAAATCACTGATTGACCTTGCACGCGAGCAAAAGTCGCTTGATGCTGTTTTTGCTGATATGGAGCTTGTTCTTAAAGCAATTAATGAAAGCAGAGACTTCAGCGTATTGCTGAAAAGCCCGGTAATAAGTACTGATAAGAAATTAGCAATTCTGAAAGAGATTTTTTCAGCGAAAGTGAACACAGTCAGTCTGAGTTTTTTGGTGTTGCTTACCAACAAAAAACGCGAGAAATATATTCATGAAATTGCTTCTTCATTTGTAGCACAATACAAAGCAGACAAAGGAATTAAGATTGCGGAAGTAAGCACACCGGTTGCGCTTTCAGAAGAAGCGAAAAAGAAAATTCTGGAAATTGTTATCGGAAAAACAGGATTAAAAGTAGAACTGGTTGAGAAAATTAAACCTGAACTTATTGGTGGTTTTATTTTGCGTGTTGACGACAATCAAATAGATACAAGTATTTCAACTCAGATTAATTTACTGAAACGTGATTTCAGTAAGAATTTATACGTTAAAGATTTTTAAATAAAAAATAAAATGGCAGAAATTAAACCAGCAGAGATTTCGGGAATTCTTAGGCAGCAACTTGCCGGATTCAAAAACGAAACCGAATTACAGGAAGTAGGAAGTGTATTACAGGTAGGTGATGGTATCGCTCGTATCTACGGACTTTCAAACGTGCAGTCGGGTGAGTTGATTGAGTTTGAAAACGGATTGCGTGCAATCGTTCTTAACTTAGAGGAAGATAACGTTGGGGCAGTATTGCTTGGTTCTTCAGCAGGTATCCGTGAGGGTTCTGTTGCAAAACGTACCGGCAAAATTGCTTCTATCAATGTAGGTGAAGGAATGTTGGGTCGTGTGGTTGATACCTTAGGTCTTCCTATTGACGGTAAAGGTCCAATCAAAGGTGTTACTTACGAAATGCCTTTGGAAAGAAAAGCTCCGGGAGTAATCTTCCGTCAGCCGGTAAATGAGCCTTTGCAAACAGGTATCAAAGCAATTGATGCGATGATCCCTATCGGGCGCGGACAGCGTGAGTTGATCATCGGTGACCGTCAGACTGGTAAAACTGCTGTTGCGATTGACACCATCATCAACCAAAAAGAATTTTACGAAAAGGGTGAGCCTGTATTTTGCATTTATGTAGCGGTTGGACAAAAAGGTTCTACTGTTGCCAATATTGCAAAAACACTGGAAGAGAACGGAGCAATGCCATATACAGTAATTGTATCGGCTACCGCTTCTGACCCTGCACCACTTCAGTTCTATGCACCATTTGCAGGAGCTGCTATCGGTGAGTTTTTCCGTGATACCGGAAAACCTGCTCTGATTGTTTATGACGATTTATCTAAACAGGCTGTGGCTTACCGTGAGGTGTCGCTTCTGTTGCGCAGACCACCGGGGCGTGAGGCTTATCCTGGTGACGTATTCTATCTGCACAGCCGCTTACTGGAGCGTGCCGCTAAGGTGAACGCTTCTGACGAGATTGCAAAGAACATGAATGACCTTCCTGATTCAATCAAAGGAATGGTTAAAGGAGGAGGTTCTTTAACTGCTCTTCCTATTATTGAAACACAAGCGGGTGACGTATCTGCATATATCCCAACCAACGTAATTTCTATTACTGACGGACAGATATTCCTTGAATCAAATCTCTTCAACTCAGGTGTGCGTCCGGCTATTAACGTAGGTATCTCGGTATCTCGCGTGGGTGGTAATGCCCAGATTAAATCTATGAAGAAAGTTGCGGGAACGTTGAAACTTGACCAGGCACAATACCGTGAGCTGGAAGCGTTCTCTAAGTTCGGTTCTGACTTAGATGCTGCTACCAAAGCGGTTCTTGACAAAGGTTCACGTAACGTGGAGATTTTGAAACAAGGACAGTTTTCACCACTTCGTGTGGAGCAACAGGTTGCTATTCTTTACATCGGAACAAAAGGATTATTGAGAAGCGTTCCTGTAAACAAAGTAAGAGATTTTGAAAAAGATTTCCTGAACCTTATGGAAGTAAAACACAAAGATGTGCTGAATGATTTGAAAGCAGGGAAACTGACGGACGAAATCACAAATACAATTGAAAAAGTTGCTGCTGAATTAACAGGAAAGTATAAATAAGGTTAATCGTTATTCGTTATAGGGCTTTACGATAACGAATAACAAATAACTCAAAAGAGAATGGCTAATTTAAAAGAGGTAAGGAATCGCATAACATCTGTAAGCAGTACGCAACAGATTACCAGCGCCATGAAAATGGTGAGTGCATCTAAATTGCGCAGGGCGCAGGATGCCATCCAGCGCATGAGACCTTATGCTTCCAAACTGAAAGAAATTCTGCAGAACCTGAGTGCATCATTGGACAGTTCTTCGGGTGGCGGTTTTTCAAAAGAGCGTGAGGTAAAGAATGTATTGTTTGTGGTTATTAACTCAAACCGCGGATTGTGCGGGGCTTTTAACAGCAATGCCATAAAACTCACCAACAACATCATAAACGAGAAATATGCAAGCCAGAAAGCTGCGGGAGGAATTCACATTCTTACCATAGGAAAAAAGGCCACAGACTATTTCAAGAAAACATACACACTGGCATCTTCACACAATGAAGTGTATGACAATTTAAAGTTTGACACTGTTGCCCCAATTGCAGAAAAAATTATGGCTGATTTTGCAGCCGGTAAATATGACCGTGTTGAGGTGGTTTACAACCAGTTTAAAAACGCTGCGGTTCAAATTGTTACTTCGGAGCAATTCCTTCCTGTAAAATCAGAAGCAGTTGCCGGAAGCGCAAAAGCAAAAAGTGTTGACTACATTTTTGAGCCAAACAAAGAAGAGATTGTAGAAGATCTTATTCCTAAATCGCTGAAAATTCAGCTTTATAAAGCAGTGCTTGATTCAAATGCATCTGAACACGGAGCTCGTATGACCTCGATGCACAAAGCAACCGACAACGCAAAAGAACTGTTGAAAGCTCTTAAACTGAGCTACAACAAAGCGCGTCAGGCAGCCATTACCAATGAGATATTGGAGATTGGTGGCGGTGCGGCAGCGTTGGAAGGGTAGTCGCTTGTCATTGCGAGCGTAGCGAAGCAATCTCATATTAAAATGAAGTAGCTCCATCAGGAGATTGCTTCGGTCGTTCCTCCCTCGCAATGACGGGCAAATTTCCTAAGTTTGTTTTTCATTTCATTCTTTCATGGAAGAAAAACTCCAGCGCATTTATGATTTTGTAGGTCCGGGATTGTATGTGGTAGCTATTACCAGTATGATTACAGAAGGAATTGTGCTGCGCTGGATGAAAGAGAATGCCGATGTGAAACATGGCATTGTCAGCATGGTTTCCGGTCTGTTTGCATTCGGCAGCATTGCCGTGGCGCAGGTGCTTTACAACTTTGCCATCATCAGTCTGTGTTGGCAATACCGTGTTTTTACGTTGGGTTTTGAGTGGTATGTGTGGGTAGCCTGTTTCCTGTTATATGACTTTATGTTTTACTGGCTGCACCGGTGGTCGCACGAGGTGAGGTTGCTGTGGTGCATACACAGCGTGCACCATACCAGCGAGGAGATGCGCCTTACCTCCGGAATACGCGGAAGTATGTTTGATTTTGTGCTTTCGCCTGTGTTTTTTATCTGGATGCCGCTGCTGGGGTTTCATCCCATGCTGTTTCTGATTACCGAAACCATTTCAAAGTTGTGGGGATTGTTTGAGCACGTGAATATCCGATTTGTAAACCGCTTGCCGGTGTTGGATAAAATTCTGATCACTCCTTCCGTGCATCGTGTACATCATGGCAAGGAAATAAAATATCTCGATACCAATTATTCAGAAATGTTTTTGTTTTGGGACCATTTGTTTGGCACCTACACACCCGAACAAGAATTGCCAACATATGGTGTTTTAAAGGGCACAGACCCTCGTAACTTCAGCGAGAGCCAGTTCGGATCGTTTCGCGATCTTTGGAGCGATTTAAAGCGTTCTCCTTCGCTTGCGGTTAAGTTGAAGTATCTGTTCCTTCCTCCGGGCTGGAGCCATGATGGGGAAGACAGGAGAACGAAGACCTTGAAACGTGCTTTATCAGCTTAGTAACACACAGCTCCGTAAAGCCGCTGCAGCGATTAAAGCTAACTCCACAGCACTCCGTACATATTTTTAGTGCCGTAAACTTACTATTAGGAATTCTAACGTTAACGCCAGAATACTCCGTACATTTTTTATACTGTGTGAAGAATAGACCATATAGTTACGTACATATATTAAGCTCTGTGATGTATATATTACGGAACTACGTACATATATACAATCCTAAAACTGTTGTTTCCATTATCGTATTCTAAACGCGCATTACTTCCGTACATATATTTTAAGCTATAAAGCAACATTCTTAATATTCCGTACATATTTTATATATATTCGCAGGCATGTTTTCAATATAAACACTATGCTCAGACGTAACCGCATACCCGAAAAAGACACTGATTTCAGCAATTACATCTACCGCACCACTGCTGCTTTGCTTAGTGGAACACCGCCAACATGGCAACGTTTTTATATTCGTGAAGAAGCCAAAAATAAATGGATTGAATTTATGAACCTGTGGGACGACTTATATCCCAAATATACCGACTTGAGCAAGCGGACCATGGCGGTAACTGCCGAAAAGAACAGAATAAAAAAAGAGTTCACCCGTTTTGCACAGCCACTTCTTAACCAAATGAGTGTGAGTTATGCAACCGAGAGCGACCGCCTTACTTTTAACCTGCGTAAAAAAGAACGCCCCTACCGCAAACGCGGAAAAATTGAAGATTCTCCTGAAGCTCATGTTCAATCCATTGGTGGTGGTCAACTGAAAATACGTGTACGAAGAGCAAATCAGGAAGGAAGGCGTGGTAAACATCCGCTTGCCGATGTGGTTGAGGTGCGTTACTGGTACGGACATCGTATGCTTACCATGCCGCTTGAGCAATGCGTGAACTCCTTTACCACCGGTAAAACCTATTTTATAATGAAAATGCCTGATGAAGCAATTGGCAAATGGGCCTATTTTTATTTTAGATGGGCAATTCCGGGGAAAGAAGAAAACAGTAGTCCTTATAGTCAAATGCAGATAGCGGTGCTGGGGTAAAATTTCTACCTTCGCGCTTTCTTTTTCGCTATGACAAAAAACTTTTCTCCGCTTACCGCTATTTCACCTGTTGACGGGCGTTACCATAAACAGACTGCCGAACTGGCTCAATACTTTTCTGAATACGCACTACTTAAATATCGCGTAACAGTTGAACTCTATTATTTCTGCGCCCTGAGCGAAATTCCATTGCCAGCGCTGAAAAAGGTGACTAAAAAAATGCGCTTTGAGCTAGACGGACTAAGTATGGATTTCAACGAGAAAGACGCAGCACGCATCAAGGAAATTGAAAAAACCACCAACCACGATGTTAAGGCCGTTGAATATTTTGTGAAAGAAAAGCTGGAAAAGCTGGGCCTGAAAAACGAAAAAGAATTTGTGCACTTTGGCCTTACCTCGCAGGACATCAATAACACCGCCTTCCCACTAATGATGAAAATGGCTTCGCTGGCTGTTTTTATTCCGCATATAAAAGCCATCATCACCAAATTGAATGTACTGGCAAAAGACTGGAAAAATGTTTCCATGCTTGCCCATACCCACGGACAACCTGCCTCCCCTACCCGACTGGGCAAGGAAATAACCGTCTTTGCGGAGCGTCTGGAAAATCAGTTGAAACAGTTTGAAGCCATTCCCTACACCGCAAAATTTGGTGGCGCCACCGGAAACTTCAATGCGCATTATGTGGCATATCCCGATGTGAACTGGAAAAAATTTGCTGATGATTTTTTGAATCATTATCTGACTTTACAGCGCCAGCAAACCACAACACAAATCGAACACTACGACAATCTTGCTGCGTGGTGCGATGCACAAAAACGCATTAACACTATCCTGATTGATTTCTGCCGCGATATGTGGGCCTATATCTCCATGGATTATTTTAAGCAAACCATCAAAGCCGGTGAAGTGGGTTCATCAGCCATGCCACATAAAGTAAACCCTATTGACTTTGAAAACGCAGAAGGTAACCTAGGTTTTGCGAATGCTATGTTTGAGCATTTTTCGGCCAAGCTTCCTGTTTCGCGTTTGCAACGCGATCTTACCGACAGTACAGTGTTACGAAATATAGGTATGCCTTTAGCACACACCTTAATTGCTTTCAAATCCATACAAAAAGGCTTAGACAAATTAGTCCTGAACAAAGAAGCTATTGATCGCGACCTTGAAAATAACTGGGCTGTTGTAGCCGAAGCTTTGCAAACCATTCTGCGCAGAGAAGGCTACAAAAACCCTTACGAAACACTGAAAGACCTTACCCGCAAAAACGAAAAAATAAGCAAAGAGAGCATTGCCGCATTTATCAAATCGCTCAACGTTTCTGATAAAGTGAAAAAGACAATGCTGGCGATTACGCCCTTTAATTATACCGGGAAATAGAAGAAGATTACGCTTCTGCTTTTGCGTATTTATTCATAAATTCCTCAGCCTTAGCAACCATATCAGGCGAGCCTATAAACAAAGGTGTGCGCTGATGCAATGATGTAGGTTTAATATCCAAAATACGATTAAACCCATCTGAAGCTGTTCCGCCTGCCTGCTCCACCAAAAACGCAAGTGGATTGCATTCATAAAGTAATCTTAGCTTTCCCTTTGGTGCCGTAGATGTAGAAGGATAAATAAAAATTCCGCCTTTCAGCATATTGCGATGAAAATCAGCAACCGCAGAACCAATATAGCGCGATGAGTAAGGGCGCGATGTAGCCTTATCTTCAACCTGACAATATTTGATATAATCTTTTACTCCCTGAGGAAAATGAACGTAATTACCTTCGTTAATAGAATAGATTTTTCCTGTTTTAGGAATTTGCATGTTGGGGTGTGAAAGAAAAAATGCACCAATAGATGGGTCAAGCGTAAAACCATTTACTCCATTTCCGGTTGAATAAACAAGCATGGTTGAAGAACCGTAAATCACATATCCGGCCGCTACCTGCTCAACGCCCGCCTGCATAAAATCATCAAGAGTTGCACAATCGCCCTCTGTTTTTCTGCGGTAAATTGAAAAAATAGAACCAACCGAAACATTCACATCAATGTTTGACGAACCATCAAGTGGATCAAATGCAACAATGTATTTCCCTGTTTTAGAAAACTCACCGTTGAATTCTATCATTCCTTCGTTTTCTTCGGAAGCGATGGCACAAACTTCTCCACGCTCTTTCAGTGCGTGAATGAATTGTTCGTTTGAAAAAACATCTAACTTTTTTACCTCTTCACCCTGAACATTAGTTGAGCCAAAATCACCCAAAATACCATTCAATCCTGCGCGCTTTACTTCGCGATTTATGATACGTGCTGCAAGGCTTATAGCGCTGAAAAGTCGGGATAACTCTCCTTTTGCATATTTAAAATCTGATTGGCGCTCAATAATAAATTCGCCAAGCGAAATGTAGCTTCTCTTAAATGATTCCATTTGTATTGTTAGAAATTGTTTCCTGCTTGGCGGAAAATTACAACTTCATGATAAATGCTAACTTATAGAAAGCGGGTCTGTTGTCGAATGTTGTTCCCGAGCCTGTTAATCCGCTGTTTCCTGTAGACTGATTTATTGTTATTCCTGTAGTTTCAGTTGAAGAAGGTGCTGTTGTAAGCACAGTACCTGTGCCTACTGAACTGCTCAGTATTCCCGGAGTACCTGAACCTGCATTTACAACAGGAAAATCATGCGCATGTCCTGCGTCTGCTATGGTATGTGTATGGTTAATGCTGTGATCATGTGGGGGAAGGTTTGCAATGGTCAATGACTGATCGTGTGTTCCACCTGTTGCACCAGGATTTTCTACTGAACTTTGAACAGAAAGAATAAAACGATTTCTTAAATCAGGAGTTCCGTTTGCGCCATCGCACAAAGCCCAGCCGCCAGGAATAGTGTTAATTGGTCCTGACCACATGCTGATTAAGCCGGGAGGCGTGTTTCCTGTGTTTTGGTTAAGTGGTAGCCAATCATTTAAACTTGCGCTCCAGTAGTAAAATCCTTTAGGTTCAGAATTAGTTCCGTCTGTTTGATAAATCAACAACCCTTCTGACGATGATGTAGTAGGAATAATCAAATCTCTCTGAAGAATAGTCATTCTGGGCACCAGCAATCCTTTTGAAGTAGATGAAATATCAAGCATTGCAGACGGTTCAGGAGTTGTTGTTCCTATTCCAACATTATTGGATTGAGCTTTAACTAGAGCAGGAATTGTAACTGCAATAACAGCAATAAAGAGTATTTTTCTTAGCATGGTTTTGTTTTTAAAACAAGTATGGAGTGCAATAATAGTAATTCTCCTCTAAATATTACTACTTGCAATAAAATTTGAAGATTTTAAAAATCAAGATGTCTTGCTTTTACTTCCTGACCGAAAAAGAGGGATGCCGCATTATTAAAGTTTTCGGCAGAATCTGAAGTATAAAAATCAATTATCCCACCTTTACTGCATCTGTATTCTATTTCAGAATGTCGCTTTAGATAGTCGGCAAGGCTTTTGGCAACTATTTCGCCCTGCGAAAGCAGTGTCAGGTTTTCGGGAATATACTTTTTTATTTTCTCTGCCAGTAATGGGTAATGGGTGCAACCTAAAATTATGGTGTCAATTTTACTGCTCTTTGCGAAAAGATTATCTAAATTCTTTTTTACAAAATAATCTGCTGCAATAGTGTTTACCTCATTGTTCTCAACCAAAGGAACCCACATTGGACAGGCCTCCTGAAAAACATTAACTTCCGGAAAGAATTTTTCAATCTCAATTGGATATGAGTTAGAGGCTACAGTTCCTTTAGTTCCCAGCACTCCGACATGGCCAGTTTTAGTATATTTTCCAACAATTTCAGTTGTTGGTCTTATTACTCCCAACACTCTCTTATCAGGATATTTTTTAGGTAAGTCAACCTGCTGAATATTCCTCAGCGCCTTAGCGGAAGCAGTGTTACAAGCAATAATCACCAGATTACAATTCATAGCAAACAACCTTTCAACACATTGCAAGGTGTATTGATAAACAGTTTCAAAAGACCGGTTTCCATAAGGTGTTCGCGCATTATCGCCCAAATAAACGTAATCGTATTGTGGAAGTTCTTTTACTATTTCTTTCAAAATTGTAAGTCCTCCGTATCCGGAATCGAAAACTCCAATGGATTGTTTCTGCTGCATTGCGTGGCTATATTACAAATAAAAAATCCACCCTGTTTTGCAAGGTGGATTTTTTATTTATTGTGTGAGAGATTATTGTAACCCCAATTTAGCTTTTACAAATGGAAGAACGTCATCAGTTGGCCCCGCATAAAGTAAACCTCCACGTGCTTTGTCAAAAACATACTGGTAACCTTTTTCTTTTGCTACATCTTCAATAGCCTTTAAAGCTCTGTCAGAAATAGGTTTAAAAAGTTCTTGTTCTTTTTTAGCTACTTCCTGATTGCCGAGTTTTTCAAATTCATTCAAACGGCCTTGTTTATCATTTAATTCATTGATTTTACTTTGACGGATAATTTCGCTCATTCCACCTTTGTTGGCTTCAAAATCTTCAGCAAGTTTTTTCAATTCGCCTGCCATTCTTTCATATTCTCCCTGAACTGCTCCTGCAAATTTCTGAAGGCTGTCTTGAGCCGCCTTTGCTTCAGGCATAAGGTTTACCAATTCCTGAGAATTAATGTGCCCTAGTTTTTTTGACTGTGCGTTTACACTAGCTGAGGCAAAAATTCCAATCGTTAATATAAAAAGTATTTTTTTCATAGTTTTTAAGTGGTTTTGAATTAGGGGTGCGAAAGTAAAAATAATTTTGAAAGAAGATTTACAAAGATTTCTTTATTCTTTAGTTTCCTTTGCCGTAGTTATGCCCATTGCTTCCAACACATCATCGCTTAGGTCATACTTCTCATTTGTATACAGCATAGAGGCTCCCGATGATTTATCGAAGATAATCATATAGGTTCTTGCGTCTGCAATTTTTTTAATTTCCGTGTATATTTTATCCTGTATAGGTTTTATCATTTCCTGACGCTTTTTAAATAGATCGCCCTCAAAGCCAAATCGCTGTTTCTGAAGGTCTTTTGCTTTCTTTTCTTTCTCAATTATCTCGGCTTCACGCTTTTTGCGGGCAGCTTCTGGTAAAAGTATTTCCTCCGCCTGGTAATCAGAATACATTTTGTCTATGTCTTTATACATTGCTTCTATTTCGCTTTGCCATTGAACCGACATATCATCAAGTTGCTTTTGTTTTGAAGTGTAATCAGGCAAATTGCTGAGAATGTATTCTGTATCAACAAATGCGAATTTCTGAGCCGAAGCAACGAATCCGCTAAATAAAAGAACTGCTATTGTTCCTAGAATTTTTGATGTGCTTTTCATATTTGTATTGTTTAGTTGCAAAAAATTATTCAATAGTTTGTCCAATCGAGAAGTGGAAATTGCTTCCGCTTGACCCTGGCCTTCCTGGTATCTGGTCAAATCCATAACCCCAATCAAGTCCTAGTAATCCAAACATCGGAAGGAAAATACGGACACCAACACCTGCAGATTTCTTCACTCCAAAAGGATTGAAATTATCAAACTTGTCGTATGCGTCTCCGGCCTCTAAAAAGGCAAGACCAAAAATTGTAGCTGAAGGGTTTAATGAAACTGGGTAACGCAATTCTAAAGAGTATTTGTTATAAATAGTTCCACCCGTGTAGTTGCCTTGATTGTTGGTTGGCGTTAAGGTGTTATCACCATAACCGCGCAATGCAATAATTTCACGTCCGTCAAGCGAGAACCCGGATAAACCGCTTCCTCCTAAATAAAACCGTTCAAACGGTGTGATGCCAAGCTGCCTGTTATACAAACCAAGGAAACCAAACTGAGTTCGGACATTCATTACCAACTTTCCTGCCAAGTTCTGGAACCATGAATAATTGAATTTGATTTTATTAAACTCTAACCACTTATATTTTGAAGATGGGTCAGCATAATCAATACTTCTTCCAAATGCCGACCAAGGAGGGGTCATTTGTAAACTTGCTGTAATTTTTGAACCTCGCTGCGGGTAAATAGGATCGCTGATAGAATTACGCGAAATTGTTGCTTTAACACTTAGGTTATTATACTGACCATTAATAAGTGCTCCAAGCGGGTAATTTTTCAAGTGGTAAGACTGATAAATGCCTTCAATATAAGCAGTGAAAAAGTCATCCGGCCATTTTAAACGGGTTCCAAAACCAACACTTCCACCGGTAATTAAAATTGCCTGACGGGTGATGTCACTTTTTGGTTTTCCGTTGCTCTGTACCGAGTGGAATACTGAGAAGCTTAATGAATTTGGTTTTTTACCCCCTAGCCAAGGCTCAGTAAACGAAGCATTATAGGATTGAAAATACAAGCCATTACTCTGTACACGTAAACTAAGCTTTTGACCGTCACCTGCAGGAAGCGGCTGCCATGCACCTTTTTTGAAAATGTTGCGCATGGAAAAGTTATTAAATGTAACACCCAGTGTTCCAACTATTCTTCCTGCGCCCCAACCACCAGAAAGTTCAATTTGATCAGATGGTTTTTCTTCTACCTTGTATTCAATATCTACCGTTCCATCAACAGGATTGGGTTTTGGATTAACACCTAACGTTTCTGAATTGAAATAACCAAGGTTTGCTAATTCTCTTTGAGAACGAATAATGTCGCTGCGGCTGAATAACATTCCCGGCTTGGTGCGTATTTCACGAAGAATAACATGGTCGTTGGTTTTTGTATTTCCAATTACAGTTACTTTATTAATCCTTGCCTGCTTGCCTTCGCGCATTCTCATTTCAATATCAATTGAATCGTTTTCTGCAAGAATTTCAACGGGCTTCACGTCAAAAAACAAATACCCGTCATCAAGGTAAAGTGAGCTGACATCGGAGCTTTGCGGATTCATCAACAGGTTGGCCTCTAGGGCTGCTTGGTTGTAAACATCACCTTTCTTAATACCTAAAACTTTGCTCAGATATTCAGAAGTATATTTAGTGTTGCCCGTCCAGGTAATATTTCGAAAATAATATTTAGGACCTTCTTCTAACCAAAGTTCAACATTGATTTCTCTATTGTTCACCTTATAAACAGAGTCGCGGATGATTGTTGCGTCTCGGAATCCTTGCTCGTTGTATTTTGCAATCAGAGCTGTTTTGTCATCACGATATTTTGAATCAAGGAATTTTGAGGCTTTAAAAATATTGAGTTTTACGTTTTCGTTCAGATGGGATTCCAATGCGTCAATAGCGCCATTCATGTCACTCTTTACAATGGCAGAAATAATATTTTTTGCTGCAACATCGGGGTTGCGAAACGGTGCGAAAATATTTTTTTCCTTGGTTTCCTTCATTGTCCGTTTCAGTTTCCCACTCTGAATTTTTTCATTTCCATGAACAATAACCTGATTGATTTTAACTTTCTTTTTGCGATTAACTCCAATGGTTAACACCACATTGTTAGGCAGCGTAGCATCAGGTGCTTCCGTAATATTTACTTCTGTATTCAAGTATCCTTTTTCAATGTAATAATCGCCTACAATATTTTTAGTAGTAAGCAAAAGATCTTCGGTTACAACTTTTCCTTTAATTAGTTTAATCTTATCACGGATATCATCTTCTTCTGATTTACGTGTTCCGGTAAAACGGAAAGAAGAAAGACGCGGACGTTCCTGTAAAATAAATTCAAGGAAGATTTTATCGCCAACAACTTTCTGTGCGTTAATACCGATATCAGAAAAAAGTCCTTGTTTCCAAAGGTTTTCAATTGCTTTAGAGACCTGGTCACCGGGAACCATAATACGGTCTCCGACAGTTAAGCCCGAAAGCAATTTGAGAACGCTTTTATCTAAATATTTAGTTCCGGTAACTTCAATGCCACCTATTTCATACTCCTGAGGTTTGCCATAATTTATTTCTACTTGCGCAAAGAGGCTAGAAGCGGTTAGAAAGAAATAAGCAATAAACAGAAAAAACTTTATCAGGTATCTCATTTCGTTTTCAACTGTTCGCTTGTTTTTCCAAATCTGCGTTCGCGCTGTTGGTAATTAACAATGGCTTCATAAAAATCTTCTTTGCGGAATTCAGGCCACAATTTGTCTGTAAAATACAACTCGGAATAAGCAATCTGCCACAACAAAAAATTACTGATTCTATATTCACCGCTTGTACGGATAAGTAATTCGGGGTCCGGCATTTTTGCGGTGCAAAGATGTGATTTAATAGTTTCCTCGTTTATATCTTCTTCCTTCAGCTTACCTGATTTAACATTTTTTACCAAATCCTTCACTGCTTGTGTTATCTCCCACTTAGAGCTGTAACTAAGGGCCAACACCAAAGTCATGCGTGTGTTATTTTCGGTATTTTTTATCGCTTCGTGTAACTCTTTATAACAGTCTTTTGGCAAACTATTCAAATCTCCTATTGCCTGTAAACGAATATTATTCTTGTTTAATGTTTTGGTCTCTTTGTTAATTGTTTTTACCAAAAGAGTCATTAGGGCATCTACTTCATACTTGGGGCGGTTCCAGTTTTCGGTTGAAAAAGCATAAAGAGTTAAATATTCTACTCCTAGCTCAGCAGCTGCTTCAGTAGTTTCGCGAACAGAATCAACTCCGTTATGATGCCCGAATGTGCGAAGTTTTCCCTGCTTTTTTGCCCATCTTCCGTTGCCATCCATAATGATGGCTATGTGTTTGGGTAGCTTGGTTTTATCTATCTGCTCTTTGAAGGTCATCTTTAAAAAAAGACCGTCCTCGTTTTTTGCGGGGACGGTTTTACATTTATCCTATTTGTATTTTTAATTTACTGGTATGCTGCACACTTAGGTTGCTTGGTTTTTATAGTGTACGAAAGTGTTGCTACTGCAAATGAATACCAGTCTTTATTAGTAGAATTTCCTCTCTGTCTGCCAACATTGCTTTCTGTGCTGGCAATCGAGCGGTCTGAAAGAACTGCTGCAACATCAGTGTATTCTGAACGAAGAACAATGGGCTCAGCATAAGTTGTGCTTACATCATCCAGATAGTCTGTAAAAGTTGGCCTCATCCCCCATTCTAGTCCAAAACCAACACCGTTAGCAATGTTAAATTTAAAACCAATACCAAATGGAATAGAAAAACTTGTGAGTGAATATTTTTTTCTGTCAGGATATCCAGTTGTGCCCTGACCTTCTGTGCCAAGCGGCATCAGCGCATAATAACCACTGTTTGCTACAGTATAATTTATTCCGTTGATGTTATAGGTTCCTGCATCTACGAAGGCTTTTGGATTAAACTTAAAAATTCCGAAACCTCCAAAAATGTATGGAGTGAAACGAGTTTTTGTATCACCTGCTACAAAAGGGAGAAAATTTATTTCTATTTGACCCGAAAACTCAGCAACTACAGACTTAAAACTCAAATTTCGCTGGATTTGTTCTGGATTAGCAGACAAGGCATCATTACCTTCAACATTGCCATAAAGGAAACATAATTTACCTGAAAAATGTTCGTTGAAATTATGACGGTAAAAACCTCCGAATGCAAATTTCGGTTGCATAAATAGTGTTTTGCGATTAAGTTCTCCGTTATAAAACGAAGTTCCCAACATTAATCCAAACTCTGATTTTTGGGCAAAAACAGGAGCACAAAGAATTAATACAAAGAATGATGCTAAAAAATAGTTTTTCATCGGTTGGATTTTTCCGCAAGAATAAAGCCAGGTCATTAGAATTTAGGTAACCCTTTTCTTGTAGTTTTCAACTTATAGTTGTAGGTAATCAGGAAAAACATGTAGTGATCCAAATCACGTGGGTCACCTCTTTGTTGTCCTGCACAGGTCTGACAACCACCGAATGGTCCTGGTGCACCACCTGTTCCTCCATTACCGGTTAATGCCGGATCAGATAATTGAGCAGACGCATCTCCAAAATTCTGAGCCAACTCATTCTTGTCGTAATACGTTGTACTTACATCATCGATATAATCGGTGAAAACCTTACGGATTCCATACTCAATACCAATGCTTGATGTTTTATTCAGACTGTATTTCAAACCAATTCCCATAGGAATAGCAAACTGAATGCGAGAATAATCTGATCTCGTAGACACTAAGCCTTGCCCCTCTGTATTCAAAGGAGCAAGCGCTGTCCATGTTCCATTATATTGGGCTTTGGGGTTAAAATAATATCCTGCTATACCAAAAAATCCATAAACATAAATGTCGCTTCCTTTTTTACCGCGACCGCGAACACGTCTTACTTTGTAACGACTTCCTATGGTTTCTTTCATCCATGAAAATTCATATTGAGCGGATAATTCAACAATCGGAGATTTAAAATTCAAATTGCGATTATTCCTGTATGGTTCTTGTGTCCACTTGTCATCTCCTCTAAGTCTTCCGTAAGAAAAACCAACTTTAACAGCTGTAGATTGAGAGAGTTTATAACGCATTCCCAAATTCAAAACATAACGCGTTGCTGCCATCTCCAAATCTTTGTAGTAATTGGTTCCAATCTGATTGGCTCCACCCAATTCACCCAGGAAGTTGGTAGTTCCTGCAGCAGCCACAATTTCGTATCGCATCCTTTTCCAACGCTGAGCTTTGGAAAACATTGGCAAAAGAATGATAAACAGAAGGATATATCTTTTTATCATGATGGTTTTCAGGCGGTTTTAATTTTTAATAAGGCAAATATAAACATATTATGAACAAACTAACAAGTTTTTAACACTACAAAAATGGATTATTTTCCTTTTCAAAGCCAATGGTTGTTTCGGGTCCATGACCAGGATATACCGTAACATCGTTACCCAGCAGAAATAATTTCTCTTTAATGCTGCTGATAAGTGTATCAAAATTTCCTCCGGGGAGATCAGTTCTGCCTATGCTTCCACGAAAAAGTACATCGCCACCAATTACAAACTTTTGCTCGTTGTTATAAAAACACAAACTGCCTGGTGAATGTCCCGGAGTAAAAAGTATTTCTAGTGAACTGTTGCCAAATTTTATCACGTCATTTTCATCAATAAATTTAGCAGGTGCGGGCGGCTTTTCCAAACGAATTCCAAAAATGGCGGCAGCTCTTTCTGCACTGTCAAAAACAGGTAGTTCAATTTTATTAGTTTCAGAAATAAGATTATAGCGTTCCGAAACGTATTTACAACCGAGAATATGATCGATATGACAATGTGTAAGGATTAGCCTTACCGGGTTGAGGTTTTCATTTTCAATAAATGTTGAAAGTTCTGCCTGCTCAAGTGGGCTGTAACATCCTGGATCGATGATAATGCACTCTTTTGTTTCGTCATGCAAAACGTAGGTGTTTTCCTGAAAAGGATTAAAAGCAAAAGATGAAATTTGAATCATGGGTTGCAAATTTAGGTTTTGCGGGTGATATGTTTGAATTCTTTTGTCTTTATATCTTTGGCTGCAAATGCGAAAACAATCAATAACAAATTTATCTCTTCCTGATTTCAGCAAAACTACAACGATTGATCAGGTTGGAGTGGAGGAACGCGTTGCGCGGTTTCAGACGCGCAGCATAAAAAAAGAAAGCAAAGTGCAGGGTTTGAAACTTGCATTAAACATGATTGACCTCACTACTCTGGAAGGAAAAGATACAGAAGGAAAAGTAAAACAACTTTGTTATAAAGCAGCACATCTGCACGATATTATGCATGGTATTCCTACCGTTGCAGCAGTTTGTGTTTATCCGACTTTTGTAAAACTTGCAAAAAAACAATTAGAGGGAACAGGAATAAAAGTTGCATCCGTTGCAACTGCATTCCCAAGCGGACAATCAACACGAAAAGTAAAAATAAGTGACACTCATTTTGCAGTGGATAATGGCGCAGATGAAGTGGATATGGTAATTTCACGCGGTGAGTTTCTGGAAGGAAATTACAGTTATGTGTTTGATGAAATTGCTGCCGTAAAAGAAGCCTGCGGTGCTGCACGACTGAAAGTAATCTTAGAAACAGGTGAGCTTTCAACACTGGATAATGTGCGGAGAGCGAGTGAAATAGCGATTTATGCTGGGGCTGATTTTATAAAAACTTCCACCGGAAAAATTTCTCCTGCAGCCACGCAACCAGTAACATTGGTGATGCTGGAAACCATCCGCGATTACTATTACAAAACCGGAAAAATGGTGGGAATGAAACCCGCAGGAGGAATTTCAACTGCAAAAATTGCATTGCAATATCTAGTGATGTTAAGAGAAACATTAGGAGACAAATGGCTTACCAACGAATGGTATCGCTTTGGGGCAAGCAGCCTGGCAAATGATATTCTTATGCAATTGCAAAAAGAACAGGACGGTGTTTATCAAAGCGGAGATTATTTTTCAAAAGACTAAACGATGGCAACAACAGCAGAAAAGAAAAAACAAAATTCACTCGGATTGGGTGATTCAAAATGGGCGTATGCTCCTTCACCGGAAAGCACTTCGCACATCAATCTGAAAAAGCAATACGAACTTTTTATTGATGGGAAATTTGTAAAACCATCATCCGGAAAATATTTTGACACCATTAATCCTGCAACAGAAGAAAAGCTTTCTTCCATTGCTGATGCGGATGAAAAAGATGTGGACAAAGCAGTGAAAGCTGCACGCAAAGCTTATGATAAAACGTGGAGCAAGTTGCCTGCAAAAGAACGCGGAAAATACATTTATCGCATTGCCCGTCTGCTTCAGGAGCGTGCTCGTGAGTTCAGTGTTATAGAAACGCTGGATGGAGGAAAACCGATTCGCGAATCACGCGATATTGATATTCCGCTGGCAGCAAATCATTTCTTTTACTATGCCGGGTGGGCTGATAAACTGGAGTATGCTTTTCCTAACCGCAAGCCGCAGTCATTGGGCGTTGCGGGACAAATTATTCCCTGGAATTTTCCGTTGCTGATGGCTGCATGGAAAATTGCTCCCGCTCTCGCAACCGGCAACACGGTGGTTTTAAAACCTGCTGAAACAACTTCGCTTACTGCATTGAAACTTGCCGAACTGATTGCCGACAGCGGTTTGCCTGATGGCGTGGTGAACATTGTTACTGGTGCGGGGCGCACCGGAGCGGCAATTGTGAATCATCCGGATATTGATAAAATTGCTTTCACCGGCTCTACCGATGTGGGCAAACTAATTCAGAAAGCAATTGCCGGAACAGGGAAAAAAGCAACTTTAGAATTAGGCGGAAAAGCCGCCAACATTATTTTTGAAGATGCTCCGATTGACCAAGCTGTGGAAGGAATTGTGAACGGAATATTTTTTAATCAGGGACACGTTTGCTGCGCGGGCTCACGTCTGTTTGTTCAGGAGGGTGTGGCTGATATTGTTATCCGAAAACTGAAAGACAGATTGGAAACATTGATTGTTGGCGACCCGCTTGATAAGAACACCGACATTGGTGCAATAAATTCAAAACAACAACTCGCTACCATCAATAAATACATTGAAATTGGTAAAAAAGAAGGCGCTGATTTTTACCAGAGCAAGTGTAGTATCCCGAGCAAAGGATATTTCTGCAGACCTACTTTATTTCTGAATGCATCACAAAGTCATCGTGTAGTGCAGGAAGAAATTTTTGGACCTGTTCTGACCGTTCAGACTTTCAGAACTGTTGAAGAGGTGATTGAAAAAGCAAACAACATTCCTTATGGTTTATCTGCGGGTGTGTGGACAGATAAAGGTTCCAAGATTTTTAACCTCACCAATAAACTTCGTGCCGGGGTTGTGTGGGCAAATACCTACAATAAATTTGACCCTGCTTCACCTTTCGGGGGCTACAAAGAAAGCGGTTTTGGTCGCGAGGGCGGGTTGCACGGGTTGATGCCGTATCTGAAGTTTTAGTATTAATCATCAACGAATAACGTATCTTTTACGAATATACGAATGAAGTCTGCCGAAGGGCATTCGTTAATTCGTATTTTTCATTCGTTATTCGTTGATACAATTCTATCTTTGCGCCCCGAAAATGAAAAACATCCGCAATTTCTGCATCATAGCCCATATTGACCACGGCAAAAGCACGCTGGCCGACCGTCTGCTTGAATTTACCAACACCATTAACAAGCGCGATATGCAGGCGCAGGTGCTTGACGACATGGACCTGGAGCGCGAGCGCGGCATCACCATTAAGAGCCACGCGATACAAATGCAATACACGTATCGTGGGGAAAAACCTGAATATAAAGGGCAGTCGTTTACGCTGAACCTGATTGATACTCCCGGACACGTTGATTTTTCATACGAAGTTTCGCGCTCACTGGCTGCCTGCGAAGGCGCTCTTTTATTGGTTGATGCCTCACAAGGTATCCAGGCGCAGACTATCAGCAACATGTACCTGGCGCTGAACAACGATCTGGAAATTATTCCCGTGTTGAATAAAATTGACTTGCCGAGCGCCAACCCTGAGGAAGTAAAATTTCAGGTGGTGGATTTATTGGGTTGCAAACGCGAGGAGATTATGGTAGCATCGGGCAAAACCGGTGATGGAGTTTTTGAAATTCTGGACGCTGTTATTGAGCGCATCCCGCATCCCAAGGGCGACCCGAAAGCTCCTTTGCAGGCGCTGATTTTTGATTCGGTTTTCAATTCTTTCCGCGGAATTATTGCTTACATCCGTGTGTTTAACGGCACGCTGAAAAAAGGCGACCTTGTAAAATTTGCTGCTACTGATCACCAGTATAATGCTGACGAAACAGGTGTTTTAAAATTAACTCCCGAGCCTAAAAACACATTGGGGCCGGGCGAAGTAGGCTATATTATTTCCGGTATAAAAAAGGCAAGTGAGGTAAAAGTGGGCGACACGGTTACCCATGTTGACCGCCCCTGCGAAAAAACAATTCAGGGTTTTGAAGATGTGAAGCCAATGGTGTTTGCGGGTATTTATCCCGTTGATACCGATGACTACGAAGAGCTGCGCGACAGCATGGAAAAACTGCAACTCAATGATGCTTCGCTTACGTGGGAGCCCGAGAGCAGTGCCGCACTGGGCTTTGGTTTCCGTTGCGGATTTTTGGGTATGCTGCACATGGAAATTATTCAGGAGCGGTTGGAGCGCGAGTTTAATATGACGGTGATTACCACCGTTCCCAACGTATCGTACCATTCGTTTAACACCAAAATGGTGAAGACGGTGTTACGCAATCCCAGCGAGTTTCCCGACCCTTCAAAATTAGATCACGTTGAGGAGCCTTACATTCTTGCAACCATTATTACCAAGAGCGAATACATTGGCGCTATCATGGGCCTGTGCATGGAAAAGCGCGGCATTCTCAAGAACCAAACGTATCTGACTACCGACCGTGTTGAGTTGATTTTTGAACTTCCACTGGCGGAAATAGTTTTTGATTTTTACGATAAACTGAAAAGTATTTCGCGCGGTTATGCCTCGTTTGATTATAACCCATTAGACTACCGCGAATCGGATTTGGTGAAGCTGGATATTTTATTGAATGGCGAGCAGGTGGATGCGCTATCGGCTTTAATTCACAGAAGTAAAGCACACGAATTCGGACGCAAAATTTGCGAGAAACTGAAAGAGCTTATTCCAAAACAGCAATTCCAGATTGCGATACAGGCGGGTATTGGTGCAAAAATTGTTGCCCGCGAAACCATTTCGGCTTTACGTAAAGACGTTACTGCCAAGTGTTATGGTGGTGATATTTCGCGTAAACGCAAACTGTTGGAAAAACAGAAAGAAGGTAAAAAACGTATGCGTCAGGTAGGCTCGGTTGAGATACCACAGAGTGCGTTTATGGCGGTACTGAAGCTGGATTAGTTTTTTTCACCACTAAGGGCACTAAGTTTTATTTTTTCTGATTTTAATCATTCTCCCGTTTTTTAAGGTGTTGCACCTTTGCGGTGTTTTATAACACAAAGCACACTTTATGAAAAAAATATTTGCATTTATTGTTATTGCGGCTGCTCTGGTTAGTTGCAAAAAAGAGAAAAGCGGAAACATGAATTTTTCCATGCACTACACCACCTCGCCCGATGTGTTTAAAACTGAAGTTGTGCCCGATAGTTTATACACCGGTTTTGGTGATTACATAACCAGTGTAACTCCCTCCCATTTCTCTGGAAAATTCAGGATGCTGGGCTTTCAGGATGCTGTTAGTCCGATAGACCAAAACACGAATATGCTGCTGTTTATTGATGGCAGTATGTCGAATGATGACCCCGCACGTATTGCCGATTTTTCAAACAACGCGGTGGTTAGTTATTCACCAAATATCCAGGGCCTTCAGGATAACGATGGCCTGTTTAGGGCTGAGCAGATAAACTTTATTTATTTTTATTTTGATGCCTATTATTTTTATCAGGAGGTTGCCTTGCCTGCGCAATATGATACTGTAACCATTGCTATGTTTAACCGCAGCTATGGCAATGGCAACTTTAATTACCGCAGCGATTCGGTTAAGGTTAACAACATACTTAAGGTAGATTATTACCCGCTTATCAGCAATGTGTTTAATGACGAAAACTACTGGCCTCAGTCTTATGTTTTTGGTAATTGCGATTCAACTTTTCTTTTTAATACCGAGCGTAATAATGTACCCAATTCGGCTAACTGGCCCTTTGGAGGCTATACCCATGAATCAATAATCCGCAGCAATAACTATAACATGGCAACGGTAAACACTCCTACCGAAGGCGAAACGGTTAACATGACATCAACCGTTGGTTTTGATACCCAAAACCTGATTCAGATTTATGCCGGTGCCGATAACATCCCTTACAACAGTGATGATGTGTTTGTTTATGCGCCCAATTTTTGGGAACGGATACAGGCTAATCTGGTGGTGGAATAGGGTTTATATTTTACCACTAAGGGCACAAGAACACTAAGGTTTTTTACCTCAAAGGCGCTAAGATTTTAAATCCTCTGTGTAACTCTTTATCTTCTCTGTGCCCTCTGTGTTAAAACCCTTCGACTATGCTCAGGGTGACAATCTTCTTACTTCCCAATCTTCTCCCAATACTTATCCCGCTCCTCTCCTACCCTTTTCAGTTCTTTTTTCAGGGCTTCAATTTCTTTAAGCAATTCTTTTTCGCGGGCGGTGGGGCGCACGTGTTCGGGTAATAATTCAAGGTAATATTCAAACAGATTTTCGCCCAAAAAATCGCTGAGGGCAAGCAGTACTGAGGGGCGCACATCGCGGGTGCGCAGGTTGCTGTGCAAATAATTCGAACTTTTTTTCAGCTTCCGGCTTATAGCGTTAAGCGATGTGCCTTTGTATTTTGCCCAGTTGCGGGCTATTGCAGGCATATCTGGCAATTCTTTTTTGGTTTTTAGCGGCATGATTTATAAATTGTAATGAGCGGTAAAGAAATTGTAACGGGCGGTAGCATTTTTGTAACGGACGGTATAAAATTTATAACGGGTGGTATATAAACAATAACGCAGGAACGAGAAATTGCAACATGGAGTTGAGATAGTGTAAAGCATGTTCAATCTATTGTAACATTGCCTTAAAAAAGCCCTTTGCAACTATGTGCAAAGGGCTTTTTAGTGTGTTTAACCTATGGTAACTTTATAAGTGCCGGGTGTGCCGGTGGGGTTTTGCACCACCAGTTCGTTACCTGCCGGTGCCATAGCGCCAAAGGTAGTTTCCAGCGGGGTGCCGGGCATTACGTTTACCCATCCGCCTTGTATCATTCCGCTTATGGCTAAAGCAAACTGCAGTTGCGTACCCGATACTTCAAATTTAACGGGAGTAGCTGCATTGTAGGTTATTTCGGCTACCTTTTTTTGTGCTCCGGGGTTTACACCTTCTTCATACACATCGCCTCCTCCCCCGCTTGGGTTATCGTCAATGGCGCGGGCCAGCTGATATTCTTCCCACAGCGCAACGGTGGCGGCATTGTTGCGATAGCTGTTCACATATCCGTCAAGTTTTTCAAGCAGTTTGCGGCTTTCGGCAATGCCGCGATCAACATCATTGCCGGCAACGGTTTTGGCTTCAATGGCATCTTTAACTTCGGGTATGGCGGTGAAGTAAGTAATGGTTAGTGCAGGCAGGTCGGCAATATCGCTTGCGGCAACATTATAGCCCGGCAGCGCAGCAAGCACAACGGGTGTAAGGTAGGTGTTAAGGTACTGAGCCTTTTGCTGCAATTCGGTATCCTGCATTTTTTTAAGGTCGCTTTTGGTATAATTTACCTTGTTTGCAAGTGTGTTGTTATTATTGTCTTCGGCATAAGAGTGTATACCGTTAGCTACATTATACATAACGGTTTCAAGCGCCTGACGGGTTTGCTGCTTGTCTTCGGCAACACCCGTAGTGTTTTCGGTGGCGCGGCCTGCGGCTTCAATAATAATTTGGATTTGTGCATCTAAAAGCGCTTTGGTTGGCGCAATTTGCATGTGGCTTGAGTAAGCCGCTGCATTGTCTTCAAGGTTGTCTTGCACCTTGAGCAGCATGTTTAAAAATGCTTGCTGTGTGTCATTCATAAGATGAGGTTTTTGGGGTTAGTTTTCTGGTTTGTTTAGTTGATTGGTATTAGAAAGTTTAATTTTAATTTCTTCAAGATCAGACAAGACTTGCTTCATAAATTGATCAGAAAAAACAATCCTGGTCTCTGCTACAACATTCAGCGGGTTTTCGGATTCAAAAACCGTTTTTTTCGAATCTGGAAAATCAATCGAAAAATCATGTCTGATGATGTTACCTATGCGTTCTATCATTTCTTCAGGCGGGTTGTGGGTTGCAAGCAGGCGGTCAAAAGTCTTTTTATCAATTTTCAACTTCTTGTAAATAAATGCCTTTGACACACCAAATTCTTCTATTCTTTCCCTGATTATTTTTCCGCGGTGTTCCATTTTCGGAACAAAAATACCGCAGCACCTTAGGCTTTATTGAACACCGGGCAGGCGAAAGTGACCCATTAATGGGGAGCGTGAGAAGAAAAAATACCCCTTTATGGGGAATTGAGAAAAAGGCCGGTGCTGTTGAGGCAATTAGCGCTACGGCAAAAAAACCGATATTTGCCCACCAACATTCGTATATTCGTAATTCATTCGTTATTCGTTGATGATAAACTTCTTCACCCAAGACATAAAATTTACCCTGAAGAACAAAACAAAAGTTCGTCAGTGGCTAACCACCGTTGCCAAAAAAGAAGGCGCCCAAATAGCCGAACTCAACTACATTTTTTGCAGTGATAATTACCTGCTGGATCTGAACAAAAAACATTTGAACCATAACACACTTACCGATATAATTACGTTCGATACGGCTGTCACTTCGAGCGTAGTCGAGAAGCAAATAACCGGAGACATTTTTATAAGCATTGAAAGAATAACCGAAAACGCAGAAAAATTCAATGTTTCACGTGAGTACGAGCTGCACCGTGTAATGGTACACGGCCTGCTTCACCTCCTCGGCTACAAAGACAAAAAACCTGCAGATAAAGCCCAGATGACGGGCAAAGAAGATTTTTATTTAAAGAAAGTCCATAGTCGATAGACCACAGTTAAAAGGCAGCCAACCCAAAACCATGGACCATCGACTATGGACTATGGACTTGATTTTCCTATCTTTGCGCCCCCATGTTCGAAAAATACGATGTAATTGTAGTAGGTGCCGGCCACGCAGGATGCGAGGCTGCTGCTGCTGCTGCCAATCTGGGCAGTAAAACATTGCTCATTACCATGAACATGGCAACCATTGCACAAATGAGTTGCAACCCTGCCATGGGCGGCATTGCCAAAGGACAAATAGTGCGCGAAATTGATGCTCTGGGTGGCTACTCAGGAATAGTAAGTGATAAGTCGGCCATTCAGTTTAAAATGCTGAATAAATCAAAAGGGCCCGCCATGTGGAGTCCACGCACGCAGAATGATAGAATGATGTTTGCGGCAGAATGGCGCAACATGCTGGAACAAACCAAAAACCTTGATTTCTGGCAAGACATGGTAAGCGCGCTTATCATCGAAAACGGGAAACTTTGCGGAGTACGCACCTCTATGGGAATTGAATTTCGTTGCAAGGCAGTAGTGCTTACCAACGGAACTTTCCTGAATGGAGTAATACATATCGGTGAAAAGAATTTCGGTGGAGGAAGATCTGCTGAAAAAGCCTCAACCGGTATTACTGAACAATTAGTTCAACTCGGTTTTGAAAGCGGAAGAATGAAAACCGGAACTCCTCCCCGTCTCGATGGTCGCTCTCTGGATTACTCCAAAATGACCGAACAACCCGGTGACGAAAACCCCTCTAAATTTTCATTTTCAGAAGGTACAAGCCCGTTTATTACACAAAACGGACAAGAGCCCAAGAAACAGATTTCGTGTCATTTAACGTACACAAATGATGAGGTTCACGACCTGCTCAGAACCGGCTTTGATAAATCGCCTATGTTCTCAGGTCGCATACAAGGCATAGGACCACGCTACTGCCCTTCCATTGAAGATAAAATAGACCGTTTTGCAGATAAAGAACGCCACCAGCTCTTTGTAGAACCCGAAGGATGGAACACTGTAGAGGTTTACATCAACGGATTCAGCACTTCTCTGCCTGAAGATGTTCAGTATAAGGCACTTAAGAAGGTTACAGGCTTCGAAAACGTGAAAATGTTCCGCCCGGGCTATGCAATAGAGTACGATTACTTCCCACCTCAGCAATTACACCTTACTTTAGAAACAAAGCTGGTAGAAAACCTCTACTTCGCAGGACAAATAAACGGCACAACCGGATACGAAGAAGCGGCATGTCAAGGCATGATGGCGGGTATAAATGCGCACCGTAAAATAAATGAAGAAACAGCCTTTATTTTAAAACGATCTGAAGCATATATCGGTGTCTTAATTGATGACCTTGTAACCAAGGGAACCGATGAACCTTATCGCATGTTTACCTCACGTGCTGAGTATCGTATCCTTCTTCGCCAGGATAATGCTGATATGAGACTTACTCCTCTTGCCTACGAATTAGGTCTGGTAAATAAAGAACGTCTGGATAAGGTAAACGATAAATACGAGAAAGCACAACAGGTAATTAACTATTTCAAAAAAGAAAGTGTAAGCCCTGATGTTATAAATCCTGTTTTGGAAAATGCGGGTTCAAGCCCTATCGACCAAAAAGTAAAACTATTTGGCATCATGGCTCGTCCCGGAATTAACTTCCCGGATTTATATAAAGGAATTCCTGATTTAAAAGAATACATGGATACTACCTTTGACAATAACCAGGAGATTTCAGAGCAGGCAGAAATACTCATGAAGTATGAAGGCTATATAGAAAAAGAACAGGAAATGGCCAATAAACTAAACCGCCTTGAAGACACAATCCTTCATGATAATTTTAACTTCGGTGTGCTTAAATCTCTGTCCATTGAAGCCCGTCAAAAGCTAACCAAAATTAAACCCAGAACACTCGGTCAGGCATCTCGTATAAGTGGGGTATCACCCTCCGACATATCTGTTCTGATGATACATCTTGGAAGATAATTCTTATTTGTTTCACGTGAAACATACATTAAGTTCTATTCAATATGATACTTCAAAGGGGCAGTTTAGTTTGTCCATACCTGTCACTTCGAACGTACCATGGAGCATAATTAAGAAAAATCAATCACCTTGTTCCTCGTAAAACATTAACACACTATATGGAAAATTTAACTCAATGCCCAGTCTGTAAAGAGGCAAATTTTACACCTTTTTTAGACTGTATTGACTACACTGTTTCACGTGAAACATTCACAATTGTGCAGTGTATTTCATGCGATTTTAAGTTCACCAACCCAAGACCCGAACCCAAATATTTGGGTAAATATTATGAGAGCGATGACTACGTTTCTCACTCCAAAAGCAATAAAGGATTCATCAATTCACTATACCATATTGCAAAACATTACAGCCTTCTAAAGAAGATACAACTTATAAACACGCTCATTAAAAAAGGCAATATTTTAGATTACGGATGTGGTACAGGCGATTTTTTAAACACCTGTAAAGTATCGGGATGGGAGGTGTCAGGAATTGAACCTAACGATCTTGCCAGAAAAAAAGCAAAAGAATTATTAAAATCAGAAATTCATTCCGGTTTATCTGAGAATGGTTTTGAAAAAAATAGTTTCGATATCATAACCCTTTGGCATGTTTTGGAGCACATATCAGAGTTAGACAAAACCGTTGATACGCTATTAAGCTTTCTAAAACCAGAAGGAATTCTTCTGATTGCCGTTCCTAATTGTAACAGTTACGATGCTGATATTTACGGAAAATACTGGGCAGCTTATGACGTTCCAAGGCATTTATATCATTTTGTACCAAAAACCACCGAAAAATACTTCAAAAACAAGGGTTTAACCCTTGAAAGAACACTTCCAATGCCACTTGACTCATTCTATGTCAGCATGTTAAGCGAAAAATACATGGCTCAGGAAACAGGAAAAGCTGCAGGTTTAGGTATGATCCGAGCTGCATGGAGAGGCTTTATTTCTAACATCAAAGCAATTTCAAAGCAAGGAACATCATCAAGTCAGGTCTATATCTTCAAAAAAGGTGTTTTTTAAGCATTTTTAGCCCATTTCACTCTTCTGAGGTATTCAGACCCTCTTTTTTAGTAAAAATTCATGTACGGCTCTTAAAAAGAGCGCTCTCTGAAACCCTTATTCTATAAGGATTTCAGAGCCTCGTATTAGACGTTTTACGTTAAAATATGTTAAGATTTGACCAAAACGGGCAAATTTCAAAACCACAGGTTGAAAAAGGTCTAACTTCGTCACCCGAAAATTTTAAGCTTTACAAAATCAAAAATCTCCAAATGTTAAAAAACTTTATTCTTAAATCTGTTTTAATATCTCTACTTTTCATTCGTTCCGTTTTCAGTTTTGCTGATGAAGGAATGTGGCTTCCTATTTACGCGGATGTCATCAGCGGAAATATGCAAAAGTTGGGGTGCAAACTAAAACCGGAAGATATTTATAACATCAATCACTCAAGCCTGAAAGATGCAATTGTTCAGGTAGGGGATTTTTGTTCTGGTGAAATTGTTTCAGACAAGGGTTTATTATTCACAAACCACCACTGTGGTTTTGATGCTATTGCAGGATTAAGCACACCTGAAAAAAATCATCTGGTTGATGGGTTTTGGGCAACAACACTGAACGATGAATTACCTGCTCCCGGATTAACAGTTTCTATTCTTGTTCACATGCAGGATGTAACCAAACGTGTGAATGAGGCCGAAGATCAGGAACTTGAAAAAGCAGTGATTGCCGGAGAAGCAGAAGAAAACGGAAAATTCACCGCAGGTGTATTTTCTATGTTTGAAGGTGCAGAGCATTACCTGATGGTTTACCGCGTTTTTCGTGATATTCGTTTGGTTGGAACACCTCCTGAAGTAGTAGGAAAATTTGGAGGTGATACCGACAACTGGATGTGGCCGCGCCACACCTGCGATTTTTCTGTGTTCAGAATTTATGCCGGAAAAGACAATGAGCCTGCAGATTATTCAACCGGAAATGTTCCTTACAAACCTGCTCATTTTTTACCTGTTTCCCTGAAAGGAATGAAAGAAGGGGATTTCACTATGACCTTTGGTTATCCCGGGCAAACAGAACGCTACCTTTCTTCACATGCTATTGAACAAAACATCAAAAGCAATTATCCATCGTATGTAAAAATACTCGAGGCAAGACTTGCTGTAATGAAAGCAGAAATGGATGCGGACCCGAAAACAAACCTTGCTATGGCTGCCGATTATGCGTCATTAGCAAACTCATGGAAATACTTTAAAGGTGTGGTTGAGGGCGCAGCTTCCACCGGCTTCATCAAAACCAAACAGGAACAAGAAAAAGCTTTTTCTTCTTGGGTTGAACAGGACGAAAACCGTAAAAAGGAATACGGCAATATTTTAACAGAATTTGGCGCTCTTTATGCAAACTCTACCGAAATTAAAAAACTTGAAAACTATATTAATGTAGCAGCATTTGCTCCATCATTTACGAGCTACGGATTTCAGTTTTACAGCCTCAGAGAACTGCTCTCTAAAAAAGAAGACATAGCTCCTGTTCTTGAGCAAATAAAAGCAGCAACTACAGAACAATTCAAAGAATATCTGCCTGCCACCGACAAAAAAATGCTCGCACTGGCATTGAAGATGATGCACGATGATTTGCCTTCAACTCAGCAGTTGAGCATATTCAATTCCAAAATATTCCTTAAACTGAAGGATAAGCCAGGCAAAAACGTTTACGACCAATATGCAGATATTCTATCTGCAAAATCAATTTTCTTCAACCAGAAAAAAGCTAACTCGTTTTTAAGTAAACCATCAATTAAAAAACTAGATGCTGATGAAGGAATGAAATATATACTGAGTGTTGTGGAACTTTATCAGATGAGCAATATGGAGCTTTACCTTTTTGAGATGCAAAACGAGTCGTTACAAAAAAATTACATCAAAGCACAGCGCGAAATGAATCCTGATAAATTCTTTTATCCAGACGCCAATTCATCAATGCGCTTGAGCTATGGACAAGTTAAACCATATACAACCCGTGAAAAAGAATTCAAGACATTTTACACTCACCACTACCAAATTTTGGAAAAAGAAAAGCCAGGAGATCCCGAATTTGATGTGCCAAAAAAATTGCACGATTTACTGGTAGCAAAAGACTTCGGACAATACTCGAAAAACGATACATTAAACATCTGCCTAATTAGTGGAAACGACATAACGGGGGGGAATAGCGGAAGCCCATTAATTGATGGGGAAGGCAATCTGGTTGGAATTGCGTTTGACGGTAATTGGGAGTCGATGATTTCTGATTTGTATTACGATCCCGCTTATGCGCGAACCATTAGCGTTGATATACGCTATGTGCTTTTTATGATTGATAAATTCGGAGGATGTAAGCGACTAATTGACGAATTGGTTCTAAAGAACTAATGCTTTTATTGAGTAACAGTAACCATAGAAGTGGTTATTGTATTACTTTGATTGCCGGCACGGTCTTTTACATAGATGCTGTAGGAAAAAGTCTGTGAACTTGAGCCGTCAATAATTGCAGTGTTGGCAAGAGTAACATTCAGATTTCCTTCAATAATAATGCTCGAATTATCAGGTGCTAACTGCGGGATGCGAAATTTATAAATCACATTGTTTCGACTATCTGCAAGAAAGAAGTTTTCGGCATCGGGATTGTTTTCTCCTAAATCGCCATCGCCATCACGATATTTAATTGTAAACACCAAAGAGTCTGTGTATTCGTGAACGTTTTGAGGCGTTACACTTATGAATTCAATTGTAGGGGTTGGTCCTATTTCTTCTGCTTTTTTGCACGAGACAATTGCCAGAGAAACAAAAAGCAAGGCGTATATATTTTTCATTTTAATCATCAAAAAGCCTTTATGGAATTACATAAAAAGAATAAAATGTTTTGTATTGAATAATATTCTCATCTCTAGGAAACTGTGTGTTTTGCTGATGATCTCCATCGTTGGTAAAAAAGCGAAAATAGACTGTTGTGTCGGTTAAAAAATCACCAGAATTAACAGTGGCTAGATAATAATCTTTATTGTCGTTATGCAGATAAATGCTGGAATATTCATGATAACCCGGTGCAGATGGAGAAAAATTATCGGGCTCATAACTCATTATAAATTTATTATACTGCAGCATATTTGCAGCAGTGCTGTCATCCGAAACCTCAATAGCAAGATTAAAAGAGGTGTTGTTTCCGATTATAAAAGGGTTGTAATAAATGCCATCAATTCTGGTGTTTGAATAAACAGTATCATAAGGAAAGGTGACATCAAACGCAATATAAAAACCAATATTGGGTTCCTGGTTAGGGTAGGAGGGCAGCGCTCCAAAAATATCTCTTGCCCCGTTATCAATCCATGCAGCAATATTGCTGATGTGATTGCTTTCAAGCTGCACACCAATATTGTCCTGTGGCATGCGATCGTCCTGATTTACAAAACAGCAATTGGTAAGTCTTTCATACAAAACTGATTGTTCTTTGTTAAAAGGAACTACGCGAAACTGAAATGTGCTATCGGCATTATTTTTAATTATCGGATGATAAACAAGTGTAGAATAGGAGCTTTGCAGTGTGCGGAAGTCTGGTTCAAAGTGCCCGTCATGGCAACCGGGAACTGCACAACGGGGCGAAAAAATATTTCGATGAAGTGCTACAAATGAAGCAGGGTCAACTGTATCTACCGGTGCCGGAGTGGTTGGATAATCAATATCATCATAGGGATTGTGAGGCTCCGGGGTGTCTTTATAACAACCAATTAAAGCAACAGCAATCATAAATAGCAAGCAAACAAATGGTAAATTATTTTTAATCAATTTCATGCCGATTTATTTATTCTTGGTTTAAATAAATGCCTGATCAAGTGATGTTCCGGAAAGCATTCCTCCTGGAATATCGTTTTGGAATCCCAGCACTTTTGCAATCGTTGGTACCACATCAATGCTCTCGCCTGTTACCGTTGATATAACCTGATTTTGCACCACTTTATCAGGCGGACCAACAATAAGACAGAAAATCTGTCTTGAAACCTCATCGCTGTTATGGTCAAGTGCGTATTTACCGTAAGCATCAAGAATGGTGTTGGGCTGTTCATTTCTTCCGTGCTCGGGAACTGCAATCAGAATGGTGTCGTTTGCCATTCCGGGGGTGGATTGAATTGTTTGCCACAGATGAGCTAATGCATAGTCTGATTTGCGGATGTTGTTGCAATAGCCCGTGAAGTTTGTGTGGCATACATCAATGTCCTGCATGTTTACCACTGTGAGTTCGGGTTTAAATTGTTTAATAATCTGTTCGGCAAAAAACACATTATACATATCGCCATTCATGCTGTTGCCAACTCCCCACGGATTATCATATTGCCCTGCCACAGCTTCATCAAACGAATTGTTGATATAGTTTTCAATAAGTATTGCCTCTTCTTCAATATTGGTAATTCCTGCATCGCCCGGAGTATAGTTGATTGAAAAATTATTGTCCATAAACTGGCGAAGGCTTTTTACTTTATCCAACTGAACTGCTTCAAAGTTTTTGGGATCACCTAATGAATTATATCCTGGAATAGAAATTATAGAACCTGGCTGAATAAAATTGGCTCCAAATTCAGCACCATAACCTGGATACTGACTGAAATTTAATGCCGGATAAGGACCAAGAGTATTCGCAACCCACCATGCATTTAGCGCACTCATGGATGGGGAATTATGTTTACGATAGTATTCAAAAACCGTAGGGTATGTCGGGCGTTGTTTTATATTCAAATCACCCAGCACATATTGTCCGGTAAGAGCTGTAGAATGGCCGCTGAAGTGGCCTGTTGGACCTTGTGCAAACCGAAACTCTTTGTATAATGTGCCTTGTTGCTGAAGCCTTTGTCCGCTTGGTGTTGGCAGCGCATCCATGCCACCAATAATTTGGGGGTTAATGCTTTCGTTTCCGGTAAGCGTAAAAGGCATAAGATTTCCTTCTGCCTTTTGCATTGATTCGAAGTTGCGCACACCACCGGCAAACAAACAAAGCACAACGTGATTGGCAATACGGCTTCCTGTGGCAGCAAACAATCTTCCTGATGGAAGAATATAGGGGGCTGCAAAGGCTCCTGCTGTTGCCAGTGCTGCTTTTTTAATAAATCCTCTGCGTTGCATCATGCTAATAATATCTGTATTCGTTTGAAGTCATCATTGCAAAATAAATCAACTCCGGAGTTGTGCTGTTGTCTCCGGCAATTTCGTTTTCAATATGCCACAACTCAAATTCGTTTGGCAAACGATTGAAAAATTTCACGTAACTGTTTTTGATGAACTGCTGCACATCGGCATTCATTTCTGTTTGTGATGGAATATCAACACCGCCATCGTTAAGGAAGTTTTTAATAATCATTTGCTCAATCAAGCGTTGGTCGCCAAAAGCCGCGTACGCTGTTTGTAATTCTACCAATTGTGTTTGCGAAATATTTGCTCCAAATAAATCGCTGTAGGCAATAGAAATAAATGTGAATGTTGATTTTACGTTGGGCTTATTTGCATCAGGTTTTTGAATATCAACATCTGTAACACCGTATATAAAATCGGTGTCTTTTTTACATGATGATAATACCGAAACCAGCAGCAGTATCCAACAGTATTTATAGTTAATTCTCATTGTGGTTTTTAGTTAATTCCAACGTATTCATCAGTAGTAAGCACCTTTTTCAGCAGGCCTTTATAATCACCAGAGTTTTTGTAGTAAGTGCTGTAAAGAGCCGATTCTTCGGAAGTGGGTTGACGGAAAAGATAGGCGTTGTAAACAATTTTTACCTGACCTCCATAGTAGTCATCAGAAGCAAAAAAAATGTCCATAAAATCCTGTTTGCTTGTGCCTATTTGAAAGAATAATACTCCGCTTAACCCATCCACAATGTTTTTGGCTTCTGCAAGTTCAGCATCAGTAGGGTAGCGGGAAAGGAAGTGTTCAAATGTTGATACTACAAAGTTTTCGGTGCCCATATTTAATTCGTCATAAAATGAATTATTAATCATTGTGCGGTGCATCTGAGCTACTGTAATGTTACCGGCAACAAGGTTGGGGTATACATCTCTCAGCGCTTCAAGTCTTGAAATTTCGTAATTAAGCTGATCAACGTATTGAGCATATTCGGGCTGAGTAAGAAGGTTTTGATAAATGCCGATAAAAAAGGTTGTTTGGGCTGTGTCAAAATTTACAAGCAGATAAGTGTAGTAGTTTTTGTAAAGGTTTTCATAGTACTCGGGCTTGTCAAGAATAGACTGAATAAATGTTTCGCGGCTGGCTTGTGACAATGCACCGGATTCAAGCAATGTGGCGCCTTCGGCCTTTTCTGTGTCACTTGGCTTGCGGCCCAAAACGCTTATGTAGGCCTTGTTTACATAGGTTTCAATGACTATGCTTGACAGAGTGCTGTCGGGTGGTGGAACATTGTTAGGAATTAACACTTCCTCGTGTTTGGTGCATGAAGAAAGTATTGCCAATATTAAAACAAACGGCAACCAAAGCGTTTTATTGAGCATGTTTAAATTTATTTTACCGTGTAAAAATAAAATAATTTTCTATAAAGAAAACCTTTGGTTTGCTGATTTAAAGAAGGTTTAATAAAGGAAGTTTACCACTAAGGGCACAAGAACACAAAGAAAATACTTAGCGAAAACCTTGTGCCCTTAGTGGTAAAAATCATTTGCTCATCTCCGCAAAGTTTTTGAAAAAGTGCGGAATGGTTTCAATGCCTTTAAGGTAATTGAAAACTCCGTAGTGCTCGTTGGGCGAGTGGATAGCATCTGAATCCAAGCCAAAACCAAACAACACTGTTTTCAATCCTAATTCTTTTTCAAAGAGCGCAACAATAGGAATGCTGCCACCTGTGCGTTGCGGAATTGGTTTTTTACCAAAGGTTGTTTCCATGGCTTTTGCTGCTGCCTGATAAGCAATAGAATCGGTAGGTGTAACTGCTGCATCACCACCGTGGTGCGCGGTAACTTTTACTTTCACCGACTTGGGTGCAATGGAAATAAAATGTTTGGTGAACAACTCGGTAATCTCTGCAGGGGTTTGATTTGGAACCAAACGCATAGAGATTTTTGCAGATGCTTTTGAAGCAATAACCGTTTTTGCTCCTTCGCCTGTATAACCTCCCCAGATGCCATTTACATCAAGGGTTGGACGAATAGAAACGCGTTCGTTGGTGCTGTAACCTGCTTCGCCATGTATATCCGAAAGGTCAAGGTGTTTTTTGTATTCTTCAAGACTGAAGGGAGCTTTCGCCATTTCGGCACGCTCTTCGGTGCTTAGTATTTCAACGTTATCATAAAATCCGGGGATGTTTACTTTATTGTCTTTATCGTGTAATGAGGCAATCATTTCGCACAAGATGTTGATAGGGTTTGCAACCGCACCACCATAAATTCCACTGTGCAAATCGCGGTTTGGGCCGGTAACTTCCACTTCCATGTAGCTTAATCCGCGCAGGCCAACGGTGATAGAAGGAATATCATTGGCAATCATTCCTGTGTCGGAAATAAGCACCACATCGGCTTTCAGGCGTTCTTTGTTGGCTTTTACAAATATGCCCAGGTTGTCGCTGCCCACTTCTTCCTCGCCTTCAATCATAAATTTTATGTTGCAGGGCAGGCTGTTGGTTTTCATCATCAGCTCAAAGGCTTTAACGTGCATATACATTTGTCCTTTGTCATCGCAGGCGCCACGGGCATAAATTTTTTCGTCTTTAATAACAGGCTCAAACGGTGGCGAAGTCCACAAATCCAATGGATCGGGAGGCTGCACATCATAGTGGCCATAAACCAACACAGTAGGGGAGGAGGGAGAGATTATTTTTTCGCCATACACCACCGGGTAGCCCTTGGTCTGGCAAATTTCTACATTATCTGCACCTGCTTCAACAAGGCGTTTTTTTACCTCATCGGCAGTTTTGAAAACGCTTTCTTTATAAGCAGGGTCAGCACTGATGGAAGGAATTCTTAACAGGTCTATCAGCTCGTTGATAAAACGGTCTTTGTTTTCGGTGATGTAGTTTTGGATGGTCATGTTTTATGGGTTGTTGAGAGGGCGAAAGTAGGGGAATTTACAACTAAAAACAGCATTGTGCAGTCTTGTTTTATTCTCAAAACAGATTTATATCATCTAATCCTTAATCTTTTTAGGAAATGCAGCGGATTTTACTACTTTCGCAATCTGTTTTTTCGCACCCATGGCAAACGTAATTACCAAAAGCTACAAGAAGGATATTTTTTGCATTGAAGGGCATTGGGAAAAAGACATGCGCAAAACCGACAGCATTCAGCCAGCGCTGAAATTGCTGAACCTGAACATGGGCGTAAAATTTTATTATCAGCGCAGCGCAACGTTAGAAGAAATTGCACACGTTAGTTTAGAATACAGCAAAAAAAAATACAGTAAATACATCATTTACTACTATGCTTTTCATGGTCTGCCCAACAGCATACAGGTAGGCAATAAACACATTAACTTAGAAGAGCTTGCCGAAAGATTAGAAGGAAAATTAGAAGGAAAAATAATTCACTTCGGATGCTGTCAAACTTTAGGAATCAACAAACGCAGGCTCACTAATTTTTTAAATAAAACCGGAGCGCTTGCTATTTCGGGCTACACCAAAGACATAGATTTTCTGCGAAGCACCACACTTGATATTTTGTATTTCCACACCTGCCAGTTCTGGCAAGACATCCGCAAAATAGAAAGCGAGATGAATAAACTCTATCGCCAGATGTCAAAAGATTTGGGGTTTAGAATTGTTTACCGCACGCAGTAATTTTTTGCGTCACCCTAAACTTGTTTCAGGGTCTTAAAGTAAGATGCTGAAACAAGTTCAGCATGACGATTACTTCTGATAATATTCTGTCAATATTTTTTCCAGTTCATCGCCCTCAACATCCACCGCAATAATTTTTCCAGTGTGGTCAACCAGATAATTTGATGGAATGGCATGCACGCTGAAAGGCTTTAGTTGTGCAGATTCCCAGCCCTTCGCATCGGTGATATGATTTTTCCACATTAGGTTTTGTTGTACAATTCTGCGCTTCCAAAGTCCGGTGTCCTGGTCAAGCGAAATGCTCACCATTTCAAAATCATGACCTCCAAATTTTTTACCACTATACTTTAAATTCATGTGAACTAATTCGGGGTTATGTTTCAAACAATCAGCACACCACGCAGCCCAAAAATTTACGAACAGAATTTTTTCTTCTTTGGTAAATTTTGAAAGCATAAGCGTATCACCCGTTGGCGTAAAGCCTGTATAATCAGGAAGCGCAGTTCCTTCTTCCAGCAAACCTTTTGGATTTCCGCACGAAGAAAAAATTAACACCAGAAAAAAAATAAAATACCTGCTCACAATAATTTTGAATTAATCACGTTAATAGAACAAACCAAAACACACCCTTTGTGACCTTAGTGTCCTTGTGGTAAAAAAGCCCGCGAAGATATACAATAGATAAAATCCTAAATTTGCCGCTCATGCAGTACAACAAACTCCTTATCACATTGTTTTTTGCACTTATCAATTCTCTTGTGTTTGCACAGGGAGTTGGAGTAGGGCAATGGCGCGATCACTTACCCTACACCAATGCAAAAACCCTTACCGAGGCTGGCGACCGCATTTACTGCGCATCAGAAGAGGGTTTGTTTTATTACAGCAAATCAGAAACAACAGTTGATAAGCTGAGCAAAATCACCGGCCTCAGCGACATCGGTTTCAGCACCATTAATTATGACAGTCTTACCAACACGCTTGTAATTGCCTACTCCAACGCCAACATTGATTTGATACAAGACAATCGCATCATCAATATTCCCGACATCAAACGAAAAATTATTCCGGGAAATAAAATCATCAACAAAATATTTTTCAAAGACAATTACGCATATCTGGCCTGTGGTTTTGGAATAGTAGTATTAGATTTAATCAAGAAAGAAATAAAAGACACCTACTACATCGGACCCAATGGTGACAATATAAACGTAACAGACATTACCTGCGATGGAAACGAGTTTTATGCATCAACAACAGGAGGAATTTATCATGCAGATGTAAATGCATCAAACCTTGCCAATTACAATTTCTGGTCAAAATATAACAACCTGCCATCCACAACAGAAAGCATATTTTACAGCGCTGTTGAATATCATGCAGGAAAAGTTTTTGCCAGTCTTTATAGTCCGCTTACAAGAGATACTATTTATGTATTTGACGGAAACGCCTGGGCATATTTTGACACCACACTTTTTCAGGAAGTGCGCAGCATTACATCGCGTCACAACAAAATGGCAGTTTGTGGTTACGGATTTATGTTAGTGTATAACGAGGATGATGTTGTAGTTCAAAATATCTATCAATATTTTGGTATGGCCAATCAAAACGCAAATCCTAATGAAGGCTTTGCAGCACAAAATGGTGATTACTGGATAGCAGATGGCGGGCAGGGTCTGGTAAAAAATTTCAACACATTTGACTACCTGAATGTGCATCCAAATGGTCCGCGTTTTGCAACTGCCTTTGACATATCTGTTGAAAACAGCAACCTATGGGTAGCATCGGGCGGGGTTAGTGTTTCCTGGAGTCCGTTGTTTAAATCAGAAGGCGTTGCTTCATACATCAACAACACCTGGAACACTATTTATCCAAAAGACGATAACGGAAACAATGTGGTTGATATAATCCGCGTTGCTGTTGATCCCAACAACCCTTCGCATGTTTTTGCGGGCTCGTGGCTTAATGGTGTTGTTGAAATAAATAACAACGCACAAACGGCTATGCACGATACAACCGGAAACTCTTCTTTGCTTCCTCTTACGGGCATCGACTGGATAAGAATTGGCGGACTTGATTTTGATCTGGACGGAAATCTATGGATAGGAAATTCAAATGTTACCAAGCCAATTTCAGTTTTTAAAACAGACGGCAACTGGCAAAACTTTAATCCCGGAAATGCATTTAACCAAAATCTTGTTGGCGATTTAATCATCGACTCATATAACCAGAAATGGCTTATGCTTCCCTATGGAAACGGCTTATTGGTTTTCAACGACAACTACACCATAGGAACAACAACAGATGATAAGTACAAACGCCTGAACACTTCGCTCAACAATGGTGGTTTACCAAGTAATTATATCTACAGTATTGCAGAAGATTTAGATGGAGAGGTATGGGTAGGAACCGATAAAGGAATTGCGGTTTTTTATTCTCCGGGTGAAATTTTTGCCGGTAACGGAAACTTTGATGCACAACAAATTTTAATTGAGCAGGATGGTTATGCGCAATACCTTTTTGAAACAGAAATTGTAAGTGCTATAGCGGTAGATGGTGGCAACCGCAAATGGATAGGAACACAAAATGCTGGCGTATTTTTAATGTCGCCAGATGGTACTCAGGAGTTATTACATTTCACAGAAGAAAACAGCCCTTTGTTTGCAAACAACATTCTCAGCATCGCTATTGATGATGTTACAGGCGAAGTATTTATTGGCACACAAAAAGGAATTATTTCTTACAAAGGAACAGCAACCGAAGGCGGTGAAATTTTTAACGATGTGTATGCTTATCCAAATCCTGTGCATCACGATTATGATGGACCAATTGCAATTAAAGGCCTTGTAAAAGATGCCGATGTAAAAATCACCGACATCAGCGGAAAACTAATGTATGCAACTAAAGCACAAGGCGGACAAGCCGTGTGGAACGGAAAAAGTTTTGATGGCGAAAAAGCTGCAACAGGTGTTTATCTGGTGTTTGCTTCTAATGAAGATGGTTCGCAAACACACGTAACAAAAATCCTTATCGTAAACTGATGCTGCACACAACACGGGGCATCGTGTTACGAACAATCCGCTACAACGATAAAGCGGTAATCGCCAATATTTATACCGAGCTCTTTGGCTTGCAGGGTTACCTCATCCACACCGGAAAAAATAAAAAGAGCGCACTTTTACAGCCGCTTACTTGTTTAGAAATAACAGTTGAACACAAAACAAATAAAAGCCTCCAGCGCATAAAAGAAGCGCAATGCTCACCACCATTTTCAGATATTCCATATAATACTTCTAAAAGCTCGTTAGCCATGTTTATGGCAGAGGTGGTTTACCGCTCAGTAAAAGAGGAAGAAAGTAATCCTGAACTTTTTGAATTTCTACGCTCAAGCATTTTAGTATTAGACGAAGAACAAAACAATTGCTCCAATTTTCATCTTGCATTTTTGGTACAGTTTTCAGGCTTCCTGGGTTTTTTCCCAGGAAACAATTATTCAGAAATCGAAACCATTTTTGATCTGGAAGAAGGAGTTTTTTTCAGCGGAAAACCTGTTCACGCGAATTTTATTGCCGGAGAACCTGCTCGTTTTTTATCCCTTTTAATGAGCAATGAAATTAACGAACACACAACGCTTAACATTAACAAAGCGCAACGCAAAGAACTTCTTTCTGCGCTTATGAATTATTACCGCATCCATCTGCAAGGCATGAGCGAAGTGCGCTCTCACAAAGTGCTGGAAGAGGTAATGGGTTGAGCTATCCTATTATTTTCTATTTTTGCTGTCCTTTTGAAAAAAATTACATGGAACACCTGATAGCTAATTTTTCTAAACAACTTGAAGAAGCCATTGAAATTGGCAGAAAAACCAAACTTGATTTTGGTGGAAAAAAATTTGCCAATGTGGTTGTTTCAGGATTGGGAGGCTCAGGAATTGGAGGAACAATTGTAGCTGAAGTTGTAAGCGAAGAGGCCACTGCGCCAATACTAGTAAACAAAGATTATTTTCTGCCTGCTTTTGTAAACGAAAACTCTTTGGTAATTATTTCTTCCTATTCAGGAAACACTGAAGAAACTGTTAGCGCAATGAAACAAGCATTAGAGAAAAATGCAACTGTTGCTTGTATTTCATCAGGAGGAAAAGTGATTGAGATTGCTAAAGAAAAAAATCTGCAACACATAATTATTCCCGGGGGAATGCCACCACGTTCATGCCTTGGATATTCGCTTACGCAATTATTCTTTGTGTTGAATGCTGCCGGAATAATTTCAAATAGTTTTGAAAAAGCGCTGGAAAAATCTGTTGCGCTGCTTAACAAAGAAGAAGAAAGAATTAAAAAACTCGCACTGAGAGTTGCCAAAAAACTTTACAAAAAAACTCCGGTTATCTACAGCGCAAACGGTTTTGAAGGTGTTTCAATTCGTTTCCGTCAACAGATAAATGAAAATTCAAAAATGCTGAGCTGGCACAATGTGGTTCCTGAAATGAATCACAATGAGTTGGTGGGTTGGGTTGACAAAAACAAAAAGTTGGGTGTGGTTATTTTCCGCAACAGCAGCGATTATTCGCGCACACAAAGCCGCATTGAAAACAACAAAGAAGTAATTGCCGGCTGCACTTCAACCATCATTGAATTGTTTTCAAAAGGTAAATCAAAAATTGAGAATTCTATTTACCTCATTCATCTTGGTGACTGGATTTCGCTTTACATGGCCCAATTACGCAATGTAGATGCAACGGAAGTAAATGTGATTGACCGCCTGAAAGGAGCTCTTTCAAAAATCTGATGCAAAACAAAAAAGTTTTCTTCCACGATCTTGGCTTGATTGATTACCAGGAGTGCTGGGATATTCAGAAAGCTCTTTTTAACGATACCATTGCACGCAAACTTAAGAACCGTGATCTGCCTCCCGAAGAACAAGTTCCTACCGTTAATCATTTAATCTTCTGTGAGCATCCTCACGTTTATACGCTCGGCAAAAGCGGTGATGAAACCAACCTGCTATTAAACGATGAGGAGTTGGAAGAAAAGCACGCGGAGTTTCATCATGTAAACCGCGGTGGTGATATTACTTACCACGGCCCGGGACAATTAGTGGGTTACCCTATTTTTGACTTAGACAATTTTACTTCCGACATTCATCTTTTTCTTCGCCTGATTGAAAAAGCTGCCATAAAAACTTTGCACGAGTACGGCATTGACAATGCTGCTCCTGGTGATGAGGGGCATACCGGTGTATGGCTTGATTATTACAAAAAAGGCAAGGCACGAAAAATTCTTGCTATTGGTGTGCACACCAGCCGATGGGTTACCATGCACGGTTTTGCACTTAATGTAAATACCGATTTAAGTTATTTCAACAATATTGTTCCCTGTGCAATACCTGATAAAAGCGTTACATCTTTACAAAAAGAACTGGGAAGAAAAATAGATATGGAAGAAGCTAAAGAAAGGATGAAGAAAAACCTGGCGGAGGTTTTTAAATTTGAATTTATAGAGCGTATAGTTATTTAAATTTTCTCCACCCTCTTCTGATGTCTTCCGCCTTCAAAAGCAGTTTCTAAAAACACATCCACCGCTTTTAGTGCTTCAGCCTCTTCAATAAATCTTCCCGGAAGTGTAAGTATATTGGCATCATTATGTTGACGGGCTAATTTTGCTATCTCTGCATTCCAACTTAAAGCAGCTCTGATACCTTTATGTTTATTAGCAGCCATGTTTATTCCATTGCCGCTTCCACAAATAATAATTCCAAAATCAACTTCTTTATTTTCTACTGCATTGGCTACAGGATGAGCAAAATCAGGGTAATCAACACTATCTTCTGTATAGGTTCCAAAGTCTTTTACTTCTATTCCTTTTCCAAAAAGATGTTTTCTTACTACTTCTTTAAGTTTAAATCCTGCGTGGTCGCTTCCGGTTGCTATTTTCATGGTTGTGGTGTGTATATCAGTCAGTTAAATTTTATTCACAAGTTTACTGTTGAAATCCATTTTTGATGTTGAAAACTTTGTGCTAATTTTTTTGGTTTATTACTTTAAAAATGTGCCTTATAAAACCTTATCAATCTACAATGAATTATTTTTCAAAATAACTCAAATTATTTACACGAAGTAATTAACCGGTAAAAGTATTTTTTTGTTAACTATTTATCAATACCTATCTTTATCAACAGTATGTTAATTACTTCCTAATTTTCTGATTTTAAAATAACTGTATTATTTATTAATGTTAATAGAATGTTTACTATTTATAAATATTTTCATTAACAAGAAAAACTCAAACTATTTATTGACAGTATTAACAAGCTAATAATAAATACAATATTCTTTTTTATAAAAGTATTTATTATTAATTGATTTGTGAATTGTGGTTTTGGTGGTGTTTGTGTTTGCCTAACTTTGTCAAAAATTATTGAAATGAGGTTTCTTTTGGTTCTTGGTTCTTGGTTATTAATTCTTACTTCTGCATTTGCCCAGTCTGCAGATGGCGATGGCTACAAAAAATTCTATTATCCAGATGGAACCATCCAAAGCGAAGGAACAATTAAAAATGGAAAACCTGACGGATATTGGAAAACTTATTATAAAAATGGAAAACTAAAATCAGAAGGTAACCGTCTGGATTACAAATTGGATAGCCTATGGAAATTTTATAATGAAGCAGGAAAAACAACCTTAGAAATAAATTATAAAGCAGAGAAAAAACAAGGTGATAGAAAAACATATGCTGTTTTAGGTTGGTTGGAGAAAAAAGAGTTGTTCAGCAATGATACGCTGCAAGGTAACTCAGAATATTATTTTGAAAATGGAAAACTATGGAAAACCATTCCATTTGAAAAAGGAAAAACTATTGGTTTTGGTTATGAATATGCTGCAGATGATGGAAGAATAATAACCATTACAGAGTTTAAAAATGGTTATCAGACTAAGTTGGAAAAAATAAACGAGAAAGATAAATTCAACCAGAAACAAGGTATATGGAAAGAATTTTATCCCGATACATTTTCGGTTGATAAAGGAAAGCGATTACATATTGAAGGTAAATACCTGAACGACAAGAAAAACGGGTATTTTAAAGAATATGACCCCGAAGGCAACCTAATTACAACAACAAAGTATAAAGACGGCATTTTAGAGCCTGAACCGGCAGAATTAGCCAAATTAGATATTAAAAAGGATTTTTATCCTGATGCAACAGAGAAATTCAGAGGAAGTTATAATAAAGGAGTACCGGAAGGAGTCCATCGTTTTTACAATGAAAAAGGTGAAGTAGATAACTCAAAAATTTTCAGGAGAGGTATATTAGTTGGAGAAGGAATTTATGATGATCAAGGTATAAAACAGGGATTATGGAAAGAGTATTACGATAGTGGTGAATTAAGGTCAGAAGGAAAATATGAAGCAGGAACAAGAGTGGGAGAATGGAAGTTTTATTATAAAAATGGAAAACTTGATCAGAAAGGGAAATATATAAAAGGAAAACCTGAAGGAGATTGGCGTTGGTTTTATGAAAATGGAAACCCCTGGAGAGAAGAAATTTATTCTAAAGGAAAAGAAGATGGCCCCGCAACCGAATATAATGATACTGGATTAATAGTAGCAAAAGGTGAATTTATAGAAGGAGAAAAAGAAGGATTGTGGAATTATCAATATGGTGATTTCAGGGAAGAAGGAAGTTATAAAGATGGACAACAGGATGGTGAGTGGAAGAGTTGGTATAAAAATGGAGAATTAAGTTTTGAGGGGAAATACATAAACGGTTTAGAAGATGGTAAACATGTTTGGTATTATGATAATGGAAAGGTTAGAGAAGAAGGAAAATATATTCTCGGAAGCCGCGAAGGAGTGTGGAAAAAGTATGACCCCGAAGGTTTAGAAGCGATTGAAATAACCTACGAGAATAACAAAGAAATTAAGGTTGACGGTATAAAAGTTAAGCCGTCAGATGAAGAACAGGAATAATAAAGATGATTAAGAGTTTAGAAAAGAAAATCTACGACTGGTCTAAAGACAGGCTCTTAATAACCGACAACATAGCTTTATACAGATTCTACCTTGCGGCAGTATTTGTTCTTGTTCCCTTTTTCACAATTCTTCTTTACGATGGCAAAATCTTGCCTATATATTCCAATATTTTTGCATCACTTGCTTCGGGATTAATACTTTTTATCAGTTATAAATCTGAAAAAGTAAAGAATAATCTTAGAGATATTATTCACCTTCTTTTTTATAGTCTGGCGGTTTATATTTCAACTCTGGCTTATTATACAAACTATACACTCGAGTTTTCTTTTGGTTTACTGGCAATGCTATTGTTCAGCGAAATGATTATTGATACAACCAAAAGACTTTTTTGGTTTAGTGTTCCTGTTATTGTCTACAACACAGTATTATTAAGTCTTTCAGATGCAACACACATCAAAACTATATATATAATTTGTGCATTGGTAGTATTTTCTTTGTTTGTATATTTTGTTTTGCTCACCAAGATTAAATTACAAAAATCACTGGAAGAAAGCGAGAAAAAATTCAGAACAGTTATTAGTTTAAGCCCTGTAATAATCTGGGGAATTGATAAAAACGGAATAATTACTATTTCGGAAGGAAAAGGTTTAAAGTCACTTGGATATAAAGCAGGCGAAATTGTGGGCAAATCTGTGTTTGATATTAATAAAGATTTACCCGAAGCTCTCACCAACATAAAAAGAGCTTTGTCTGGAGAAACATTTGCTGCCGCTTTATGGATAGCTGATGCTTATTTGGAAACATGGTACAATCCGGTGATGGACGAAAACGGAGAGTTTGCCGGAGTTATAGGAGTAACTACTGATATTACAGAGAGAAAAATATCAGAACAGAAAATTTTACAGAACGAAGAAAAATTCCGCCTTCTTTTTTCAAAAGCGAATGATTCGATTTTCATTATGGATAATGAAATATTTATTGATTGTAATGAAAAAACCAAGATAATGTATGGTTGTGAAGAAAAAGAGATTCTTGGAAAAACACCGTTCTTTTTTTCGCCCGAAAAACAACCTGACGGAAGAGATTCTGCAGAAAAAAGCAAAGAAAAAATTAGTGCAGTACTTGAAGGAAAACCACAATTTTTTTATTGGAAACATAAAACAAAAAACGGAACCCTGTTTGATGCAGAAGTAAGCCTTAATCCTTTTAAAATTGATGGAAAAACACTTATTCAGGCTATTGTTCGCGACATCAGTGATAGAAAGGAAGCTGAGCGATTAATTAAAGAAAGCGAAGAGCGGTTCCGCCTACTTTCTGAGGCTACAATGGAAGGAATTGTAACTATCGAAAACGGAATAATAGTAGATGCAAATGATCAGTATGCGCGCTTACATGGATTTATTAACAAAGAAGAAGTAGTAGGCAAAAAGATAGAAGGGTTTATTACCCCTGACTTTATTGATATTGCTCAACACAATTTAGACAGCGGTTATCATCGTCCTTTTGTTATTAAAGCGCTTAAACGAGACGGCTCTGCGTTTACAGTAGAGGTTCGCGGACAAACCATTCCATGGTATGGAAAGACTATAAAAATTGCAACATTTACGGATATAACCGAACGCATAAGCTATGAGAATGAGTTGCGCGAAAGTCAGGAACGTTACCGTAATCATATAGAATCCTTGCCCGATGGAATTTTGATTATTGAAAACAACAAAGTGGTTTTTGCTAATGCAAGTGCCCTAAAAATACTGGGAACAACAAGCGCAAAAATTAAGCGTTCGGCACTTAGTGATTTTGTTTTACCTGAATACAAAAAAGAATATGAAAAGCTTTTTTCTAGCGTTCGGGATGACAAAGCCACAGAGTTTATTGAAATAAAAATAAGGCGCCACCTCGACAATAAAATTGCTGACATACAAGCCAACGGACGTCTTGTTAAATTTAAAGGAGAGGAATCAATACAACTAGTTGTAAGCGATATTTCAACGCGTAAAGCGTTGGCCAGGGAACAAATGCGCGCGCAGATTGCTGAAGAAACAAATTTACAATTACAGCGCGAAATTGTTGAGCGCAAGAAAACACAAACAAAACTGGCCACAACACAAAAATTCAACAAGAGTATCATTGAAAGCTCTTTGGATATGATTGTTGCAACGGATATAGATAGCCGTATTAACGAATTTAATATTGCCGCCCAAAAAACTTTTGGCTACAATAGAGAAGAGGTAATAGGGAAGCCGGTTTCTATTATTTATGCTGATGAAGAAGAATATAAACAGGTGCAGGATGTTTTACATAAAGAGGGCGTGTGTGCTCAGGAGATAGTTAACAAACGTAAAGACGGCTCTTTGTTTATTTCATTTTTATCTGCTTCAACTCTTAAAGATGAAGACGGAAAAGTGTTTGGGGCAATGGGTGTTTCGCGTGATATTACTGCAGCAAAAAAAGCGGAAGAAGAATTAAGATTAAGCGAAGAACGCCATCGTGCGGTTTACGACCAGGCTTATATAGGTATTGCTCGTATTGGAAGGGTGGGTAGATTCTTATTGGTAAACCAACGTCTGTGTGATATGTTTGGATACGCTTCTGAAGAGCTATACAAAAAAGCATTCTTTGAATTAACACACCCATCAGAAGTAGGAGAGAGCCTGAAAAAATGGGATGCTTTGTTAAGTGGCGAAATAAAAAATTTCACTTCAGAACAAATTTATCTGCACAAAAACGGTTCGCAGATTTATGCAAACCTTACGGTTTCGTTGGTGCGCGACACAACCGGTTCCCCCAACTATTATGTTGCCGTATTTGAAGATATAACTGTGCGCAAGCAACAGGAAAAAGAATTGCAGGAATCTCTGAAAGAAAAAGAGGTGCTTCTGAAAGAAGTGCACCATCGCGTGAAAAATAATATGCAGGTTATATCCAGTATATTAAATCTGCAATCGTCATATATAAAAGACGAAGCGGCTATTGAAATGTTGAAAGAAAGTCAGGACAGAATAAAGTCAATGGCTTTTATTCACGAGAGCTTGTATCAGGGAAAAAATCTTTCGCATGTTAAGTTCTCTGAATATGTTCGCAACCTTGTGGGCAACCTTTTCCATACCTACGGCATAAATAAAAAAGGATTAAAGCTCAAGTTTGATTTAGATGAAGTGTTCCTGAATTTGGATACTTCTATTCCATGTGGCTTAATACTCAATGAACTTATTTCAAACGCCCTTAAATATGCATTTATTGATAGAGGGGCCGGGACACTTTCTGTAACGTTGAAAAAATTAGATGGAGGAAAATTAAAGCTTGAAATAGCTGATGATGGAAAAGGTTTCCCAAAAGAAATCAATTGGAAAGATACAGAATCACTTGGCCTGCAATTAGTGGTAACACTTGCCGGACAAATACGTGGCGATATTCAAATGGAAACAAAAAAAGGAACTACATTTACCATCGTTTTTAACGAATAAAAAATACCAGACATGTCGAAAATTAACATTCTTGTGGTGGAAGACGAAAGCATTGTTGCTAAAGATATTCAGAATAGCCTCCGCAAACTTGGTTATAATGTGCCGCTAACAATTTCTTCGGGCGAAGAAGCTATTGTTGCTGCAGAAGAACATAAACCGGATTTAGTATTAATGGATATTATGCTGAAAGGCGAACTCAGTGGTATAGAAGCTGCCGACCAGATACGCCAACGCTTTCAAATTCCGGTTATTTATCTTACAGCTTATGCAGATGAAAGCACACTGGCTAAAGCAAAAATCACAGAACCTTATGGCTATATCATTAAACCGTTTAAGGAAATTGATTTACATACCACCATTGAAATGGCGCTTTATAAACATGGTAAAGAAGCGCAGGTTAGAAAAGAACGTGACTTGTATTCCTCCATTGTTCGTGACACCAATTCAAACGATTCTATTTTTGTAAAATCAAACTCTCGTTTGGTAAAAGTAAAATTAGCCGATATCATGTATGTTGAGGCGCTGAAAGATTATGTGATCATTCACTGTGTTGGTGCAAAATACACCATACACTCCACCATGAAAGATATTCAGGAAAACCTGCAGGATAAGGAGTTTATTCGCGTACACCGTTCTTTTATAGTGCGCATTGATAAAATAGCTGCTATTGATTACCCCAACCTGGTAATGGAAGATGATAAAAAACACATTCCTATTGGTGGGTCGTACAAAGATGATTTAACAAATCGGTTAAAATTTGTTTAAATATTCCCAAGCATTTAGTTCAACGCCTGCGGAATTTCCTGCGGGCGTTGTTGTTTATATATTTGTCGAAAATTGGTCCTGTAGTACAACGGATAGTATGGGGGTTTCCGAAACCCTTGATCCAGGTTCGATTCCTGGCGGGACCACAAATTAAGCAGCCTTTTTATCCGAAACCTGATTAAAAGCAAAGTTTGAGATGGTTGCAGTGTAGGTAGCATGCTCCACTGTCATGCTTACTATGTTTTTATCTGCATCCATATCTACAATAACGTTTTCAGAAATATCTTTAGTTTCTTCCACCTTATTACTATTGAAAGTAACCAGCAAGGTATCTGTGTCTTTAAAATAGGTTATAGTCATAATTAATCCTTTTTTAGTTTAAACGAACTGTCAAAAAAAGCGTTGTGTATAGTTTCCTTATCTTCTAAAATAATAACACGTAAAAATTTATTGGCTTCTTCTATAAAAGCCCATCTTCTTATCCTTCCATCCGACTGAAGTTCTTCATAATCGGGTTTATTAAATGTTTGTTCAATCCATTCTGCTTTTATTCCTGCCCTGTCGCTCCTTTGCTTTGTGAAATAAAAATACTCAGTAAATTTCATTCACGCAAAAATAGTATTTTTTATAATTTGTCTGATATGAATATGTTGCTACCCTATAGAAGAGCTCTTGTTTTTCTACTACTTTCGCACCACTAAAAAACCACAAAACATGAGCACAGAACTACTAAAAGGCGGAGAATTCATTATCAAAGAAACCGATTACAACAACATTTTTGTTGCCGAAGAATGGAATGAAGAACAACTCATGATTCGTGACATGGTGAAGGATTTCTGCATGAAAGAAATTCATGGAATGGGAATAGAAAAAGCCGCTTCTCTGGATGCATCCAAAGATATGGATGTAATTGTTGGGCTGCTCGAAAAGTCGGCCGAGTTAGGTCTTTGCGGGCTTTCAATTGATGCCGAATATGGTGGAATGGATCTGGATTTCAACACAGGACTTTTGTTTGGCGAAGCTATTGCGTTAGGTTTTTCGTTTGCTACAACCATTGGCGCACAAACATCTATTGGCTCACTACCTATTGTGTTTTACGGAACAAAAGAACAGAAACAAAAATACCTTCCGGGCATTGCCACAGCAAAACTAAAAGCATCATATTGCCTTACTGAACCTACATCCGGCTCTGATGCTAATTCTGCAAAAACAAAAGCTACACTATCTGCTGACGGAAAACACTATCTGCTTAACGGGCAAAAAATGTGGATTACCAACGGAGGCTTTGCTGATATTTTTATTGTGTTTGCAAAAATTGAAGACGATGAAAATCTTTCTGCTTTTATAGTGGAGAAAAATTTTGGAGGCATACAGTTAGGTAAAGAAGAAAAGAAGTTGGGCATCAAAGGTTCATCTACTGTTCAGGTGTTTTTCAATGATTGCAAAGTGCCGGTAGAAAATTTATTATCTGAACGCGGTGCGGGATTTAAAATTGCACTGAACATCTTAAATACAGGTAGAATAAAACTATCGGCCGGTTCAGTAGGTGGTTCTAAGTTTGCAATTGGTCGCGCTGTAGTGTATGCAAATGAACGTTATCAATTCAAAAAACCCATAAGTGATTTTGGGGCTATGAAATATAAAATCGGTGAAATGATTATGCGCGTTGTAGCCACCGAATCTGCCGTTTACCGCACCGGAAATTACATAGACCGTAAACAAAAGGAATTTGAAGCGCAGGGAATTGAAAAGAGTGAAGCAAAGCTAAAAGCAGTCAGAGAATATGCTGTTGAGTGTGCGATTTTAAAAGTCTATGGTTCAGAAGTATTGGACTATACGGTTGATGAAGCTTTGCAAATTCACGGAGGAATGGGTTATGCTGTTGAAACCGGTGTTGAGATGGGTTACCGCGATGCGCGCATTACCCGAATTTACGAAGGCACCAATGAAATCAACCGCATGTTAGCTATTGCAGAATTGATGAAACGTTCATTTCAAAGCAAAGAGATAAACTTACTTGAAGGCGGAAAGAAATTGCCAGGATTTTTGTTCATGCAAACACTTCCGTTAAAAAGCAAAGCGGGTTTTGACGAAGAAAGAAGAATAGTGCAAGGCCTTAAAAATGCATTCCTGCTTATTTCAGGTTCAGCAGGAAACAAACTAAAATTAAAGCTGGTTGACGAGCAGGAAATAATAATGAATATGGCAGACATGCTTGCTGAAGTATATATTGCAGAGTCATTGTTGCTGCGCGTTCAAAAACTTACAGCAAAGAAAGATGTTGATAAAGAACAATTAGAAGTGATGAAAAAACTGTTAAGGCTTTTCTTGTACGAGGCTTTAGCTAAAGTTCGCAAAACAGGACAAGAGGCTATTGCCAGCTATGCAACAGGTGCTGAAAAAAGTCTGATGACCGGTTTGCTGAAAATGCTTACACCTAAATTTGATGTCAACCCAAAAGATTTACGCAGAGCGGTTGCTGAGTATGCAATTAAGAAAAACGGATACCCGTTTATTGGGTAATTGCTGTTACTTCTATTTCCACTACTAAATCAGGGTCGATAAGCGCTGTTACTTCAACCAAAGTTGCAGCGGGTTTTATTTCCCTGAAAAATTCTCCGTGCGCTTTACCAACTTCTTCCCATTTTGAAATATCGGTAACAAATATGCGCGTGCGAACCACATCATTTAAGGTTGCGTCTGCTTCATTTAAAGCGGTTTCAATTTTTTGAATGATATATTTTGTTTGTTCATAAGCATTGCCCGGGGAAATTATTCTTTCTCCTTCAGTTGCAGTTGTTCCGGCTACCTCAATAATGTTTCCAACCCTAACAGCGCGACTATACCCAACAATATTCTCCCACTTTGTACCCGAAGAAATGTTTTGTCTACTCATTTTTTATCGCTGTTGCTTTGTTTAATTTCCCTTGCAATGGTTGAAAAATATTCCACTTCTCCCTTTTCGTTTTTATGTGCAATAATTACCTGCGAAACCGGTATTTCCTTTCCTTCTAATGTAAGCAAAGCGGTTTCGCCTCTCCAAATTCCATGCTTTACAGAATAAGGAATGGCCTCATCAGCAATGTATCGAACAGCCCAGCCCGGTTGCAAATCCTTAATCTTTAATTTGTCTTTATCTAACTCGTCTGAATATACCAAGCATTTTTTTACCTGCAGAATTAATGTACTGGCTTACATAGTCAGTTCCTGAAATACCAACAAAGTCAGATGTAGATTCTAAAATGGTATTAAGTAGTTGGCTGCGTTTAAGTAAAAAATCTAACTGTTGTGCGCGATGCTTAAGTTCTATTTCGTTTTTACGCAACTCTTCAAGTGCAGCGTCTTTTTCATTTTGTATTTCTCTTTTTTTCAATACAGCATTAATTGCGTGAGGCAGGCGCTTAAGATTATTTTTCATTACATAATCATCAACCCCCTGCTTCAAAAATTCAATAACAACATCTTCTGACAATTCGCCAGAAATCAAAATAAAAGGAATATCAAGATTTTCCAATTCAAGCAACTTAAATGCATGAAGGGCATTAAAACCCGGAAGACTGTAGTCTGCAATAATAATGTGTGGTCGAAATGCCTGAACCTGTGGAATAAAGTCGTGTCGCGAAGAATGAACATGAGCCTCAAACAGCATTTCCGACAGAGTTAATTCTTCCAGCATAATATCTGCATCTGCCGGAATATCTTCTAATATAAAAACCCTGTATTTTTTATTACTCATTACTGCCATAAAGATAAAAAAAGCCCGCGAATTCACGCGGGCTTTTTCGTTTAATAACATTGAAAAATAATATCTATGTTACAGAGCCTACAGGTATATTAACTTTCAGAGTGAAATAAGATTTCTTGTCGCTCAGTTTACGAAAGTCGTATTCAAATTTATTGGATGATTTGCGAGTTATATCTAGTAAACCTAAACCAGCCCCGCCTTTATCGCTAAACTCCATATTAGACATGAGTTCTTTGTACTTATCTCTTATTTCATCAGGATTCAAATTGTTAATATGTTCAAGCTTTTCTTTCAAATATGCTGTTTTCTCATTATCCATCATATTTCCGGTGATAATAAAGAAGCTTGTTTCGTTTCTTCCAATAAGCAAAATAGAAGATTCGTGGTCTTTACCTTTTTCGGGTTCGGCATGCCGACTCACATTTTGTAAGCACTCTACCAAAACATTAAAAACCTTTTTCTTTATTTTTTTCTCCTCGTCAAAACCAATCATCTTTGAGTCGACCATAGCAATAAGCTGGTCAGAGGTTTCCTCATTAATATTATCTTTATAGGCAAGCAGCAGTTGGTTTTCAACCATCATGCGCTCAATACCATATATCTGGTCAACAAGTTTAAAATACTTGTTGTTTTCGGGGGTGTTCTGTGTGGGCATACAGAAAACGATTATGTTAACTCGGCACTAAAATAACTTATAATATCGACACCATAACGTTATTTATCTAAATAATGTTACGACACTTATTTATCTGCAATATTAAAAACCTGGAACTGCGTAAAAGAAAACCGCAAAATAATGAAGTATGCTTCCTGCCAAAACAAACAGGTGCCAAATACTGTGACTAAAGGGCAAAGTCTTCCATTTGTAAAAGATAAGACCTGACATATAAAAGAAGCCGCCAAGAGAAATTAAAATCAATCCACCTGTTTGTATGTGCTCCACAGCAGGACCGTAGAAGAAAATAAACAACCAAGCCATAAACACATATAAAGATGTTGAAAGTGTTTCAAATCGTCCCGTAAAAAAAAGCTTGAAAATAATTCCTCCAACAGCCATTGCAGCCATTATAACAGCAAAGGTTAATCCTCCGCTGTGTTTCAGATTCACAAATAGAAAAGGCATATAAGAACCAGCTATAAGAATATAAATAGCCGCATGGTCAAACACCCGCAATTTAAGTTTTACGTGGGGCTTGTGAAAACTATGATATAGCGTTGAAGCTGTGTAAAGAATAATCAACGAACCTCCGAATATACTTACCGCAACTAAATGAGAAAACTCGTCAAGCCCAACCGAACGGTATAGTAAAGCTACAAGTCCGATAATGCTAAGAACTAAACCAGCTCCATGGGTAAGACTGTTTACCAGTTCTTCGTTTTTTGTTTGTGGATGGTCGTTTAGTCTCATTGATGTGAACTTATGCGGTTACTACTTTTTCAACCTGTTTTCTTACTTCATTCACCAATCCCGGATTTTTTAAAACCGCTGACGCGGTTATTAACCCGGCAAATAATGCGCCACCAATTCCAACAGTAACAACGTCTTGACCTGTAAGAAAAAGATTTTTTACAGGAGTATGAGCTCTTAAAAATTTATGTCTAAAACGGTCTGTGGTGTGATCAATTCCGTAAATCTCGCCACTTGCATAAGAAGTAAAATGTTTGGTTGATAGGGGAGAAGACAATTCGTAAAAATCAACCTTGCCTTTCAGTTGCGGAACTGTTTTATAAAGTTGTTCCAGCAAACGGTTCGAGAAATTCTCTTTCAGTTTTTCATATTCATCACCACGTTTTTTCCAACGTGCATCTTCCCAGTCTTTAAACCATTCGTAAGGAGCAAGTGTGATAATTTCAACCGTTGATTTTCCCGGATAGCGATTTTCCCAATCTGGATCTTTGGCTGATGGAAATGAAATGTAAACCACAGGAAATTCTTTGCTAGGATCAGCAATAAAATCTTTAACCGCTTTATCGTGATCGTAATGCGGATAAATCCAATAGTTGGCATTTCCCTGATTAAGATTTTTCCAGCTTTCTTTTATGCCGATGTAAAGACAAACGTGCGCAACCGATGGCTGCACCAATTTCAATTTTTCACGCATCCCGTGTTTGTCGGCAACCTCATTGTTTACCAGATGTCCAAATGTATTTTCAATTCCGGCATTGCTTATAATTATAGGGGCAAATAATTCACTGCCATCTTCCATTTTTACGCCAACAGCTTTATTGTCTTTTATGATAATTTCTTGTACCCCTGCATTTACAAAAACTTCTCCACCGGCATTTTTTATAATAGGATAAATGGTTTCGGCAATTCGTTGTGCGCCTCCTATTGGATAAGCACCCCCATTGATGTAATGTTTTGCCACCATTGCATGAATGGCAAAACTGCTTGATGCAGGAGGCAAACCATAATCACCGTATTGTCCTGCCAAAACACCAATCAATTCTTTGTTTTTGGTGAAACTTTGCAAAACCTCTAATGTTGTTCTATCGCTTTGTTTTAAAAAAGGTGGCTTAAAAAATAAACCTGCAATACTTCCAAGAAAAGGAGGCAACGCGCGCTCACTGAAAAAATTTGCTGCACTATGTGCGGTTTTGTAAATCAGGTAAACATATTCGTCAATGGCATCTTCCTCGCCCGGAAAATATTCCTTCATCTTCTTCAGGAAATTTTCTTTGCCGGCTACATAATCGTATTGTTTTCCGGCAATCACCATTTTGTCATACACAGCATCCATCTCAGCCCATTTCAACTCACCATCGGTAACGTAATTGAAGAGTTGATAAAGAAAAGTTTTTTCGCGGTTTACTTCGCCCACATAATGTAAACCAACATCCCATTCATAATCTCTGCGTTTGAAAACATGAGTAAAACCACCGGCCACATAATGCTTCTCCAGCACCAATACTTTTTTCTTCGCTTTTTTTGCAAGAATTGCAGCGGTTCCTAAGCCGCCAAGCCCCGAGCCAATTACAATGGCATCGTAATTTTCACTTGAATGCTGTTTTTTATAGGAAGGCCAAGATTTTGACATAGTCTAAGCGTTGGAGTTTTAATATCCGTAATCTTTGTAACCTTTTGTAAACTCTTCGGGAGCAATAACAGGATTTACTACTATGTTATGATACTCATATGTAGCCATCAATCCTTTAGTGTCATATAGTTCCTGATAAATTGGCAAGTAGGTTAGTTTATCAATGTAAACAACAATTCTTTTAGCATACGTGATGGGAACTTTAATCACCTGTCCGGCCTTTACAGATGAAAAACTTTTCAGTCCGTTTATTTCCATCAGGTTGTATTCGCCAACTTTTTTCTTGCGTGCAATTTTTATCAGGTCTTCGCCTGCAAGCACGGTATAATCCAGTAGCTTATATTCTTTGTTATCTAACACAATTTTATAAACATCTCTTCCGTCCCATTTAATAATTCCTTCATTTTTCATGAATTCGTCTATTTTTTCTTTGTAACGGTCATGCGCATCTTTAAGCAATTCGCCCGTGTAAACAAATCCAAGTTCATGAATGGTGTGGTGTTGGTCGGTTCTTAAAATATCTCCGTATGGGTCAAGGTTTAGATTGATATAAGGAAACGCATTTGGATTAACCAGCGCATTGTTATTATTTGTTCCATTGACATATAAAACTTCAGCGCCAACATTTGGTTTTGCAATTTTCAGATAACATTTAAAAGGGTTTACAGCCATTTTCACTTGTTGGTCACCGGGAGCCATTTTTCCATTTGCCATCCTTTCGTTTTTTACCAAACGAAATTTGAGCGTTTTTACATTGGCAATAGAGGCCATCATTTTATCAAACAACTCAGTATGTGCAGGCATTGGTTGTGCCCAAACGGTTGAAAAGACAGCAGAAAAAGCAATAAAGAGGAAAATCAGTTTTCTCATTTTTGTATTTAAATTAATAATTAATAGCGGATTACTGCAGCCACAGCATAGTGATCGCTAAGGTCTTTTCTGGTTTTTGTTTTATCCCAGGCCTGTTGAATAATTTCTATTGTGCGGTCAATCCATGATGAACATTTACCATTTTCTTTTATAAGAATATAATCGAGCAACTGCGGAATGCGGGCAGCATCTGCCTTAAATAAATCGTTATCCTTTCCTCCCCAGGTAACAAGATCTTTTATCCAAGATTTTGTTTTTCGCGGAGCACAATCCTCTGCATTTAACATTGAAAGCATATCGCAATATCCGGCTTCATCAGGAGCGGTATTTAAATCGCCAACAATAAACTGTGGCACATTTTCTTTTTCAAAAGGCTTAAGCAATTTTTCGGCAATATCTTGAAACTGCTCTTTGCGTACTTCCGGATAATTCTCTGCCTGTAAATGTGTTCCTATCACTTGAAAAAGTTTTCCGTTTTTTGTCATTTCAACAAGTATCGCTCCTTTTTTAGATATACAGTCGGCAATTTTGCAGGTGTTAAATTCAATTGTTGCAACTGAAGTAAACTCCAACTTGCTCAAGATCCAAACTCCGCTGTTCAATTTAAGAAATCCACCATCGCCTGGTCCGGCAGAAAATGGAAACTTTTCTTTCAATCCTTCCCACAAAATTTCTCTTGCCTTTTTTTCAAATGCTTCCTGAAATACAATTACATCATAAGCTTCATTTTTCAGTTGTTCTACTATGGCTTCAGCTCTTTCCATTTGTCCTATTTTAGGGAAAAATGTACTTGGCAACATATAAATATTCCATGAAAGAATGCGCAATTCTTCTGTTCCGGTATTTAGCGAAACGGGGTTTTGTGCTCCGGCTTCAATGGCAGAAAAAATTCCAAAGAAAGAAAACAAAAGTTTTAATAAGCGCAATTGCATGGAGATGAATTAGAAGTACAAAAATACGAAGAAACAAGTGCTAAACCCACCAAAATTTGTTTTCATTTAATAAAATCCTAATATTGCCCTAAACAATTCATAATTAAAATGAAAAAATTATTTACACTTTTTACCTTTTGTTCAATATTTTCTACAATTGCTTTTGCACAGCAGCCTTGGCAAAACAATGGAAAATTGGATGACTTCAGTGAGTTATCAAACACGATTACCTTGCCGATGGAAATGCCAGATGGCGTTAAATTAATGACGGATATCTATCTGCCAATTACTAAAGACTGTATGATGGTTGACCTGGGCATAGATATATTAGGAATGCAAAGCCTCCCCATTGAATTTATCCGCAAAGGAACACAGCTTATTCTTTACGACTCTACATACACCATCAGCAATGGCGATACCATCGGAACTGCAAACGCAAACCCTTACAAACTTCCTATGATTTTGCAACGCACCCCATACAACAAAGGAAATGGAGATGACCCTGTAGGTTCAATAGTTTCTATTCTTGGATATGCTTTCTCTGTTCAGGATATGCGTGGTCGTTATGCTTCTGAAGGCGTTTACTTTCCATTGCAAAGCGATGGATGGGAAAAAAACACCTACCATGCCAACTGGCAGCATGTATTGGACGAAACAGATCCAAGCGACCCTAAAAACGGAAATCGTCACGAAGATGGATACAATACTATCAAATACATTGTAAACGATTTCAAGCGTGATTACGACTATGATTTGGATGGCACCCCAGATACCAACGACTTTGTGGTAAACGGTTGGATAGCCATGTTTGGTGCTTCTGCACTTGGTTATAATCAATATCAGGCAGCAGCAGCTCATAAAATTGACCCTTCAGCCCCTGGTTTGAAAGCACTGCTTCCGATTGTTGCCCCTAATGAATTCTTTAAAAGTACAGGATACCAGAATGGGGTTTTACGCGATCGTTTGGTTACAGGCTGGTTAAAAGGACAAATATTCACTGGTACCAATGACGATCTGATGGACATAGACAACGAAATGCAGAACAACATTCACACTTCAAAAGATTACGATCTTCCGAAATCAATGTATGTCAACAATATCTTACAAAGTTATCAGGAAAATAAATTTGATGCAGCAGCTCTTGCTATTGATCACTTTGTTTCTATACGTTACGAAGACCAGAATGGAAATCTTGGCCCTTGTGGATACTATCCTAACTCAATAGGCAGGAAAGATATGGATGCCAGCCGCGGAATGGTTGATTCGGCAGGTAATTGCAAAATGGAACAGCCCGGTGATGTGCTTGGTCAGGACGTTTTCAGTCGATATAGCAACATGGATGTACCCGCATATCACCTAACGGGATGGTGGGATATCTTTATTGACGGTCAGATTGAAACCTGGGCTTTCATGCGCAAGTTCATTGACCCTGCTCATGGCAATAATAAAAAACAAAAACTGGTTATTGGCCCTTGGGCTCACCAAACCATTGGCTCAAAAACAACAGGGGACAGAACCTATTCTGATAATATCAGTGATTTGCTTGGTTTTGACTTTGGTGAAGTTTCTGCTACAAATACACCAATCAGCAAAATCCTGAACTCTGAAGTAATAGCATGGTTCCGTTATAACCTCAATTATCAGAACGGTAATTACCTGGGGGAGCCCAAATGTGTTATTCCTGAGAGTCCAAGATGGCAGAACGTTGTATCAAGCGGCTTAGTTAAAGTTCGTGTTCCTTCAGAAAAATATGTGATGACCTTTAATGAGTTGTTAGGTTTATTGAATGGAACCTCAGGTCTTACTAACATTAAAGCTCAGCTCATGATTGGAAGCAGTATTCAGGATACAGTATTCAGTTTCCCAGGCTTTGGCACCCCTGTTATTCCGGGTTTAGATACAGGTGCTATTGTAACAATCCCCTATCGTGATTTTGCAGATGAGACAGATGTTGCTAATGTACGTTTTTATGTTGTAGGGCCAAATGATGACGGTATGCCTGAGAATGCAGGCAAAGGAAGCTATTGGTTTAAATCGGATACTTTTCCTCTTCCCGAGTCGGCTATTGAAAGACATGATTGGTTCATGCATGCTGACGGAACTTTGAACGAAACAGTACCTACAGAAGATGAGGGAGTTAACATTTTTGTACATGACCCTGATGATCCTATTTATGGTGTTGGGGGTTCTAATATGATTGTTCGCACACCTGATGGAGAAAGAACTTCACAAGGTCAGTTCAATATCAAAGACGAGCGTTATGCATCATTTACTATAGACCGTCAGGGAGTATTGCAATATTCTTCTGAGCCAATAGTAGATTCAATGTGTGTGATTGGTTTTCCTCATGTAAGATTGTATGCAAAAACTAATCCCGGTGGCGCTGCCGATGGCGATCCTACTGATACCGATTTTATGGTTCGTATAATAGATGTTTATCCTGATGGACGCGAGTATTTTGTAATTGAAGGTTGTGTAAATGCACGCGCAAGAGATTATGTTCGAAATCTGGTGGATCATCCTGAGATGGACCTTAACTTCCCTTATCCGAATGATTTGACACCCTTCACAAATATTGAAGCAGGAAAAATTTACGAATACGTTTTCCCGATGCCTCCTATTGCATACACCTTTGGCCACGGACATAAAATGAAAATCCTGATTTCAAGCAGCATCTACACCCGTTTTCAAGTTAATCCAAACCTGCCTATTGAAGATGGTGATTTTTTCCGCAGAAAACCAGGAGATGGGCGCAGCTACCGCTTTCAGGGAGTAGATATGTTCCCCCGGGTTGCGGTTCAACGTGTAGCGTTTGCACCGGAATATCCTACACATATCAACCTGCCTATTTACAAACAGAACTATACAAATGTTGAAAAGCCAACTGTGGTGAAAGATGAATTAAAGGCTCTTGTATTCCCTAACCCTACTGATGATTTAGTAAATATTTATATGTCGAAAGCAGGCGAATATCAGGTTGACATTATCAGTATTTCAGGAAATATTATTGCAAGTTCTTCTTCATTTAGCGATAAACTTGCTGTAGATGTTAGCAGCCTTAGTGCAGGTATATATTTTGTGAGTATCAATGATTTAAAAAATAACACTAAAATCACTAAGAAATTAAGTGTGAAATAATAATTGTTTTAAATTAATTTTGTGCAGAGCGTTTCGATTATCGGAACGCTCTGCTTTTTTAAATACGATGCCAAGAATATTAAACATAGAAACCGCTACCGAAGTCTGCTCTGTTGCTCTCAGTTACAACAACGCAAAAATTTCTGGAGTCGAAGAAGATGCCACCGGCTTTGCACATGCTGAAAAACTGACCGTGCTTGTTGATTCCTTAATGAAAAAGACTAACACTGAATACAGCCAGTTAGATGCTGTAGCGGTTAGCTACGGGCCAGGTTCTTATACGGGTTTACGAATTGGAATGTCGGCAGCAAAAGGGTTTTGTTATGCATTAAATATTCCTCTAATCACCATTAATACTTTAAAAGCAATGGCTGCCGGAGCGCTACATTTACGGGATGTGGAAAATCTTTTTCTACAGCCCGATGTATTGCTTTGCCCTATGATAGATGCTCGCAGAATGGAAGTATATACTGCATTTTTTGATAAAGATCTGAACGAAGCGCACCCACCTTCTGCTGATATAATTGACTCAAATTCTTATAGCGACTGGCTGAAAAAAAATAAGTTGTTATTTTTTGGCAATGGTGCGGCTAAATGCAAGCCTGTGCTGTCACCTAAAGCAAACACCTATTTCTTTGACGAATTTCAGCTGTCAGCCAAGAATATGATAGGTTTAGCACACATTTCTTATAAAGAAAAACAATTTGCTAATCTTGCTTATTCAGAACCTTTTTATTTAAAAGATTTTCAGTCTGGGGTTGTGGTTAAGCGTTAATACAAACTGTACAAGAAATAAATAAACTTTAAAGCAATAAAAAAGTCCTGCCTCAATAGAGACAGGACTTTTTTATTGAAGATTTTAGAATTTACGCTTCTGCTGCTACAGCCTGAACTGAAACGTAAGATACATCATCCGCTTTTTTCTTAAAAACTACAACGCCATCAACCAAAGCGAATAAAGTATGGTCTTTACCAATACCTACATTCAATCCCGGGTGGTGTTTAGTTCCACGTTGACGAACAATAATGTTACCTGCGTTAACCGCCTGGCCGCCAAATATTTTTACGCCAAGACGTTTGCTATGTGATTCCCTGCCGTTTTTGGTACTACCGGCTCCTTTCTTGTGTGCCATTTTCTTATAATTTTATAATGTAGTTTATACTTTTTAATACTATTCTTCAGTTTTCTCAGCTTTTTTAGCTGTTTTCTTTGCAGCCTTTTCGCCACCAATGCTCTCAATCTGAATTTGAGTTAGGTATTGACGGTGACCATTTGATTTTTGATAGCCTTTTCTGCGCTTTTTCTTGAAAATGATTACTTTATCGTCTTTTAAGTGGCTCAAAATTTTAGCCGAAATTTTAACGCCTTCTACTTTTGGTGTTCCAACGGTTACTTTTCCGTCATTCTCAACCAATAATACGTTATCAAACTCAACGTTTGCGCCTTCTTTACCTTCCAAACGGTGTACATACACTTTCATGTCTTTTTCCACTTTAAACTGTTGTCCGGCTATATCAACTATTGCGTACATTTTAATTGTTTTAATGTTAATAACTTGTTCTCAAATTTTTTTGAGGGGCTGCAAAGGTAGAAAAAGATTCATTCGCACCAAATGAAAAATTAATGTCTTTAAGGGTTTTGCAACTAAAAGATGTGCGAAGGTAATAATTTACGAGACTTTCAGGCGAGAAAAAGCCTAAAAAACCAATGTAGATTTAGCCTTGCGCACTTCCAGTTTTGCGCTTTTTCCCAAATAAATAGCACAATTAGCATCAATATGCCCTGCAGGAAAATGGAAGCAAACTGGGAAATCATATTCTTTTACAGCATCTGTAATAATTTCTTCTGCATTTTTCCCGAAAGGAACGGCATTATCCTTCATATCACTCATTCCTCCAATAATCAAACCTTTCAGCTTGTCTAATTTACCTGCCCGTTTCATGGCCATCATCATGCGGTCGATATGGTAGAGGTATTCGTCAATATCTTCAATGAAAAGTATTTTGCCCGCAGTATCAATATCCGAAACAGAGCCCAACAGCGAATAAAGAATGGAAAGATTGCCACCAACCAAAACGCCTTCAGCAACTCCTTCTTTGTTTAATTCGTGAGATGGAAATTGATAATTCAAGGTCTCTCCTTTTAAAGATTTGAGGAGCGTTTTTGCCGCTTCGCTTTTGCCTCCTAGTTTTTGCAGCTGAACAGGCATAATAGAATGAATGGTTTCTATTTCAAAATTCTGCCAGATGTGCGAATGCAATACTGTAACATCACTAAACCCACAAATCCATTTCGGGTTTTTTATGAACGTTGTGAAATCCAGTTTATCAATAATCCGCACCGTTCCGTAACCGCCTCGTGCACAAAGAATAGCCTTTATTTCAGGGTTGTCCATCATTAGTTGAAAATCTTCTGCGCGCTCATTATCTGTCCCTGAGAATTGGTTGAGTTCTTTGAAAAGATTTTTGCCGAAAACAATTTCAAAGCCTTCTTTTTGAAAGCATTCAACAGCAGGCTGTAATTCCTCTCGGGTTATTTTTCGTGCGGTTGAAACAATCCCGAATTTGTCTCCGGGTTTTAAATAAGGTGGTGTCATTTTATATCTTTGCCTGCCGCAACAAAGAAAATGAAAAACTTCAAACGCTACACCGTTACTGCCGCTTTGCCTTATGCCAACGGACCTCTGCATATAGGGCATATTGCGGGCGCATATTTACCTGCCGATATTTATGTTCGTTTTCTGCGCCTTCGCGAAAATGATGTTATTTTCATCTGCGGCTCTGATGAGCATGGTGCAGCTATTACACTAAAAGCAAAAAAAGAAAACATAACTCCTCAGCAACTGGTAGATAAATACCATGAGTTGATGAAAAATGCGTTTTCAGATTTTGGAATTGAGTTCAGCATTTATCACCGTACCTCAACTCCTTTACATCACCAAACTGCATCTGATTTTTTTACAGTTTTATACAACAAAGGAAAATTTACGGAAGAAACCTCGGAACAATATTATGATGAGGAGAACAAACTTTTCCTTGCCGACCGCTATATAACAGGTACCTGCCCAAAGTGCGGAAACGAGAGTGCTTATGGCGACCAGTGCGAGAAATGCGGAAGCACGCTTAGTCCTACAGATTTAATAAATCCAAAATCAGTATTGAGCGGAAAAACACCGGTCATGAAAACAACTTCACACTGGTATTTGCCGCTTGGAGATCACGAATTATGGCTGAAAGAATGGATAAATAAAGGTACGTTGGATGGAGTAGAACAACACAATCCTGCTGAATGGAAAAATCAGGTAATTGGTCAATGCAATTCATGGTTGGATGCAGGTTTACAAAGCCGCGCCATGACACGTGATTTGGATTGGGGAGTAAAAGTCCCGCTTCCAAATGCAGAAGGAAAAGTATTGTATGTTTGGCTGGATGCACCTATCGGTTATATCTCTGCAACCAAGCAGTGGGCAGAAGACAACAAAACAGATTGGGAACAATGGTGGAAATCAGAAGACACTAAGCTGCTGCACTTTGTAGGGAAAGACAATATTGTTTTCCATGCCTTGATATTTCCGGTGATGTTGCGCTCACACGGAGAATTTATTTTGGAGAATAATGTGCCTGCAAACGAATTTTTAAATCTTGAAGGCGATAAAATTTCTACTTCACGCAATCATGCAATATGGCTGCACGAATACCTTCAAGACTTTCCGAACAGGCAAGATGAATTGCGTTATGTATTATGCTCCATCGCGCCTGAGAGCAAGGACAGCGAATTCACGTGGAAGGATTTTCAGGCAAGAAATAACAATGAGTTGGTTGCCATACTCGGCAATTTTGTAAACCGCTCGGTGGTGCTTACCCACAAATATTTTGAAGGCAAAGTTCCGGATGTAAAACCTGACACAAAATTTCTTCTGGGCATTAAAGATGCATATGAAAAAGTGGAACAGAACATTGAGAAATATAGATTCCGCGAAGCATTATCTGAAGCAATGAATGTGGCGCGCTCCGGTAATAAATACCTTGCAGACAATGAGCCCTGGAAACTAATAAATACCGACAATGAAAAAACTGCTGAGGTAATTCACACTTCACTTTTAGTTGCTGCACATCTTAGTATTTTACTTGAACCTTTTTTGCCTTTCACAACAAAAAAGCTTCGCGCATTATTAGGAATTACAAAACCTGTTTCATGGTTTTTTGAAGAAACAGCTTTGCTGGAACCTGGAAAGGAAATCGGTCAGCCGCTGCACCTGTTCACCAATATTGATGACGAAACCATTCAAAAACAACTGGAGAAATTACATGCGATGAAACCCGTTGTGGCCGATCCTGAACCGGCTGCGATAAAACCATCTAAACCGGAAATTACTTTTGAAGATTTTGCAAAATCTGACATCCGCATCGGAACAATTCTGGAAGCAGAAAAAGTTCCGAAAGCGGATAAGCTTTTGAAATTGCTGATTGATACAGGCATTGACAAACGCACCGTTGTTTCAGGCATTGCAGCATATTACAAACCTGAAGATATTATCGGGCAAAAGGTTTCTATACTTGTAAATCTTGCTCCACGAAAACTGCGGGGGATTGAATCACAGGGAATGATTCTGATGGCAGAAGATGTGAACGGAAAACTTTGTTTTGTTCAGCCTTCGGATAGTATTACTAACGGAGGAGAAGTGAAGTAACGTCACCCTGAACTTGTTTCAGGGTCTTTCTTATTTGAGATGCTGAAACTAGTTCAGCATGACGATAAACTAAACCTTCAACGCTTTTTTCGCTTCAATGCTTGCCTGAATATCTTCCAGTCTTCCTTTTGGAATTGCACTGATTAGTTTCTGGGTGTACTCCGTTTGCGGGTTATCACAAATAGAATCGGCATCGCCCATCTCCTCTACTTTTCCTTTGTTCATCACTACCATGCGGTCGCTCATGAATTTCACTACCGACAGATCATGTGAGATGAAAATATAAGTGAAATGAAAATCGCGCTTCAACTCGTTGAGCAGGTTCAACACCTGCGCCTGAATAGATACATCCAGTGCAGAAACAGATTCGTCACAAATAATAAATTGCGGACTTAATGCCAACGCACGAGCAATGCAGATACGCTGACGTTGTCCTCCCGAAAACTCGTGAGGATAACGGTAGAAATGTTTTTCTTCCATGTTCACCCGCTTCAATAATTCCAACACTTTTTCTTTGCGCTCTTTATCGTTTGCTAAAATTTTGTGAACCTGCATTGGCTCCATAATGGCTTCGCCAATGGTGATGCGCGGGTTCAAAGATGAATATGGATCCTGGAAAATGATCTGTAAATCTTTGCGCACTGCCCGCATATCCTCAGGATTTAACTGCACCAGATTTTTCCCTTTGAAAATAATATCGCCTGCTGTGGGTTCAATCAAACGCAGAATAGTTCTTCCCAATGTTGTTTTACCGCAGCCGCTTTCGCCTACCAGTCCAAGTGTTTCACCGGGGTACACATCAAAGCTTACATCATCAACTGCCTTCACATAATCTTTTGTTTTCCCGAAAAAACCTGACTTTATAGGGAAATGTGTTTTAAGATTTTTGATGCTGAGAATAGGTTCTTTTGCGTAAAGTGTTTTGTGTGCAACATCACGCTCATCCTTTGTTACCACCGCTTTGTTCAGCACTTCGCTGATGGTATGCGCTTTCTCAACAATGTTCCCGTTTTCATCCGTGCCCATAAAATCGGCAACGGTGGGCAGCCATTTTAAGCGCCTGTCCAATGGAGGGCGACACGCTAAAAGCCCTTTCGTATAAGGGTGTTGCGGGTTGGCAAAAATTTCCATTACAGGACCCTGCTCCACAATTTTTCCTTTGTACATCACCACCACTTTGTCGGCAAGTTCTGCAATAACACCCAAATCGTGGGTGATAAACATAATGCCCATATCGTGCTCGGTCTGCAGCTTCAGCATCAGGTCTAGGATGGTTTTCTGTACCGTTACATCCAGCGCGGTGGTGGGCTCATCGGCAATCAATATGCTGGGGTTGCAGCTCATGGCCATGGCAATCATCACCCGCTGCTTTTGTCCGCCCGATATCTGGTGCGGGTAGGCATCAAAAATTGATTCAGGGCGGGGCAGCTGCACTTCTTTGAACAGCGCAATGGTTTTTTCTTTTGCTTCCTGCTTCTTTACTTTCTGGTGCAGCATAATGGCTTCCATCACCTGGCTGCCGCAGGTAAACACGGGGTTCAGCGAAGTCATGGGCTCCTGGAAGATCATGGCTATCTCGTTGCCGCGTATCTCGCGCATCTCTTTTTCTGAAAGCTTTAACAGGTCGATAGCGCCCTTTTCTTTCGAGTGAAAAATAATTTCACCGCCCGAAATTTTTCCGGGAGGATTGGGAATTAACCGCATCACTGAAAGCGAGGTAACCGATTTGCCCGAGCCGCTTTCGCCCACAATACCAATGGTTTCGCCACGGGCAAGGGTAAAGCTGATGTCGTTAACGGCTTTCACTAGTTCGTCATCGGTCTTGAACTCGGTGACAAGGTTTTTTATTTCTAAGAGGGTTTCTTTCTGCGCCATGATTTTTTAAAAAGAGGGGCTAAGATAAATACTTTACCGCAGAGGCGCAGAGACGCAGAGTTTTTATCTCAAGGTAAGGAGTCTTATAATTCTTCTCTGTGCCTCCGTGCCTCTGCGGTGAAAAAGTGAATAGTTAAAAAAAACTATCTTTGCTTTATGCGCCTCCCCCTCCTTATTTTTCTTTTTGTTTGGGCTGTTTCTTTAAAGGCGCAGGTTAATCTGGTGCCGAACCCGAGTTTTGAGGAAAAAGATACTTGTCCTATTACAAATGGAGCAATCTTTTTAGCTGAACCTTGGACTTCAGTATATGACGGAGTCAGTTATTTTCATGAGTGTGGGGCAAATGGTTTTACTGCTCCAGGAAATAAATATGGATGGGAAAATCCCTTGACAGGACAAGCTTACATAGGCTTTAGTGAATGGGTAATTAATTCTGGGTATGAAAGTCAATTTGCTGGAGTTGAATTGACAAGTCCTTTAATAACTGGAAAAAAATATAATGTGGAATTTTATGTAAGTATGATTGATAGCTGTTGGTACGCTATAAAAAATATTGGCGTATACTTTTCTCAAAATCAGCCGCCAACTAATATCACTACTTTGCTTGGTTATGAGCCACAAGTTAAATATACCGGAACTGATTTTTTAGATAATAAAGAAGGCTGGACAAAAATTGAAGGGAGTTTTTTTGCTGATGGTGGAGAGCAGTTTATGACCATTGGCAATTTTGACGGGCATGAAAATACTGATACGATATTTGTCAGCGGGGGAGGAGAACCACCACCGGGATTACCTCATTATTGGAAAGCTGCAGGATACTATATAGACGATGTCTCCGTAAACTTAGACACCACCACCGGCATACCCGAAACAGAAAAACCAAAACTTAAAATCTTCCCCAACCCTGCCGGCAGCCAAATTACTATTGAGCAGTTATCGGTAACCGGTAATCAGTTATCGGTTGAGGTTTATGATGCTGTGGGGCGGCTTGTTGCCCAAAGCGTAGCGCAAGGGCAACAAACAACCATTCCTTTAAACCTTTCACAAGGTGTTTACCTGCTGAGGGTAAAAGAAAAAGAGGAAGTGGTTTTTTGGGAGAAGCTGATAATAGAGTAACCCGGCTTCAATCTTATTTTTACATATCTGTTTAAGCATTTACATACCCTTTCATAAAAGGTATAAATAGCATTCACTTAGATTTAGAGTGCGTTCAGTTAGGTTTAGAGACGGTTCACTCAGTTTCAATGTGCGTTCACTTAGACTTAGAGTGCGTTTACTTGGGCTTAGGGTGCGTTCACTCAGACATAATCACCGTTCATTCAGCTTTAATGTGCGTTCACTTGGATTTAGGGTGCGTTCACTTACGTTTAGAGTGCGTTCATATAGCTGTTCATCGTATAGTTTATATTGAAAACTTCAAAACAACACATAACCTCAACGTTCAGGAACCTGAGGTCTGGGCTTTAGTTTCAGAACAGTTGCCTGTTCATAAAATATCCTCCGTTCTTCCTGCTTCAGAAAAATATTTTTATAAGTTTGCTTTACAAACCTCTCCTCGCTTTAGGCGGGGACTCTAAAACCTCAAACCATGAATGTAAAAGTTTTACTTGGCGCATTAGCCTCAACGTTGGTTGTCTTTTTTGGCGGCTGGATTATTTTCGGAATGTTATTAATGGATATGATGGCTGGCGAGATGTCGCACGCCTATGATGGTTTAATGAAAAACCCGCCTGATTTGCCTGTGCTGGCTGCATGGCAATTGTGTTGGAGCCTTATGCTTGCTTTTGTTCTTGACAAAATGGGCAAGAAATCATTTATGGATGCCTTAACTGTTGGTGCTATGCTTAGTTTTTTATTAATACTAGGCTATGACTTGTCTTACGTGGCATTTTTTATTGACATGTACACCACCAAATTGTTGGTTATAGACATAGTGGTAAACACCATTTTATGGGGATTGGCTTGCGGTCTAATAGGCCTGATTTTAGGTTCAGGAAAAAAAGATTAACTCTTTTTCCAACGCTCCAGTTTTGGGATTCCCTTGGTAAAAAAGCCTGCCAGAAACCCGGGGAATCCCATTTCTTTTAGTTTGCCTTTTACCAGTTCCTGCATTTGAGTTACAGTCATATCGGGCATGGTGAATTTTCCGTTTTCGTAGCAATGGCTGCAATACATCCCGCTTTTAGTTCCGTCAGCATTTGTTCCTCCGCCTTTTTCGTCTTTGTTTAGTGGCATTCCGCAGCTCTGGCAGTTTTTGTAGGTTTTCATAGTGTTGTTGTTTAGGTTTAGTCGTCACCCTGAACTTGTTTCAGGGTCTCATTATCAGTAGAGGCTGGCGCAATGTCTACAGGGTATTGACCAGATGCTGAAACAAGTTCAGCATGACGAAGTATTTTATAGTAGTGTTTCAGCTACTTTTTTCGGAAGGTTTGTTTTTACCAATTCATAACTCTGTCTTATATAATGTTCCCACTCGCGCTCAGAAAAACGACTATCATTTTCAACTAAAATCCATTTATAACGTGCAAGATAGGGAGCAGGAATTATGCCCTGCGAGGTAGAAAGTTCTGCAAACTCCTCGTTATTTACTTTAAGGCAAACTTTAAAATTTCCCGATAAGCCGGTAACGCAAAACATTTTTTTGCCTACACAAAAACACAGGTCATTTCCCCATTTCACCTCTTCGGTGGCATGAGAAAAAGAAAGACAGAGCTTGCGCAGTTTTTCAATGTTCATATTCTACAATACTAAAACAATTTCTTTATCCTTTGGCAAATCTTCACCGCGATAAGAGAGATAAAGCTGCGCAACAGTAAGCGTGTCTTTGCAGCAATAAGTAGCTATGCGGTGCAAATCGTTTTCCTGCCAGTAAACGCGATGTACATCACTACCCTGCATATCATCTTTGGGCGTGGGAATATTAAACAGCGCGGCAAGCAGTTGCAACGAAGTGTAATGTTTGTAATCGCCAAAGCGCCACAGTTGCATGGTGTCAAGCAAGGTATTTTCCCAGGGCTTTTTGCCTCCCACATCTAAAATGAAAGGTATCTTGATTTTGTTCACCAGCATTCTGCGGGCAAGAAAAGGAAAGTCAAATTCTTTTCCATTGTGAGCGCACAATAAATGTTCGGGCCCGTTAAAATGTTTGTTCAATAATGCGGCAAAATCCTGAAGCAATTGTTTCTCGTCATCGCCATAAAATGCAGTAAGGCGAAATTCCTTTTTCTTCTTAGCGTTGGGATTGAAAAAGCCAACACCTATGCAAATTATTTTTCCGAACTCGGCATAAATACCTGCACGATTGTAAAGCAACTCGGGCGTATCCTCTTCTGATTTTTTCAAAAAACCTGCTTTGTGATTCCACAACTCTTTCATTTTGGGTGAAAGATTTTTGTAGCCATTAACACCCGGAACAGTTTCAATGTCCAGAAATAATACATCGTGTATGTTAATGTTTTCTAACACTTGCTTACTTAATCATTACGCCCGCGGTTTCCAGAACGGGAATGTGGGTGAAATTGTCTTCAATAATGCTTTCAGGAAGAAATATATATTTCTTATCGTAAATGGTTTTACCGATGTAAAAGCTCACCCAGTACTCATTACTCAGTCCGAAAACGTTATCCATGATGAGTTCAATTTTCATGGCGGTCATAGGCGGCACGTCTTCCAGAAAATGGCGCAGTGTTGAAGTTTTTATTTCCTCATTGTCCAGTACTCCATACCCGCGCGAAGTAACCAGCACGTTTTCTACCGTCACGTTTTTCAGGTTCAGAAAATAAGCATACCAGTTTTCTTCGCCCAGATCATTCGTTTGTTTTACCACTGCCACAGCAATGTCTTCCACCTCGGGATGTTCAATATCTTTTTTCATAATCGTAAATCAAAAATAAGAGAATTTATTTCATCTCTTCTAATGCCTGCATAACTTCTTCGTGGGGCAGCCTGCATGTTTTGTTAACACAAATGTAAATCATTGTTTTGCCTGCAACATATTTTCCTTCTGTGAGCGGAAGTAGTTTGTTACCATCTTGTCTATTCAAACCGCAAATTAATTTGTTGGGAATAAAATGTTGTTCCAGTTGCTGAAGTTTGTTCATTGCGTTTTCACCACACACCACCACTTCATAAAACGGAAAAATATGATTTAATTCCAGTATTGCCCAGTTGGAATAAGCCGGTCCGTAAGATGTAATGGAAGGAATAATATTCTTTAACATTTGCTCAGAAGTTTGCAGATAATGCTCCTCATCAAACAATTTTCCCAATACAAATAAGCTGCGTGCAAGTGATGAATTGGATGCAGGAATTACATTGTCATTGATTTCGCATTTTCGGGTAATCAACACATCGTCTTCATCAGATGTGAAGAAAAACATTCCGCTTTTTTTGTCGTGAAAATGTGCGAAACAATAATCAGTTAATTGCTTTGCTTCGGTCAACCATTTTGTATCTAACGTTACTTCGTATAACGAAACAAATGCCTCAATCGTAAAGCAATAATCTTCAAGAAAACCATTGATAGTTGATTTTCCGTTTTTGTAATTATGCCACAATCCGCCATCACTTTTTTTCTGTTTTTGCAAAATAAAATTGGCGTTGGCAACAGCTGCATTCAAAAATTTATCTTCACGAAAAACACGGTATGCATCTGTATAGCCTTTTAACATCAGGGCATTCCATGAGGTCAGTTGTTTGTCGTCCAATCCCGGACGAATGCGTTTTGCACGTTCGGCAAGTAGAGTAGTGTTTACAGATTTTACTTTCTTTTTCAACTCTTCCAACGAAAATCCATGCGCTTTTGCAAATACTTCATCAGGTGTAGTGCGCAACAAAATATAATTCCCATGTTCCCAAAAACCCGTTTCGTTGATGTTGTAATAATCAGCAACCCAATCGTAGTTTTCTTTCAAAAGCTTTTCCAACTCTTCTTTTGTCCACACATAAAATTTCCCTTCCTCACCTTCACTGTCGGCATCCAGTGCTGAATAAAAAGCATGTTCGGGTGAAGTCATTTCGTGTTCAATAAACTCCAGCGTTTCATAAACTACCTCTTTGTAAAGCTGATTTTTTGTGAGCTGGTATGCTTCTGAATAAAGGGAAACTAATTGTGCATTGTCATACAACATCTTTTCAAAGTGCGGAACTTTCCAATAGCGGTCAGTGCTGTAGCGGGCAAAGCCTCCTCCTATCTGATCGTAAATTCCACCGAATGCCATTTTCTCAAGCGTAAGAGTTACATGCTTCAAAAGAGTTTCATCTTTTTTCAAATGTGCATAGCGCAATAAAAATTGGTAGTTATTTGGTATAGGAAACTTGGGTGCTTTATCTGGACCGCCATCAAGATTATCAAAACGTTTTACCCAGTTTTCCATCATCTTTTCCAAATCCGAAACATGGAAATCAGAAGGTGAAGTATTCATTTCTATCAAATCGCTCTGCTTTATACCTGCACTTAGTTTCTCTCCATACTCAAGCATGCGTTCGGGTTGGTTGCGGTAAAGGCTATCGATATTCTGCAATATCTGAATCCAATTTTGTTTCGGGAAATAGGTTCCGCCATAAACGGGTCTTCCATCAGGCAAAGCAAAACAATTGAGCGGCCAACCGCCCTGTCCGTTCATCAGTTGCACGGCAGTCATATAGACCGCATCCACATCAGGTCGCTCTTCGCGGTCAACTTTTATGCAAACGAAATGAGCATTCATAAGCGCAGCCACTTCTTCGTTTTCAAAGCTTTCATGTTCCATTACATGACACCAGTGGCAAGCCGAATAACCAATGCTGATGAGTAAAGGTTTATTTTCTTCTTTGGCTTTTTTCAAAGCCTCATCACCCCAGGGAAACCAATTAACAGGATTGTGTGCATGTTGCAATAGGTAAGGACTGCTCTCGTTTATTAATGCATTGGTATGTTTGTTATTTGTATCAGCCATTTCAGTTCTTTGGGAGCAAGATAATAAAAGAGAAATTGTTGCAAGGCACGAAAGTATTTCAACTAATTTTGTTGGGGTAAAGTTCATCAAAAAGTGATTCAGCAACAACAAATCATTCCGCAAGATAGCACTGCAAAGCAAACGGTGCAGAAAGATTCCTCATCGGACAGTTTAAAAAAAGCCGCAGTTGTAAAAGCTGATGCACCTAAAACAAAGCCAAAACAAGCTGAAGAAACCACTGCATTTGTTGATACTCTTCCGAAACAGGATACAGTCATAGCAGAAGTTCCTGTAGTTTCATTATTCACAGGACATCAATTAAAACCTGTTAATCAAATTCCTGTAGAAACAACTAATTTTTACCCCGGTTGGATAACTGTTTTATTGCTGGGCTGTGTGGTAATTATTACCTACCTCAGAGCATCGTACCCTAAAAGATTTACTGAATTTTTTAGAGCAGTTTTAGACATGCGTTTTGCTTCGCAATTGGTGCGCGAAGAAAAAGTGCTTTCGCAGCGGGTTTCGGTGTTTCTTACAATAATATTTCTTTTCTCTAGTTCAGCTTTTCTTTTTCTGGTGAGCAACCACTTCAACTTACTATTGTTTTCAGGAGAAGGATTTCTTGTGTTTGGTAAAATTACAGGTGTTGTTTTTTTCATATTTGCTTTAAGAATTCTTATTTCAGAATTAACAGGTTTTGTTTTTAACGCACAAAACGAATTCTATTTCTACAATTTTCATATTTTTCTTTACAACAAAGCGCTTGGCCTTGCTCTTCTGCCAATATTGATTTGCTTGATATATGCTAACTTTTTTCCGCAAGCAATTTTTATCTATATAGGAATTATTCTTTTTGCAATAAGCTATATTGCCAGATTAATTCGCGGTTTAAATATAGGCTTGACTAAGCAAGGCTTTAATAAGTTCTATTTATTTTTCTATTTTTGCACCCTCGAAATTTTGCCGGCTATGGTGTTAGCGAAAATTATTTTAAAACACACAGCCTAAAAACGCAGAATTTTGTTGGTTAAGGTGCATGGGTAAACAACTACAAAAGGCCGAAAAAGTTAAAGTAAAGGAGAAGGTTAAGTCAATTCTTGTTTCGCAACCCAAACCCGAAACAGATAAATCTCCTTATTTTGACCTTGCAAAAAAGCACAACGTAAAAATTGATTTCCGCCCCTTCATTCATGTTGAAGGAATTTCCGCTGCTGAATTTCGTAAAGACAGAATTCATTTTCCTGATTACACAGCTATTATTATGACGAGCCGAAATGCGGTTGACCATTTTTTCCGCATGTGTAAAGAAATGCGCGTCTCGGTTCCTGAAACATTGAAATATTTCTGCATCTCTGAAAGCACAGCTTTTTATTTGCAGAAATATGTGCTTTACCGCAAACGCAAAATTTTTTATGGTAAACAGACGTTTAACGATTTGATTGACATTATTAAAAAGCATAAAGTCGAAAAATTTTTGTTGCCTTCTTCGGATATTCAGAAAGAAGAGATACCAGTTCTCCTCGAAAAAAATCATATAAAGTTTACACGTGCTGTTATTTATCGCACCGTTTGCAGTGACCTTAGCGATCTTGCAAATGTTAATTACGATGTGTTGGTGTTCTTCAGCCCTGCCGGAATAAAATCATTGTTTCAGAACTTCCCTAAGTTCAAACAAAATAAAACCCGTATTGCAGCTTTTGGTCCTACTACATCGCAGGCAGTAAAAGAAGCTGGCTTGTATCTTGACATCAGCGCACCTGTTCCTTCTGCCCCTTCCATGACAATGGCGCTCGAGCAGTATATTAAGGAAGCAAACAAAAAATAGATTCAAAAACGAATCATGAAAAAAGCCCATCGTTTCTAGTGATGGGCTTTTTCTTTATTCCATAAAAAAGCCCCGCTGTGAACCTAAAACACAACGGGGCTATCACATCAAACCTAAACCAACTAAGAATTCAATGTAGCTTTTAATGCTTTTTTATAAACTCTTCCAATAGGAACAGTAAACTGAATATTGTTATCGCTGATGATAAGGCTTGAACCTTTAATCAGGTGAATTTTTTCCATGTTCACAATAAATGAACGGTGTGTGCGTACAAATTTGTTGCCTGGCAGGCTATCGCACATGTCTTTCATGGTGCTAAGAGTTATGTATTTTCCGGTGGTGGTTTTTATGATAACATAATCCGCCAAAGCTTTGATAAAAAGAATGTCGTCAGTTTTTAACTGGATAAGCTGGTAATTAGCTTTAATCATCAGGTTATCCGTTTGCTGTCTGCTCTCAGGCATTTGCTGGGGCATGTAGTTTGTTAGTGCTTGTCTCATCTTCTTATTTATTTAAACTGTTAATACTTATTTTTTATGTTGAAGGAGCTTTGCGTGTGTTTAAAACCAAATCACTTCAATTGCCTATTATTACACATCGGGTTGTGGATAAGTTTTAAAAATTAGACTAATCAGGTTAATAACAAGACAAAAAATACCATTCTTTCCGTCCGAGTTTTAGATACCTTCCGATGAATGCCTCTTTTTTGTATTTTTGCCCGTTCCAAGCGGAAAATAAGACGAAAACCTGTTATTATTACGACCAATAATGAAATGCTTTAGCCGAAACTTCCTTTTACTAACCATATGGGTGGTTTCTGCGCTTTCGTCTTTTGCTCAAGAAGGGGGTTCATTGATGGTTGATGGTATTGTAACCAGCGCAGGAAAGCCTGTTGAGGGGGCAGAAGTGAAGATTTTCAGAGATAAAGGCAAGTTGCTTTACCGGACAACTAATTCAGCAGGTAAATTCAAGGCTAAACTGGACTTGGGAGCTGAATATGTGATAAGCGCGGGCCTACCGGGCTCTACCACCAAGACTTTTAACTTTATTACCGAAGTTCCAAAGAACAAGGAGAATGAAACATTCACCAAACAAATAGAAATAGACTTAAACCCTTTGACAGCAGATGCAAAAGGCAAGAAAAAATGGGAACAAAGCGCTGGCGGTGTGCTTTATAAAGAAAACGAAGGAGGCTTTGTAACTGTAAATTACGACCTTGACGAATGGAAAAAACAAATGTCAGACGCAGCTGAACGTGAAAGATTAAGAAAAATAGAAGAAGAAAAATTACGTGCAGAAGCTGAAAAGCGCAGATTGGAAGCAGAAGTCAAACAAAAGGAAGAACAGGCAAAGCGTGATGCCGAACAGCAGCTATTGCTTGCGGCACAGGCAAAAGAAAAGGCAAGGCTTGATTCGTTGGCTGCTGTGCAACTTATTCTGGACAGGGAAATGGAAAAGCGCAAACAAGCTGCAGAATTAAAGAAAACAGAAGAAGAAAAATTGAAAGAGCTGGCAAAAGCTGAACAAGCCCGGAAACGAGCAGAGGCAGAATTGCTTGCCCGCCAACAGTTTGTAGCAGACTCAATTGCCAACTCAAAAACAGAAGCCATACGCCTTGCAGCCGAAGAAAAAGCAAGAAAAGAAGCAGAAGCTTTGGCTATGAAAAAAGCGGGAAAAGAACGTCAGAAGGCTGTTGCCGATTCAATTGCTAACGCAAGAGATGAGCAGGCACGAATGGCTGCTTTAACAAAAGCAAAACAAAAAGCTGCGGCAGATTCCCTTGCTGCAGCCGAAAAAATTCGCCTTGCAAACGAGTCGCTTGCTGCTAAAAATGCCAGTAAGATCCGTCAACAACAAATAGCAGATTCCTTAGCTAGCGCAAAAGCACTGCAGGCTCAATTAGCGGCACAACAAAAATATCGTCAACAACAAACAGCAGATTCGTTAGCAAAGGTTAAAACGCAAGAAGCCCAGTTGGCTGCACAACAAAAATATCGTCAGCAACAAATTGCAGATTCAATTTCCGCTGTTGAAAAGATAATAAAACAACAAGAGGAACAAGCTAGACTTAAAGCTGAACTAGAAAAAAAGAACAAGGAAAAAGCGCTTGCAGATTCATTAGCTACCGTAAAAGCAGAACAGCAACGTAAAGAAGCAGAAGAACAAGCACGATTAAAAGCAGAAGAAGCAGCCCGTGTAGAGGCTGAGCGCAAACAACAGGAAGTTGAAGAACAGGCCCGCATCAAAGCTGAATGGGAAAAGAAAGCCAAAGAAGAGGCAGATAGAATTGCTAAAATAGAAGCCGAACGCAAAGCGCAGCAAGAGGCTGAACAAAAAGCCAGGGAAGAAAAAGAGCGCGCACTTGCAGAAAAAGCAGAACGCGAAAAACAGGAAGCAGCAAGGCTTGTTGCCGAACAAAAAGCAAAAGAAGAAGAAGTTGTTCGCAAGAAACAGGAAGCGGCTAAAGCTCTTTATGAGCTTAGAAAAAACAATTTCTATAAAGAAGAAACTGTTAAAGAGGCAGGGAAAACAATTCTGGTAACCACCGTTAAAATAGATGGTATTCAAACCAGTTATAAAAAGCTAACTCATGATTGGGGGGGAATATTTTATTACAAAAATGGAGCAGATATCTCTGATGTGCTCTATCTTCAGGAATTAAAAAATGCTAAAGAACAGGTGAATCCCGAGTAAATTTCATTTACTTTTGCCACCCGAATAAAAACGATGAGAAAAATTCTTGTTACAGGCGGTGCCGGATTTGTAGGCAGTTCATTAGCTGGAAAGTTAGCGGAAGACCCGGATAATTATGTGGTTATAGTTGATAACCTGCGCACCGGTTCGCTTAAAAAACTTCCTGATTCACCTTATAGGAATGTAAAGTTCATAAAATGCGATGCAAACCATTTTGAAGATATTTCCAGCGTTTTTTATGCATATACATTTGATTATGTATTTCATTATGCAGCATTAGTTGGTGTTAAGCGCACGCTTTCAAATCCTGTAATGGTGTTAGAAGATATTACAGGAATAAAAAATATTCTTAATCTTTCCAAGAATACAGGAGTAAGACGAGTTTATTTTTCGTCTTCATCAGAGGTTTATGGTGAGCCTGTTGAATTTCCTCAGAACGAAGACACAACACCATTAAATTCACGTTTACCTTATGCTATTGTAAAAAACGTTGGAGAAGCTTACCTGCGCTCTTATCAGCGTGAATTTGGTTTAGAGTTTACGGTATTCAGATTTTTCAATACCTATGGACCAAAGCAAAGTAAAGACTTTGTGATTTCGAAGTTTATTTATGCTGCATTACAAAATGCCGATATCACCATTTATGGCGAAGGCAAGCAAACCCGAACTTTTTGTTTTATTGAAGATAATATAGAAGCCTGCACCAATGCTTTTTACAATAATATGTACATTAATGATGTTGTGAATATTGGCGGCACAAAAGAAATTACCATTCTTGATCTGGCTAATATCATTATTAAAGTTACTGGTTCATCATCTAAAATTGTTCACCTTCCTGAACTTACAGAAGGCGATATGACTCGCAGACAGCCCGACACCTCAAAAATGCAGCAACTGTTGAAGCGTGAAACAATCTCATTTGAAGAGGGTTTGAAAAGAGTAATTCAACAAGGGCAATTTATCTCTCTGCTTTAAGAGCATTTGTAATGCAAAAGCTTCTTGAAAAAATAAATCAGCGGGCAGCATCTCTTAAAATCCCCGCTAAGCCATCACAATTATACGATCCGATAACATATACACTTTCGCTCGGAGGAAAGCGTATGCGTCCATTGCTTACGCTCTTAGGATATTCTCTTTTCAAAAAAAATTATAAACGAGCATTAGATGCAGCTATTGCTCTGGAAGTATTTCACAACTTTACCTTACTGCATGATGATATTATGGACAAAGCTCCACTAAGGAGGGGAAAGCCAACTGTGTGGCAGAAATGGGGAAGCAGCACAGCCATTCTTTCGGGTGACGCCATGTTGATTTTGGCTTATGAGTTACTTGGTGATTATGAGCCTGCGGTTTTGAAAAAGATACTGCCCGTATTTAATAAAACTGCTTTGCAAGTTTGTGAAGGGCAACAATTAGATATGGATTTTGAATCCCAAAAGAATGTTTCGATTTCTGATTACCTGTACATGATTGAGTTAAAGACAGCAGTTTTACTCGGAGCAGCGTTGAAACTCGGAGCAACAATATCGGGAGCAAAAGAAAAAGATGCTGAACTGCTTTATGAATTCGGAAAGAACACCGGTATTGCATTTCAGTTGCAGGATGATATTCTGGATGTATTTGGAGAAACAGAAAAAGTGGGGAAACAAGCAGGTGGTGATATTATTTCCAATAAAAAAACATTCCTTTTGTTAAAAGCATTTGAATTGGCAGACAATAAAACTACTGCTAAACTAAAGCTATTACTTAGCGAAAAGAATGAGCAGAAAAAAGTAGAGGGAGTGAAAGCGATTTATCATCAATTAGAAGTAAAGAAACTTGCAGAAAAAGAAATGCAGAAGTTTTATAAAAAGGCTCTTTTGTCATTGGAGAAAGTAAACGTTGATTCAAAAAAGAAAAAAGCGCTGACCGATTTTGCCGAACAATTAATGCAACGCCAAAGTTGAAATTCAAAAAGCACATATTCATTTGCACCAACGAGCGTGCAGCAGGAGAAAGTGAAAGCTGCGGTGAAAAGCATGGGCTTGCATTGGTTGCCGCCTTCAAAAAATCATTGCTTGACAAAGGGTTGAAAACAGAAGTGCGCGCACAACGAGCAGGCTGTCTGGATGCCTGTGAAAGCGGACCAACTTTAGTTGTCTACCCTGAAGGGGTTTATTACCGCAACGTGCAACTTAGTGATGTGGAAGAAATAATTCAGAAGCATATTATTGAAAACACACCTGTAGAACGCCTGGTGCTGCAAACCTGAAATTACTTAGCGCTTTTAGCGTCCTTTCGGTAAAAACATGCAATCCAATCTTTCCATTTACAAAAATAACGAAGAGATCATCCGCCTGACTGCTGCGCAGGTGGAAAAAGATTTTGCTTCCAACGGAATAGAAATTTCGTTTTCAGGGAACACTGCCACTGCTTACGATGAATTGTTTCTGCAGGTGAAGCCCGTTTTAAGGAACTTGCTGGAAAACAACCGCAACAAGTTCTCGCAATTGCTTTATACCATAGACCTGAGCGAAAAGAAAGCAAACGAAATATTTGCCCGCAATTCTTTCGCTGATGCGGTGGAAAAAATAACACAGTTCATTCTGGAACGCGAACTGTTGAAGGTGATTACCCGCAAACACTTCTCGAAATAAATTGTTTACTTTTGTATTAATGAACAGCTTACGTAAATACTTTTCTATAGCAATGGCAATGCTCATCTTGGTGATGAGTATTGGCATTACCGCACACAAAATGGTTTGCTTAGTAAGTGGTGTTGTTAAGATTTCTTTTTTTCAAAGTGCTGATTGTTGCGAAAAAGAAAGCAAAGAAGCAGATACCGTTCAGACTCAGTGCTGCGATTATTCAACCGACTATTTCAAGTTGGATATTCAAACCATTGTCAGCAACATCAACTTTAAACTTGATTTTATTGCTGATTATTTCACACTTCCTGTTTTTATTTTTACTGAAGTTGCAACAGCGCAACTTGTGGAGGTAGATCATGCTCCGCCTCTTATTCCAGGGAAAGACATTCTTATTCTCGTATCGGTTTTTCGTATTTGATTCTCTTTTTTTTTGTAGCTGACATTTTTGTCGGCTAACGTCACCCTGAACCAGTTTCAGGGTCTTTGACTTTAACGATGCTGAAACAAGTTCAGCATGAAGATACGAGACAAAACAAAAGAACATGAAAAACAGATTTATAAAACTATTTGTCGTCTTCCTCTCTTTGCCGGGTTTGGCTTTTGCACAAACCCTTCAAGGAATTGTTTATGGAATTGACGAACAGAAAAAAGAAGCTCCGCTTTCCTTTGCAAACGTGCATTGGCTGGGGACAAACGAAGGTGTAGTTACCGGAGTTGACGGCAAATTCACGCTGAGCAGAAACGCACAAACGCAAACAAAACTGGTGATAAGTTTTACCGGTTATGTAAGCGACACGCTTAGTATTTCCAACGAAACATTTCTAACTGTTAAGCTGAAAAGCAGTGTTGAGTTAAGTCAGGTAACTATTCAGGGAAAGCAACAAAGCACATTTATTTCACGGATAGACCCGATATTGACGGAAAAAATAACAAGCAAAGAATTACAGAAAGCTGCCTGTTGCAATCTGAGTGAAAGCTTTACCACCAATGCCTCTGTGGATGTGGTTTATACAGATGCCGTTTCAGGAGCTAAGAAAATACAGTTGCTGGGATTGGACGGAATCTACACGCAGATACAAGGAGAAATGATTCCGATGATAAGGGGTTTATCCTCTGCTTACGGTCTGGGCTTTGTTCCCGGAACGTGGATAGAATCTATTCAGGTATCAAAAGGAACGGGCTCGGTGGTTAATGGTTATGAGCAGATGGCCGGACAAATAAATCTTGAATTTCTGAAGCCCGATGCAGAGAAAGCAGATAAACTTTTTGTGAATATTTACGGGAGTTCGGGAGGAAGGGGAGAGGTGAATATTCACACTGGAACAAAATTTAACGAGAAGCTGACTACAATGTTATTTCTGCATGGCAATACTGTTTTAAGGCAGAACGATAATAACTACGATGGTTTTATGGATACACCCATGCAGCAGCAATACAACTTTTTCAATCGTTGGAAATATCACAGCGGTAAACGAATAGAAATGCAACTGAATTTAAAAGGAGTGTATGAAAACAAAACGGGCGGACAAACCGACAAGGCTTATGAAGAGCATTCCAATCACGGGACGATTGATAAGTACATGATAAAAATTCAAACCAAACAATTGGAAGTAAGTAACAAAACAGGATTGATGTTTCCGGGAAACCCTGACAGAAGTTTAGGTTTAATCACTTCTGCACGCTATAACGAAATAGTTTCTTCGTTTGGATTGAAGCGTTATTCGGGAACAGAGAAAACGCTTTACGCTAATCTGATTTATCAGAATAAAATTGTGAACGCAGATAATAAGATAAGAGCCGGGTTTAGTTTTTTGCTGGATGATTTTGTTGAAACATACAACGATTCAACTTTCACTCGCAGAGAAATTGTTCCTGGTGCGTTTGCAGAATACAGTTATAACAACCTGTCAACGTTTTCGTTTGTTGCGGGTGTGCGAGGAGATTATCACAACCTTTATGGTTTTATGTTTAACCCGCGGGTGAACATTAAAATAAATCTTGCCGAGCAAACTGTTTTTCGTGTGGCAGTGGGGCGGGGATTTCGTGTAGCCAACCCTTTTGCCGAAAATGCTTCGGTGCTGGCAAGCGCACGCACAGTAATTATTAAAGAAAAACTGTTGCCCGAAATTGCGTGGAACTATGGTGTTTCGTTAAGCCAGGGTTTTCGTTTATTTGGAAGAGAGGCAAGCATCAGCGCTGATTATTTCTATACTAATTTTCTAAACCAGGTGGTGGTTGATCTGGATTACAGTGCACGCGAAGTGAGCTTTTATAATTTAGATGGAAGATCATATTCCAGCAGTTTTCAGGTAGAAGCTGCGATAGAGCCGCTGAAACAATTTTCGGTAAAGGCGGCTTATAAGTACTACGATGTACGCAGCACTTACTCGGGAACATTGATGCGCAAACCGATGACCACAGCGGGAAGGATGTTGCTGAACTTTGCCTACTTCACACGATTCGAGAAATGGAAGTTTGACTTAACGCTGCAACGTTTCGGACGTAGCCGACTTCCGGGAACAACAGAGAACCCTGCGGAATATCAGCGGGCAAATTATTCTAAGCCCTACTTTACCATCAATGCACAGGTAACCAGAAAGTTCAAACGTTTTGAGGTTTACATTGGAGGCGAGAACCTGACCAATTTTATGCAACGCGGTGCTATTGTAGCGGCTGCAGATCCTTTCGGCCCTTACTTTGATGCTTCAATGGTATGGGGCCCAGGGATGGGAGCGGTGGTTTATGCGGGTTTGAGGTTTGCGATAAAGTAACAGAGCAAATTAGTTTTTACTCGTCCTTTTATTGGAGAAAGAAAGGAACTTGTTTTCAGTTTTATGGAATCTTTCTCTTTTCCGCATCTTTGTCATGTACTAGCCGAAAACCTACTCGATGAAAACCTTAAAATACGCCCTCCTGCCAGCTTCCCTGTTGCTTATGCTGTTAACTGCCTTCAGCATCACCAATAGTGTTCGCAACAATAAGTTCAACTACATCATCAAGAACGAAAACTATGAAAAGCAATGGGCAAAAGTGGATTCGCTTACCAGAAAAGGATTGACCAAATCTGCACTGGAAGTGATAACTGAAATTTTCAATGATTCGAAAAAGACGAATAATGCACCGCAGTTCATCAAAGCTATTATACATAAAATGAAGTTCAGTTCTTACCTCGAAGAAGATGCCCTGAAGAAAAGCATACTTGAACTCGAAGGAGAACTGAAGAATGCTAAGTATCCCGTAAAGCCTGTGCTGCATTCAATTCTTGCACAATCGTATTGGAGTTACTATGAGCAAAACCGCTGGATATTTATGGACCGCACCGAAACTGTTGACTTTGTGCCCGAAGATTTAAGCACCTGGGATTTGAAGAAGATTGTTACTCAGGTAGATTTCCACTACCGCAAAAGTCTGGAAGAAGCAGATAAACTGAAGGAGTTGCCCATCTCCACCTTTGATGCTGTGCTGATGGAAAGCCGCAACGCACGCGAGTTACGCCCTACCGTGTATGATTTTCTTGTCCACCGCGCCATTGATTTTTACATGAACGAAGAAACAGGTTTAACCCAACCTGCTTTTAAATTTGAGATAGAAGGCGCGAAATATTTTTCTGCTGCAAAAGAGTTTGCTGCTCTGAACATTACTACTCCCGACAGCACATCGTTGGAATATCACGCAGTATTATTGCTGCGCGATGTTATAAAATTCCATAGCGAAGATAAAAACCCAGATGCACTGGTAGATGCCGATTTGAAACGTTTACGTTTCATTCGCAGCCATTCGGTAGATGCAAACAAAGACAGTCTCTATCTTGCCGCACTTGAAAAGTCAGAACAGCAACACATTGCCTTTCCGGTCTCCACCGAAATTTCGTATGAGATAGCAAACGAGCTTTATACCAAAGGCGCTAACTACAAAGCAGGTGATGATGAAACGATTAAATGGAAAAAGAAAGCAGCGTTTGATAAATGCAACGAAGCTATCAGCCGCTTCTCGTCTTCCTTCGGGGCAAGCAATTGCCGCACACTGCTTACCAGCATTACCCAAAAAAGTCTGACGTTTAACACCGAGCGCGTTAACCTTCCCAATAAACCTTTTCTGGCGTTGATCAATTACACCAATCTTTCAAAAGCAGGAGAAAAATCAGCAAAGGTTTATTTCCGCATCGCAACACTTGACTACGAAAAGTATAAAAAGTTTCGCAGAAAATATTACGGTGATGAGCAAATAAAAGAACTCTTCAACATTTCAAAATCAGTAAGTGAAACTGACTTTACTTTACCTGATGAAGGAGACTTTAACACCCACTCAGCAGAGCTGAAGCTGCCTCCGATGAAAACAGGTTTGTATGTTGTATTTGCTTCTACCTCTGCTGATTTTTCTGCAGATGGGAATGCAGTCGCTTATACTATAACATCGTTTTCAGATATTGCATTCTCCAGTCGTCAGGAAGAAAAAGGTAACCGAGGCTTTGTAGTGGTTTCGCGCAGTTCAGGAACTCCTTTGCAAGGAGTGAAAGCACAATTGTGGGAAGAGTATTACAACTATGCTTCACGCGAATATGACACACGTAAAAGCGGTGTTTACACCAGCGATGCCAATGGACAATTTACTGTGAAAGGAAAACTGGAACGCGAGAATTACATTGTGCAATTGAATTATAACGGAGATGAATTGTTTACCGATAATTCGTTTTACTCGTATTACTATGGTGAACAACGCACACCTAAAACACAAAGCACGCACTTCTTTACCGACCGCGCCATCTACCGCCCAGGACAAACCATTTATTTTAAAGGCATACTTATTGAAAAAGATGGTAATAACCAGAACATTGTTACAAATTCAAAAACAACGGTTACTTTATTTGATGTCAATTACGAGAAAGTTGCTTCGCTTGATTTAACCACCAATGAATACGGCACTTTTAACGGAACATTTACTGCGCCAACAGGTGTTTTAACCGGCAGCATGACCATACAGAACGAGACTGGTTCACTTTCTGTACAAGTGGAAGAATACAAACGCCCGAAATTTGAAGTAACGTTCAAACCTTTTTCAGGAACATTTAAACTTAGCGAAACAGTAAAAGCAAAAGGCAGTGCAAAAGCCTATGCTGGCTCTAACATTGATGGTGCAGAGGTGAAATACCGTGTGGTGCGGAGCGCCTACTTTCCTTATCCCTGGTATTGCAAACGCGGTTGGTTTCCGCCCACAGAAAGTATGGAGATACTGAACGGAACTACCACTACTGATGCAAACGGAGACTTTGAAGTTTCGTTTGAAGCCATTCCCGACCGCAGCATTAAAAAAGAATACAAGCCTTCATTCACCTACACCATTTATGCCGATGTAGTGGACATAACAGGCGAAACCCGTAGCTCCGAAACATCAGTAACCATAGGTTATACAGCGTTGAACCTCTTACTGGATATTTCTGAAACAGTGAACCGCGAAGCAAAGAAAGATTTCACGATTAATACTACCAACCCTGCCGGAGAGTTTGAAGCAGCCAAAGGAACGCTAACCATTTACAAGCTGAAAACTCCGAATGACATTTTGCGCAAACGCAAGTGGGCAGAGCCTGATCTGTTCATTTACACCAAAGAACAATTCAAAGCAGATTTCCCGGATGCGGTTTATAAAGATGAAAATAACACAGAGAATTTCGCCCGTGAAAAAGAAGTTCTGAAAGTAAGTTTTGATACCGAGAAAGATAAACTTTTCAAATCAGATAAACTCTCCTCACTTGCACAGGGCTTGTATTTAGCGGAAACTATTTCAAAAGATAAATACGGTGAAGAAGTAAAAACGCTGAATTATTTCACCTTGTTCTCTGACAAAGAAACACAGATGCCGACTACTACTGCTGATTGGTTTTCGCCTATTAAAATAAGCGGAGAGCCGGGAGAAGAGGCGAAGATACTGATAGGTTCTTCTTATAAGGATGTAAAAGTGTTATATGAAGTTGAACAGTTTGATGCTGTTGCTAACAAAAGTTTTATCTCACAAAAACAATGGCTCACACTCAATAACGAACAACGTTTGCTTACCATTCCCGTGAAGGAAGAACACAGAGGGAATTTCACAGTTCATCTTACTTATTTCAAAAACAACGAAGTGTTTATTCACTCACAGTTAATCACCGTTCCTTACACTAATAAAGAACTGGATATTGAATTTGAAACCTTCCGTAA
>CANJWH010000002.1 GCA_947478465.1 Bacteroidota bacterium
GATAATGAACTTTTGCTACCGATGAAAGTGGTATCTGGCGTATGCCAAACGTAGTCATATCGCGGTAGGTAATTTTCATGTTCATCAATGCATCAATATCGTTGCGCTGAGGTTCAATAAAGCGCAACATAATGGGGTAATCATCATTATCGTCACGGAATTTGGATACTTCTTTACCATACACTGCCGTGCGCACTTCAGAGCCGATTTGTCCCGTAAAAATTCCTTCGCGGTTGGCGCGCTCACGGTCAATATCAATAACCAATTCGGGCTTGTTGTTTTGCAAATCCGATTTTAATTCTTCTACACCGCCAATCTGTAAAGAGTCTAAATATCTTTTAATTCCATTTGAAGCATTTGCCAACTCGGTAAAGTCATCGCCATAAATTTCAATGTTTACCGGTTTGCCAACAGGTGGACCGTTACGTTCCTGATCAACTGTTATTTCAGCTCCTGGAATACCTTTTAAAGCCTCACGTATTTTGTCTAAATAAACAGCTGTGCTTTGTCCGTTTCGTTTCCCAAATTCAACAAAAGAAACCGAAACTTTCCCTTTGTTGGGAGCAGTTGTGCGGTCGCCTTCAGTAGGGTCAGTTGCGCCAATAGCCACATTGCTGATAATAGAAGAAACAAGAGGATTGTCTTCGCCCACAACTTCATAAACCCGGTTTTCAACAATGCGTGTAATAGAATCGGTGTAAGCAACATCTGTTCCTATAGGCAGGTTAAGATAAACATATATAAAATTAGGGTCTGACTTTGGAAAGAAAACCACTTTTATATTGCTGACAGATACAACCCAGAATGAAAAGAAGAGCAATCCAACGGTGCCAATAAGAAAACCAACCGGTCTCCATCCCTTTAATGCCCAGGTAACAATTGATTCGTAAATATTCTGCACAGCAGGCCACACCTTATTCTGGAAACCTTTAATTCCTCTGTCAAGAACAAAACGGTTAAGAATAACCAGCAACATAATAAACACAGTAAAATTGCCCATGCCTGTTGATCCGCTTGCATAAAAAATAACTGCCAGCACCACAAAAAAAGCGCAGCTTATCAGCAAGCCTTTGTAACCCTTTTTCTTTTCGTGTTCGGCATCATGCGGTTTCATAAAATCAGCCGCAAAAACAGGGTTAATAATATAAGCTACCAGCAATGAAGCAAGTAATGTTATAATAAGTGTTATGGGCAGAAAGAACATAAACTTACCAACAATACCACCCCAGAAGGCCAGAGGGACAAAAGGTGCAAGAGTGGTCATAGTTCCTGAAAGAACGGGAAGAAAAACCTCACCTGTTGCCTGCTTGGCAGCCTGTATAATCGGGACTTTGCCGTTGTTAAAAATCCGATGCGTATTTTCAATTACAACAATGGCATCGTCTACCACAATACCCAATGCCAGCAATAAAGAGAAAAGTACCATCATGTTCATGGTAAAGCCAATGCTGGGCATAACCAAAAATGCAATAAACATGGAGAGTGGTACAGAAAGCGCAACAAACACAGCATTGGTTACACCCATAAAAAACATGAGCACCAACGTTACCAGAATAAATCCGATAATAATGGTGTTAATCAGTTCATGAAGTACCAAACGGGTTTGTCCGCTTTGGTCTCCTGTCATGGTAATAATAAGGTCTTTAGGAAATCCTTCCTTTTGCAAACGCGCTACGATTGCATGGATTTTGTCTGAAGCTTCAATAAGATTTTCGCCACTGCGTTTAATAACATTAAGCGTAATAACATTTTTGTGTTCAAGACGTGCATAGCTTTCCTTTTCCTTGAAACCGTCTTTTATTTCAGCAATATCTTTCAAATAAACATGTGCACCTGTCATAGAGCGCACTACAATGTTTTCAATATCCTTCACATCTTTTATCTCGCCCGAAACACTTATGGCACGGGTCATTCCACCCATCTTAACCTGTCCGCCTGAAATGGTTACATTCTCGTAAGCTATGGCATTGCTCACATCGCTCATGGTTAAAGTTGCGGCCTGTAATTTATACATGTCCACATTGATCTGTATTTCGCGATCAAGTGCACCCACAATATCAACACGGGTAATTTCTTTTTGAGCCTCTACCTCATCTTCAATGCGGTCAGCAAATTTTTTCAGTTTATTCAGGTCAAAGTCGCCTGAAATATTTACATAAAGCATAGGTTGCTCAGAAAAATCCACTTCAATAACATTGGGTTCAAATGTCATGTCATTGGGCAGATCTGTGCGCGCTTTATCTACCGCGTCTTTTACTTTTTGTTTGGCAGTGGGCACATCCACATCAGTAGCAAACTCAACAACAACAATAGAAAAATCCTGAATAGAAGAACTGGTAAGTTTCTTTACTCCCGAAATAGCCTTAATCTGTTTTTCAATTGGTTTGGTGATAAGATTTTCAATATCACTTGGTGAAGTTCCCGGGTAAATAGTATTGACATAAATAGTAGGAATAACGATTTCGGGAAACCGTTCTTTCGGCATCGTGTTATAGGAGTAAATACCCATAATACTCAGTATTGCCGCAATTACATAAATGCTGGTTCTATTATCAATAGCCCAACTGCTGGGTTTAAATTCTTTGAATTTTTCTAACATTATAGTATGTTTTTTATTTGTCATCCGTCATGCTGAACTTGTTTCAGCATCTTTCTTACAAGACCGTGAAACAAGTTCAGGGTGACGTTATTTTTCTTTAGAAACTAATAAGTTCTCCGTTGTTCAACCCTTGAAATCCGGTGGTGATAATTTTATCGCCTGCTGAAATTCCCGAAAGAACTTCCGCTAATCCGCGGTAGGTATGCCCTATGGTTATTATTGTTTTTTTAGCTACCGTTTTTCCATTGTTATTTGCGGCAACCATAATGTAACTGCCTTCTTCAGAGTTTTGAATAAGGTTAATGGGAATAACAAAAGCTGAGTCGGTTTTGAAATCCACCACTTTTAAAACGGTCACCATGTTTGGGTGAAATTCTTCCTGCGAAGGCAAATCTGCTTCAACTGAGAAAGTTCGGGTATTGGGGTTAATTGCTTTTCCAACAAAAGAAAGTTTTGAAGAAATTTCTTTTGCCAGATCAGGGAAATGAATTTCAACATCGTTTCCTTTTTTCACTTTTGATGCAAAGCCTTCTGCCACTTCTGCTTTTGCTTTCAGTGAAGAAGTATTTACAACTCTAACAGCAGGATAACCGGGCGAAACGGTTGAACCCAATTTAAAATATACTTCATCCACCGTTCCGTTTATAGGCGATTTGATATAAGTCATTTCAATCTGTTCTTTAAGTGTTGCCATTTTTTGTTCCAGGCCTTCTTTGGTATTTTTAGCTTGCAGGTATTGAATTTCAGAACCAATTTTTTGTTCCCAAAGTTTTTTCTGCTTATTGAAAACATCCGTTGCAAATGCAAGTCCGGTTTTCAATTCTTCCATCCCTTTCTGCATTGCAGCGTTATCGGTTTCGCCCAATATCTGACCAACTTTTACATCATCACCGGTTTCTACATTTACTTTGGTAATAGTGCCCGGCATTTTAGGACTGATGGTAATATTTTCATCAGCATCTACTTTGCCCTGAATATCCAAGTAGTGAACAAAAGACTGCGCTTTTGCTTCGGTAACAGCTACCGGAATTATTTTCTCAACATTGGTAGTGTCGGTTAAAGCAATTTCTGCTTCCAGTGTTTTTATTTTTTCAGTAAGGGCTGTATATTCTTTTTTCAGCGAATCAAGTTGAGCTTTTTTATCACCGCCAGCAGGTTTGCTGCAAGCTGCAATTAATATTACAAGAACGGGAATTAGTAAGTGTTTCATATTTATTATTTGTTTTTGTCTGTTTTCTTTTTCTTAGTAGGTGAGTAAAATTTTATTCAGTTCAGCTTTTGCATTCATCAATTGAAATAAACTGTTGATGTAAGCGCCCTGTGTTTGAGTAAGCTGAGTTTCAAGCTGCATCAACTCAGTGCTGTTGGCCAAACCTTCATTGAATTTGGTAATGGTTTTATTGCGGATACTTTCTGCCAGCTTTATGTTGCTTTCTTCTGCCCTTAATTGTTCAAATGCGCTGATATAGTTAGAGCGGGCAGTTTCACTTTGCAGTTTCAATTGCTGAACCGTAAAATCTTTCTGATATTTTATTCTTTCAAGATTAAGTCTGGAGCGCTTAACCGAAGCAGATTTTGCAAAACTATCCCAGATAGGTATTTTAAGATTTAAACCCCAAACCGTCATTGGGAACCATTTTCCTCCGTCAGAAAAGAAACTGAAATCGTTGCTTAATGCCTGCTGCTGGTAGTTGATAAAAGCGTTAGCGGTAGGCAGGTATTTTGCTTTTTCAATTTTCAGCAAATAGTTGTTAAGCGTTTCTTCCATATCAGCTAAATAGTAGTTTACATTTTTGTTTACATCAAACTTTGTATTCACCAATGCCTCATGGTTGTTAAGCACCCAAAGTGATTCAAGGTCATCAGTAAGTTCAATGTTTTTATCCTGATCATAACCCATCTGAAGCTTCAGAACATTCTTGGTTATTTCTGCCTGTCTGCCGGCTTTATCAATTGCTGTTTTTGAGTTTGCTACCAAAAGACTTAACTGATCAACCGATGCCTCTTCTGCAAAACCGCTTGTAAAGTATTCTTTGGTTTCAAAAAGAATTTTCTCAAGGTTGGCAAGATTTTGTTCCATCAGTTTTTTGCTGCGCTCGGCAACCAATACAGTGTAATAAGCCTGTTCAATTGTAGCTCCTAAATCCTGATCATTCTTTTTGTCAAGGTTGCGCATTTTTTCAACATACATTTTTGCTCCCTGTACACCAATAATCCAGGTGGGGTCAAAAAGCATTTGTGATGCACTTGCGCCTGCAGTCAGATTATACTGTGTTCCGAATTTCAGCTTTGCAAACTCACCCGGAGGGCCGCCAAAAAATTGTGCAGGTACAAGTGAGGTTGGCAATTGAAGGAAGTCCTGAAAGCTTACCGATCCGTTTATCTGAGGCAATCCGTAAGAAATAGATTCGTTTACATTGGTTTGTGCCTGACCGATACCCAGCTCATACGATTTGGCACTAAATGCATTTTCAAGAGCAAAGTCCTGAGCCTGTTTAAGCGAGAACGCCTGCGAGGTATTTTCCTGAGCATAAGCAGCAGCACCGGCAATAAGTATTGCAACTGCTGTGATTACCGGTTTAAAAAATCTGTTCATATTAAATTTTGGGATTTGTTGGGTCAATGGTTTTTATTTTGTCCATAAAATATTCAATGCCTTTAGGGCTGGCAATTCCGCGGATGTGATAGCGTATCATTTCAAAAAACACCTCAGCAAAATTGAATTGGTTGGCGGGAAAAAGTTCACCGTCAAAAACAATATCAACACGTGAAATATGGATACGGGCTACAATAGGGATATTGAGATTTTCGCGGTATAAACCTTCTTTTTTCCCTTTCTCCATATTGTCAGAAACGCATTTGAGCATAAAGTTTTTGCGGTATTCCGAGAATATTTTCCAGGCTTCGGGGTAATATTTGCGCAAATCATAGTGAATGGAAGGATGAATGGTTTTCAACATTTCACTTACGTGCTTGCTTACTTCAAAAATCTCGTCAATTGCATTCAGGTTTTTGCTGACGATACGGTTTTGAAAATCTTCTTCACATCTGAAATGATGTGCAAAGGATTTAATCAATAAGTCTTCCTTGTCGCTGCAATGCTGGTAAAGGGTTTTTTTTGAAATACCAATTTCACGGGCTATATCATCCATTGTCAGGCTTTTAATGCCGCAACGCATGAATAATTTATCCACCTGCTCTAATAGTTGTATTTCCTTTTGTTCCATTTCGGGGCGCAAAACTATATAAAAAGGAAACGATGGAAACGTTTTTAACTAAAAACGTTTCCATCGTTTCCTAAGTACTTGTTATTCAGCGAGGAAAAAATATTGATATGGTTTGATTAATAAAGGTTTAGTGGAAGACAAAAGTCTTTGAGTTTTTAAAAAGGCAAATAGGGAAGGGTTATTTTCAAACTATATTTGCAGCCCGTAAACCCTGATTGATGAATTTAATAAAGTTACACGCTGCTGCATTTCTCTGTCTGATTTCATTTGTTTGCTTTTCGCAGCAAAACAACTTGCTTTCGGGAGTTATTACGGATAAACGCACAGGTGAAGTCTTGCCTTTTGCAACTGTTTCGCTTAAAAAGAGCGCAACCGGAAGTCTGAGCAATGAAAAGGGTGAATTTGATATCCTGTTGCCTGCCAACAGCGAAAAAGATTCGCTTATTGTTAGCTTTCTGGGTTATGCTTCAGAGCGCATGGCTCTTTCCGGGATAAAAAACCCGGTTGCCATTCAACTTGAAAAAAGCGGAGTGCCTCTTGCCGAAGCTGTTATCCGTGCACTTACTCCCGAGCAGTATTTAGTAATGGCTATTCGCAGCATAAAAGAAAATTATGCTAACCAACCTTTTCAAACGCTGGGCTATTACCGTGAGCGGGCAAAAGAAAACAAGAATTTTATAAAAGACGAAGAAGCCGTTTTTAAAACCTATTATCCTGACTATTGCGATACTTCTGCCAACCAGCACCAGCTTATGCTGCATCACAAAGGCGAGACCAAACCACTACAAATTTTCAGAGATAAGCTTGATAAGGCTGTTGAAAAAGAAAACAAAGAAGCCAAAAAAAATGGTGAAGAAACGGAAGCCATGGATGCAGATGATCTGATTGATAATTTCGGAGGGCCGGAAGCCATTTTAAGTTCTGACTTTATCAGTTCACGCGAACTTTTTCTGGACAGTACTAAATTCAAACGGTTTAAATTTTCGTTCGGGGCGCCTTCCAGTTTTTTGGGTAAAGACCTAATTACCATCAATTTTGAATCGCGCAAGGTGGTGGAGTATCAATGGCAAACCGGTAAACTGTTTATGGACCCTTATACCTTTGCTATTGTATCGGTTGACTTTACCGCTTTTATTGAATTGCCCATGATTGCCCAGCCTGCTTTGTTTGCCCTGGGCGTAGGATTGGAAGAGATCAGCTACCGGAAAAAGTATAATTACTATGAAATGAACGGCCGCTGGTATCCGCAAAATTTCAGGTTAGAAGCAAGTGCCCGCATTATCCGCAAACATGTTTTTAAAGCCAATGAAGTTTCAGACTTTAATCTGGAGCAGGTATTTATGATCAGCGAAACTACTATTGAAGGTGCTACAGCTGTTGAAAAAGCAAAGCGCTACACAGCCGACAAAAAATTTGAGGAACAGGTTTTTAATGATACCAACCTTAAATGGGAGGATGTAAATAGTATTAAGCGCTAGAAAAAGCGCATGGAATTTCCCACTCTATTTGCTATCCCGTATTTTTTCCAGTTCAATTAAATCAAGCAAATCTTTTGGTCTGCCGGCAGCTTTTTTTGCTTCTATCAATTGATTCAGGTGTAAAAATTTTACAGGAATTTCTTCAATCAAAGCAGTGGGTGAAAGTTTGTAGCATTCATCAAATCTTGCTGCAGAAAATCCTTTCAAGGATGTCATAATATCCAATTCAAAACCGGAAGGAAACAAAAGAACTGTCCAGCCCGGAATTAGTTGTGTGGTTTCAATACTTTCAATATCTCCAATTGCTGCTTCTTTTAATGTTTTCCTGAAATTTTTGCGATTTTCAGGTGTGTCCTTAATCCATAAATCAAGATCACCTGTTGTCCGTTGAAAGCCATGGAGGTTAGTTGCAAAACCGCCTACCATGATGTATTTTACATTGTTGGAATGAAGTAACTTCCAGAAGCCAAGTATTTCTTCGTCAAGAATGTCCATTATTTTTCTGCAGGAATAATTTTGGCTTTGCTCAGCATTTTATTGATGCGGATAAGTCGCAGAAGAAAACGAAAACGCTGGGTGTAAACCTCATCAGGAGTTTTGTCTTTTTTATTTTTTCCAGGCGCTTTCATAAGGCACACAAATTTATGATTTGTTTTTTAAACAGTCGTTTCTTTGCTGCGTTTATTCATACTCCGCTTCCAGCAATTCCCTGTGCTCGGTGTAAATTTTTACCATCAGTTCACCAAACAATGTATTTGCCCAGGCAAACCATTTGCGCGAAAAACGCTGCGGATTATCTTTATCAAATGACTCATGCATAAAGCCCGTGCCGGCATGGGTGTGTTTCAGCATTTTCAAACACTGTTTTATTTCAGCTGTATCGGTGCTGGTAAGCGCACGCAGAATAATTCCCATGGGCCATATCTGATTATTGCCCGTATGCGGACTGCCCTGTCCTTCGGCTGCTTTGCCCTTGAAGTAATATGGGTTTTCACTGCTTAATACAAATGCCCGTGTGTTTTTATAAATAGCATCATCAGGTTTATGCGCGCCTAAATAGGTGAGCGAAATCAGCGAAGGTACATTGGCATCATCCATTAAAAGCTGCTTGCCAAAACCATCCACTTCATAGGCATATAATTCCCCCAGGGGGGGGTGGTGTATTACCGCATTTTTTTTAATGGCGGCATCTACTTCATCGGCAAAGGATGCACATTCTCCGGCAAATGCCTCATCTTTTAACACCGTGTTATAAATTACAGAAAGTTGCCTGAGTGAGAGCACCGCAAAAATGTTGGAAGGGATTAAATACGGATAAGTAGTTGCATCATCCGATGGGCGGAACATGGAACAAATCATTCCGGTAAATTTTACAGGATTTCCTTTGCCATCGTTTACAGGCGCATCAATGGGATTAAAAGTTTTGCGGATAAAATAATAAGGCGAGGTACCATCATTGCGCTGCTCAGTGCGGAAAGTTTTTACTACGGTGCGTGCCGCCTCATTCCATTCGCTGTCAAATACGGTTGCGTCATTTGTTAATTCATAATAGCGGTTAGAAAGTCGTATAAAATAGCAGAGTGAATCGATCTCCCACTTGCGTTCGTGCACTCCGGGTTGGGGACTTGGTTTATCATTCTTCCATTCCGATTCTTTGTTCAGGTCTTTGTAAAACGCATTGGCATACGGGTCTTTTAAAACGCATTTTGCCTGACGGCTTACAAGGCCCTTTACCAGATTTTTCAGTTCATCATCTTTTGCAATAAGCGGAATATACGGCCATACCTGTGCCGTTGAATCGCGGAGCCACATAGCATCTATATCTCCGGTAATGATAAAGGTATCGGGTTTGCCGGCTATGGGTTCATAATCTACCGTTGTGTCCAACGTATTGGGATAGCAATTCTCAAACATCCAGGCCAGCTCTTTATCTTTTATAGCTGCTTTTACTTGGCTCAGTTGTGCTTCAACGGCCTTGCTGGTAAAGGTTCTTTTTTCAGGAGGAGGCCGCTTGCTTATTAATTCTTCTTTCAGGAAAAAATCCAGTGCTAATGACTTAGCCGAAACCAGACTTAAGGCACCCAGAGCCAGGGTGTTTTTATTGATAAAATCTCTGCGGTGCATGAAAGAAGTTTATAAAAATTTTTGCGGAGAAGGTGATAACACAAAACTACTAAAAGTAAGAGATAAGGAAACAGAAAACCCCTTTTACTGCTTCTCAATTTTTCATTCCTTTACAGCCCCGCAACACACATCTTAAATAACTATGTCTTCCGCTAAACTGTTTACCCCTTTCCATTTTCCTGATACAGACAAAACAATGCCCAACCGCATTGCGCTGGCTCCCCTTACCAATCTGCAGAGTAATACTGACGGCACCTTAAGCGATGACGAATTTAAATGGCTTCAACGCAGGGCTAAAGAAGGCTTTGGATTGATAAGCACCTGTGCCGCTTATGTAGCAGAAGACGGCAAAGGCTGGGACGGAGAACTGGGCATTGCTCACGATAGTCATCTTCCCGGCCTTACCCGCCTTGCAGCAGGTATTCACAGCTATAACAGTCTTGCCCTTGTTCAGATTTTTCATGGAGGAGCCCGCAGCCCGCAGGAATGTACGGGCACACAACCCTGGAGTGCGAGCGCACACACGATGCCTCACCCCAAAAAACCGGTTGAGGTAAGGGCAGCAACAAGCGATGACATTAACCGTGCGATAGCCGATTTTGTATCAGCCGCTAAAAGGGCCGAACACGCAGGCTTTGACGGCATAGAACTGCACGGAGCCCACGGCTACCTGCTGCATCAGTTTTTAAGTACGGCTACCAACATGCGCAGCGATGAGTGGGGTGGCTCGCTTGAAAACCGCAGCCGCCTGCTGCGCACCATTCTTCAAAAGATAAAAGCCGTTACCTCCAAAAACTTTCTGGTAGGCGTGCGCCTTTCGCCCGAAGATAAATACACCTTTAAAGGAATTGATTTTGACGAAAGTCTGCAGGTTGCGCAATGGCTGGCTGCCGATGGTGCCGCTTTTATCCACCTCTCGCCCTGGGATGCCTTTAAAAAACCAGATAAATATGCTGATGGCGATAAAGCCCTTATCACGTATTTCCGTGAGGCGCTGCCCCATACACCCATTATTGTTGCCGGTATTATCCGTAGCCGCAGCGATGCCGAAAAAGCAATTGAACTGGGTGCCGATATAGTAGCCATAGGCATGGCAGCCATAGCCCATGCCAACTGGCCCACGCTGGTAAAAGATTTTACCGTGCAGCCTGCTCCGCAACCTTACTCTGTGCAGCATCTTAAAGAACAAGACCTGAGCCCCGTTTTTATCAATTACATGAAAAGATGGAAGGGTTTTGTGGAAGAAACGGAAACGGAGAAGAAATAGCAGCTAGCATTTAAGATAAAACAGATTTTTATTTTAAAAACAAAACCGCGTTTACACTACTCGTGTGTATTATCCAGGCTAATGGTATACGTTTGTCCGTTTACAGTAACCGTAGCAATATCATCACAAACCTGAGGCGAAGGGCTGCCATAGTTAATGGTGCGCATAGGCTTGTTCTGGGGAGTAATATAAGCAGTGCCGGCATAAAAATATTTACGGCAGCCTATTGAAAAATCCTGCATCAGAGCAGCACTAGAATCAATATCAGCGGTATAGGTTTCGCCTGTCTGGGTAGTGCCGGTGCTTCCTCCCTGAATGGCAATTTTATCGTCAAGGCGGGTATTGGGAGTATTAAAACCAGAAAGGTATGCCTTCACCTGATGGCTTTCCCAAGATATTGTTCCCGAACCGTTGGCCAGCTCAAGACCGCCAACTACATCCCATTTAAAATGCGGGTCGCCAAGGGGACTAAATCCTATATTGGTAACATCAATATAGCCCAGCATCTTGTTATCGTTTACATAAAAGTCAATAAACTCATGATGAAAAAGCGCTCCCGAATCTCTGGCCATAGAAGGCGGTGGATGGTTCATCACAATTTTACCTCTGCGGTTTTTGCCATCGTTACACAAGCAATTGGTGCTGCCAAAATCAATGGTGGTTACATTAGGCAAATCATTGGTATCGCCTTTAATAATGGTAGCACAGGGCGAAGAAATTTTTTCCATGTCCTCCATTTTAAAAGAACTAAGGTCATCATCAATAACCGACTCGTCACCAATACTTGCCACATCGTTATAGGCAGTTTGTGAAGCAGCGTTATTGTAAACGGCATTCAGGTCATCTGTATCATTATTATTTTTATTGCACGAAATAATCACAACCGAGAGGCCTAATACCAGAGATGTTATATGAAATAGCTTATTCATGACAATATGTTTTTGGGATTTTGATACTTTTGACTTTGATAAAATGAATTGGTTTAATCCGCTGCAAAAGTAAACGAAAGCGGCATTTTGTACAATTTGTTTTTAATATTTATGACAGAAAAGAAGACCTATCTGAAGCCCGAGATAAAGAAAACCAACCCCGATGTTGACGGGCTTATTAAACAGGCCATTCAGCTTCGTCAGGAAAATGCGGCACAAAGCATTGAACTGGCACTTGCGGCTTTAGCTCAATCCGAAAAAAAGGGATACAGAAAAGGAGCGGCCGAATGTCATTACAATTTAGGTATAGCCTATTTCAACCAAAGTAATATCAACTCTGCATTAGACCATTTACACAAAGCCATCGATTATTATTCTGGACTGAACATGAAAAAGCAGATGGCCGAATCGCTTAATGCCAGCGGGGTGGTAAACAAGAGTAAAGGTTCCATGGACGGCTCGCTGGATGCACACATGAAAGCGCTTAAACTGTTTGAAGAGATTGATGACAAAAAAGGAATGGCATCGGCCAATAACAACCTGGGAGTATTGTATAAAGTGCAGGGCGAGTTTAACAAAGCACTGCAGTATTTTGAAAAAGCACTGGAAATAAATAACAAAGCAAAAGAAACCCCGGGACTCATAACGGTGTTGGGAAATATTGCCAACATCCACCGCCAGACCGGTAACGAAACAAAAGCCATTGAATACAACAAAAAAGCACTGGAAATAGCTGAAAGCATTGGCGATAAAAAAAACCTCTCACTCATTACCAACAACATTGGTCTGGTATATGAGAAGCAGGGAAAGTTTGATGATGCACTCAAGTATTTTATGAAATCGGTAATGCTGAAAGAAAGCATTGGTGATACCAAAGGAATAGCATCAACTTACAGCAACATCGGAAATCTGTATCGCGCAAAAGGCGATCAGAAAAATGCGGTGAAGTATCAGAAAATTGCCTTAGACCTGATTGCCGACTCTAATGCAAAACCACTGGAAAAAGATATTTACAAAGAGATTTCGCAGAGCTATGCAAAGGTGGGCGACTATGAAGAAGCGTATAAAAACCATTTGAAATTTTTTCAGCTGCACGATGAGTTATTCAGTCAGGAAGCGCGCAACCGCCTGAATGAACTGGTAACAGGATATGAAACGGAAAAGAGCCGCAGAGAAGCAGAAATTTTCAAGCTTCGTAATGTGGAGTTGAAAAAACGGAATGATAAAATTCAGAAACAAAGCAAAGTTATTGCCGAAGAAAAACGCAAGTCGGATGAATTGCTGCTGAATATTCTTCCGGCTGAAGTGGCAGAAGAGTTGAAGAAAAATGCAAAAGTTGCTCCCCGTAAATACAAACAGGTAACAGTTCTGTTCACCGATTTTAAAGGCTTTACCGAGCAGGCCGAAAAATTATCGGCCGAAGAACTGGTAAGCGAACTGGATATGATTTTTGGTGCGTTTGACCGCATTTTGCCAAAGTATAATGTGGAGAAAATAAAAACCATTGGCGACAGTTATATGTGTGCCGGAGGGTTGCCAACACCCAATAAAACCAATGCTGCAGATGTTGTGAACGCAGCATTTGAAATGCTGGAGTTTTTAAACAAAGTAAAAAAGGAACGGCAGAAAAAAAGACAATCGTTTTTTGAAGTACGTATTGGAATCCACACAGGACCAGTAGTTGCCGGAGTGGTGGGCACTAAAAAATTTGCTTACGATATATGGGGCGATACGGTAAACACCGCATCACGCATGGAAAGCAGCGGAACAGCCGGAAAAATAAATATATCGGGTTCTACGTATGAGTTGGTGAAAAAGAAATTTAAATGCAGCCACCGAGGAAAGGTAGATGCAAAAGGGAAAGGGAAAGTGTATATGTATTTTGTGGAAGGGAAAATCTAAAACTTTACCCCGAGATTTACCGAACCTAGCATGGCAAAATAATAGGTTTGCGTATCACCGGTTTTAACACCCGCATGCACAATCAGTGAAAGGCAGAAACGTTTTCCGTAATTCATGCTGACCCCGCCTTTGCCCAGAAAATAAAAATACAAACCCTGATAAACGCCATGGTTTTCATCTACCTGAACATCCACATCGCGTTTCAGGTAAGCGCCCTGAATGGAGACTCCGGTTACGGGAGTATATTTTTTCTGACCAATGGGATAATAATTGAAATCAAACCCTGCACGGATATACGATGCAAGACTCTCGTGATATTTTCCCATATCGCTGCTGTTATAATTTTGAATTGCTTTTCCCAGGGGACTGTAAAAACTAAGGGGCATGGTAAGCCCTACCTTTCCTCCACCTGGCACAAAGTCAACGCTTAATGAAATGTTCTTCAGCATCAGGTCAAGCACATTGAATGAAATAGTATTGCGCTTTAACTCAACCGGCTCAGGCCTTATCTTCTTTTGATGCGAACGGGGTTCTTTAACTTCTTTAGCTGTTTTGTAGTGGATGGTATCGGCATGTTCTTTCAACCAAAGAGTATCCTGCTCCTGCGCGCTGGAAGCAAAAGCAATAAAAAGAAAAAAGAGACCAACTATTTGTGCCTTCATTAAATGTTAAGGTGCAATTTATGGAATATTCCATAATCCTGCATCTACCTGTTGCTTTTAACACTTTTTAACACACGATTTGGTATCTAAAAATTTTTTTGCTTAATTTTATTCACGTTTTAAAAATCAAATACTATGAAAAACACATTACTAAAATCATCAGCATTTGCATTGCTGCTTGCAGGATTTTCCGCAACAGCGCAAACAACAGTTAACTCCGATGTTCTTGACATCAACAACATCCGGGCAACCATCAACGCCAACGGTCGCCTCTTCGGCAACATGATTGATGCTCCCGACATGGAAAAGAAAGGATTTGAAATTAAGAACACGCACGGAAAACACGCGGTGCACATAGCAGGAATATGGATGGGCGCCAAAGAAACAAGCAAGTATCATATTTATGCACCCACCTTCGGACAATGGGGAACCGACATTTTTGCGGGGCCTGTAATGAAAGAAGAATTTTATTCCGCTGCCGAAGATGAGAAATGGAACCGCGTCTGGAAAATCACAAAAGAAGAAGTGAAAAACCATATTGCCAATTTCTCAAATCCTGACTACAGCATGCCCGAAGTTATTGCCAACTGGCCTGCTTCAGGCGATATTGAAAAAGGACAATCACCTAACCTTGCTCCGTTTGCAGATGCCAATGGCAACGGAATTTACGATCCGCAAAATGGTGATTATCCTTCTATAAAAGGTGATGAAGCGGTGTTGTTTATTTTTAACGATCACCGCGGTGAGCACAGCGAATCAAACACCTACAAAATGGGCGTAGAGGTAATTGGTCTGGCTTATGCTTTTGATTCAAGAGTTAAAACTTACAACAATACTGTATTTGTTGATTTCACTATTATCAACCGTTCGGGCTTTGATTACACCGATGCAAAACTGGGAGTGTTTACTGATATTGATCTGGGCAGTAATGTCTATGACGAGTATGCAGGTGTGGATGTAAAACGTAACACGTATTACGGCTACAATGCTGATGAAAGCAAAGACGCAGAAGTTTTTGGAAAAACACAAACACCTTATATGTCGGTTACTTTGCTTACCGAAAAGTTTAACAACTACATGACGTATAATAATGACTGGTCGCTGACAGGAAATCCTTATTTCGCTGAAGATTATTATCACTACCTGAATGGGTACTGGAGAGACGGAATGATGATTACAAACGGAGGAATTGCCAAAGGCGGAACAGAGCGTTGCACCTTTATGTATGACGGAAATCCGACAACCAAAACAGGATGGAATGAAAGGTCACTGGAGAATGTTCCGGGCGACAGAAGAGGTTTAGGTTTGGTTGGTCCGTTTGATTTTAAAGCGGGAGCAATTAAAAAGATTTCAGTTGCCTATCACCTTGCCGGAGGCTTTGATGAGATGCAGAAAGAAGTTGACCGCTACTCAAAAGATTTTACTGAAAATACAGGACCATTTGCTCCTGAAGCACCTGCGTTTGCAAACAATTCAGATCTGAACACTTCGGTTCCGTTGGATATAATTTTATATCCTAATCCTGCAAAAGATAATGCTACAATGCTTTTCACAAATCCTGATAACGAAACGTTCAACGTTACGGTTTATGACATTGCAGGACGTAACGTTTTTTCGGCAGCAAATCTTACAGGTACACGATTTGAAATTGCTGCGAATAAATTTGAGCGCGGAGTTTATGTTGTTGAATTGGCGTTTAAAGACAGAAGAAACAGTATGAGATTGGTGGTGCAATAATGCATTTATCTTTCTAAAAAAAGCCGCTCAAACCTGAGCGGCTTTTTTATTTTACTTTTGTCGCGCAAAAAAAATCACATTATGAAATTCGCAACCAAAGCAATACACGCGGGAGTGGAGCCTGATCCAACTACAGGAGCCATTATGACTCCTATTTACCAAACCTCAACCTATGTTCAGGCAAGTCCGGGCGACCACAAAGGCTATGAGTATTCGCGCACGCAAAATCCAACACGCACAGCATTGCAGAAAAACCTTGCGGCATTGGAAAATGCGAAACACGGTTTGTGTTTCAGCAGCGGAATGGGAGCAATTGATTGTGTTGTAAAATTACTGAAGCCCGGTGATGAGGTAATTTCTACCAATGATTTGTATGGCGGAACGTATCGCATCTTCACCAAAATATTTGAAGCTTATGGAATAAAATTTCACTTTGTTCCTATGACTGATATTGCTGCTGCAGAAGCATTAGTAAATAAAAACACAAAACTTTTCTGGATTGAAACACCTACCAATCCTATGCTGAATGTGGTTGATATTGCTGCCTATTCTGCGTTAGCAAAAAAACATAACATCCTGCTGGCGGTTGACAATACGTTTGCAACTCCCTACCTGCAAACTCCAATAAATTTAGGTGCTGATATTGTAATGCACAGTGTTACAAAATATCTGGGCGGACATTCTGATGTGGTGATGGGAGCGCTTTGCGTAAACGATGATGAACTGGCACAACGCTTGGCGTTTATTCAGAATAGTTGTGGTGCAGTTCCGGGTCCCCAGGATTGTTTTCTTGTTTTGCGCGGAATAAAAACCTTGCATCTGCGCATGGAACGTCATTGTCAGAACGGTGAAATTATTGCAAACTGGCTGGTGAAACAACCTAAAGTTGATAAAGTGTATTGGCCGGGTTTTCCAACTCATCCCGGACATGCTGTTGCCAAAAAACAAATGTGTGGTTTTGGCGGAATGGTTTCGTTTACGCTTAAAGACAACAGCATTGCAGCAGCCACAAAAGCTTTGTCAGGGACAAAACTATTTTCACTTGCCGAATCATTGGGCGGAGTGGAATCATTGATTGGCCATCCCGCAACAATGACACATGCATCCATTCCAAAAGCTGAACGCGAAAAAACAGGAGTTGTAGATTCGTTGATACGTTTGAGTATTGGAATTGAAGACGCTGAAGATTTAATTGAAGATTTAAAAAATAGTTTTTCGTAAATTTTTTTACATTTGAACAAATAAACTAAAACCACATAGCCATGCCATTTTTAATTCTTGCCGCATTAATTCTTATTCCTGTTTTTATTTTCATTGTTATTTACAATGGACTTATTTCAAAGAAAAACAATGTTGAATATGCTTTCAGCAGCATTGATGTGATGCTGAAAAAGCGCAGAGACTTAATTCCAAATTTGATCGAGTCAGTGAAACAATACATGCAACATGAGCGTGGCTTGCTTACTCAAATTACCGAGCTTCGTAATTCAGTTATGAAAGCCCCTGATGGCAGCTCTGAGCGTTTTGATCTGGAAAATAAATTAGGTTCTGCATTAGGACAAATTCGTGTTGCTGTAGAAAATTACCCAGACCTGAAAGCCAACACAAATTTTCTTCAACTGCAAGCAGCGTTGAATGAAGTGGAAGAGCAGATTTCTGCTTCACGCAGAGCATTCAATGCTTCGGTTTTTGAATACAATAACGGAGTGGAAATGTTTCCTTCAAATCTTGTTGCCGGCATGCTTGCCTATAAACGCAAAGCATCGTTCGAAATTCCTGAGGGAGAGCGCGAGAATGTGAATGTAGGGGATATGTTTAAGAAGTAGTATCGTCATGCTGAACTTGTTTCAGCATCTCTGAATTTAAGACCCTGAAACAAGTTCAGGGTGACGCGCTGTAAAATGAAACCCTTTGAGCAAATCTTTTCTGAACTTCTTCCGCAACTGGAAGAACTGGAACTTTCGCGTCAACAGCAATATAAGGGTGCGAAAAAGTGGCTGAACATTGCTATTGGAATTGGTATTACAAGTCTTGTTCTATTAATTGTAATAAAACATCCGGCAGTAATTATTGTGGGAGGAATTATTGCTGCCGCATCCTATTTTGGAGGTTATTATCTCGCTGCCAAAAAATATAAAAACGAATTTAAAGACACCGTTTTTACAAAAATTCTTCATGCCGTTAATCCCGGTTTAGGTTATAACAAATCAGGATTTATTTCAAAAGACAAATTTTTTGAAAGCCGCATTTTTACCGAGCGAGCCGATCGTTATTCGGGTGAAGACTATATCAGCGGATTGGTGGATAAAACTCAGATTGAATTTTCTGAACTTCATACACAGGAAAGGAGGGTAACCAGCAATGGGAAAACTACAACAGTGCATTACGTTACCATTTTCAAAGGTCTTTTTATGATTGCTGATTTTCATAAAAATTTTCATGGGCATACCATTGTTTTGCCTGATACTGCTGAAAAATTATTCGGTTTTATAGGAAAAAAATTACAGGACTGGAATTTTACCCGTGATGAGGTTGTGCACATGGAAAATGCTGAATTTGAAAAAGAATTTGTGGTGTATAGTAACGACCAGGTTGAGGCCAGATACATTCTGAGCACATCGATGATACAGCGTATTCTTGATTTGAAAAAGAAATACAACACGAGCGTTTATTTGTCGTTTATCAATTCAAAAGTGTTTGTTGCAATGCAATACAATAAACAGCTTTTTGAGCCGGCCTTTAAAGAAAGCATCACCAACTCGGATTACATCAGGACTTTTTATAATGAGCTTAGTGCATGCCTTAGTATTGTTGATGATTTGAACCTGAATACCCGCATTTGGTCAAAATAAAGGCAGAATTGTGCCTTTTGGCTTGCGTCATTACAGTTTTTCCCTATCTTCGCGTCCCTTTTTGAATAAACATGCCGTTTGAAGTAAAAATATTTTCGTGCGAGTCCTCGCTTTACTTAGGTAAGCAAATAGTTGAGGCTTATGGTATTCCGCTTGGAAAATCATCGGTAGCGCGCTTTAAAGACGGAGAGTTTGAACCGGCTTTTGGAGAGAGTATCCGTGGCGAAGACGTTTTTATTGTTCAAAGCACCTTTCCGCCTGCAGATAACCTGTTTGAGTTGCTTTTGATGGTTGATGCCGCTAAACGCGCTTCGGCCAAACAGATTGTTGCGGTTATCCCTTATTTCGGGTTTGCCCGTCAGGACAGAAAGGATAAACCCCGTGTTTCAATTGGCGCAAAATTAGTTGCCGACCTTTTAGGTACAGCAGGTGTTACCCGCATAATTACCATGGATTTGCATGCCGACCAGATACAAGGCTTTTTCAATGTTCCGGTTGACCATTTATACTCTTCATACCTTTTTCTGGATTACCTGAGAAATCTTAACCTTCCTAATCTGATTATGGCTACTCCCGATGTTGGAGGAACCCGCAGAGCCAATGCATACGCTAAAAACCTGAATGTTGATTTAGCGATTTGCTACAAACAACGCAAGGTGGCTAATGAGGTGCACAGCATGACCGTAATCGGTGATATTGTTGGCAAAGATGTGGTGCTGGTAGATGATATTATTGACACCGGAGGAACACTAGTAAAAGCTGCCGATATGATGATGGAAAAAGGGGCTGCCAGTGTTCGTGCTTGCATTACTCATCCATTGCTTTCGGGCGATGCTTATGAAAAATTAGAAAACTCAAAAATTACGGAACTAATAGTTACCAATACCATTCCGCTTAAGAAGCAAAGCAATAAAATTAAAGCATTATCAGTAGCTCCGCTGTTTGCAGATGTTATCCGCAAGGTGCATAACTATGAATCGATAAGCACAAACTTCATATTTTAACCCTTCGACTACGCTCAGGGTGACAACGAGAATCAATTCAAATCAATCAATAACTAAACAAAAACAAAACAATGAAATCAGTATCTATTAGCGGTTCGCCAAGAGCGAACGTAGGGAAAAAAGATGCAAAGGCTTCACGCAGAAACGGACTTATTCCTTGCGTGATCTATGGCGGAAAAGAACAAATCCACTTTGTGGCAGATGAAAAAGAGTTCAAAAAACTCGTTTACACTCCTGAAGTTTTCAAAGCAGAAATTAGCGTAGGAGACAAACAGTATTCTGCAATCATGCAGGAAATACAAATGCACCCTATCAATGACATGGTTATCCATATTGACTTCCGTGAATTAGTTCCGGGAAAATATGTAACCATTGAACTTCCTGTGAAAATTACAGGAACATCACCCGGAGTGCGTGACGGAGGTTTGCTGAAACAAAATTTCCGCAAATTGAAAGTGAGTGCAAAACCGGAAGATTTTCTTGAAAACATCACCGTTGATATTTCAGGATTAAAAGTTGGTCAGGGAATAAAAATTGCTGATTTGAACTACCCCGGAGTTAAATTTTTAGATATTCTTTCAAGCGAAGTAGTGGGTGTTAAACACAAACGCGGAGTTGTAGAAGAAGACAAAGGAGCAGCGGCAGCAGCACCGGCTAAAGCAGCAGCACCTGCAGCGGCTAAAGCGGCAGCACCTGCGGCAGCAGCAGCTAAAGCACCGGCTAAAAAGTAAATCTTTAGGTCTTGAAATACCTGATAGCCGGTCTTGGTAATATCGGAAGCGAGTATGCCGAGACCCGCCATAATATAGGTTTTAAAGTAGTGGATGCCCTTGCAAAGGCGTCCACTACTGCTTTTAAGCCCGACCGTTTGGCCGATGTATGTGAAGTAAAACACAAAGGCCGCACGTTTATTCTTATAAAGCCTACCACTTTTATGAACCTGAGTGGTAAAGCCATTAAATACTGGCTTACGGCAGAAAAGATTTCAATCAGAAATCTGTTGGTGATTACCGATGACCTTGCTTTGCCATGTGGTGAACTTCGCCTGAGAGCCAAAGGTAGCGATGGAGGACACAACGGATTAAAAAGCATACAGTTTGAACTGAACACAAATGAATATCCCCGCCTGCGCTTTGGTGTAGGAAACAATTTTGCAAAAGGCCGTCAGGTTGATTATGTCTTAGGAGAATGGACGGCTGAAGAAAAGCCCATTATCAACGAAAGTATCCTTAAATCCGTGGAACTGATTAAAGATTTTGGTTCTATGGATATCGCTTTTGTGATGAATAAATTCAATAAGAAGTAGAAAACATCATGCTGAACTTCTTTCAGCATCTCAATAAACAGACCCTGAAACAAGTTCAGGGTGACGTTATTTTATAACCTCCCAGGTAACACTTGCATTCCCCACCATGCCGTTTACAGGCGGGTTGTATTTGGTAAGTTTTACTTCACACTTTTCTATTGTTGAGATTTCCGCAGCAAGCGCTTCGCAAATTCTGCGGCAAACATGCTCAATCAGTTTTGAGCGGATTGACATTTCACGTTTTACGATTTCATACACTTGTGTATAGTCAACCGTTTTAGTAAGGTCGTCTGTTTGGGCAGCTTCTGAATAATCGGTGGTGATATGTACATCCACACGGTAGTTTTGTCCTATCAGGGCTTCTTCTTCAAGGCAGCCGTGGTAGGCGTATAGTTGGATGTTTTCGAGGGTTACTTGCATATTTTATTTTTTACCACTAAGGGCACTAAGCACACTAAGGTTTTCTAAGTGACCTTGTGTCCTTAGTGGTGAAATCATTTCTTCTGCTCCTTCGCCCAGTTATCCTTTAACGTAACCGTTCTGTTAAATACCAATTTTTCAGGTGTTGAGGTTTTGTCCAGACAAAAATATCCTTTGCGCAAAAACTGGAAACGTTCATCTGCTTTTGCTTCTTTAATAACTGGTTCAGCATATGCAACAGGAATTACAGTCAAACTATTTTCATTGATATAATCTTTGAAGTCACCTTCTTCACTTGCAGGGTTTTCTACCTTAAACAGGCGGTCATATTCAAGAACTTTCACTGGCACAGCATCAGCAATATTTACCCAATGCAGCGTGCCTTTTACTTTTAAGCCGGAGGTATCGCTTCCGCTGCGGCTTTCAGGAATGTAAGTGCAGTGCAGTTCGGTAATGTTACCATTTGCATCTTTTACCGCATCGGTGCAGGTAATGATGTAAGCGCTTTTCAGTCGCACTTGTTTGCCAACGCTGAGGCGAAAAAATTTGCTCGGTGCGTTTTCCATATAATCATCGCGCTCAATGTAAATCTCGCGGCTGAACGGAATAGCATGTGTTCCTGAATTTTCTACTTCAGGATTATTTTCTCCTGAAAGTTGTTCGGTTTGTCCTTCAGGGTAATTGGTGATGACCACTTTCAAAGGGTCAAAAACCACCATTCTGCGCAGTGAAGTTTTGTTCAAATCTTCGCGCACAAAAAATTCGAGCAGGCCAATGTCAATCAGATTTTCACGCTTTTGCACACCTACACGCTCTGCAAAATCACGGATAGCTTTTGCGGTATAACCCCTTCTACGCATTCCTGAAATGGTAGGCATGCGGGGGTCGTCCCAGCCGTTCACATGTTTCTCATTTACCAATTGTAAAAATTTGCGTTTGCTCATTACCGTGTAATTCACATTCAGTCGCGCAAACTCATATTGTTTTGAAGGAAAGATTTCTAATTTTTCAATGCACCAATCATACAACGCACGGTGCGGAACAAACTCCAGTGTGCAAATGCTGTGTGTAATATTTTCAATGGAATCGCTTTGTCCATGGGCGAAATCATACATCGGGTAAATGCACCACGTATTGCCGGTGCGGTGGTGATGTGCAAATTTTATACGATACAACAATGGGTCCCGCAGAATCATATTAGGGGATGCCATATCAATTTTTGCGCGTAATGTTTTTGAACCTTCAGGAAATTCTCCGTTTTTCATCTTCACAAAAAGCTCTTCATTTTCCTGTGGCGTGCGGTCGCGATACGGACTATTTTTTCCGGGCTCGGTAGGTGTTCCTTTCATCGCGGCAATTTCTTCGGAAGTAGAATCATCCACATAGGCTAATCCTTTGCGGATAAGCTTCAGCGCGAATTCATAAATCTGCGGGAAATAATCACTGGCATAAAATTCATTTGCCCATTCGAATCCTAACCATTTGATGTCGGCCTTAATGCTGTCAACATATTCCACATCTTCGGTGGTGGGATTTGTATCATCAAAACGCAGGTTGGTTTTGCCTCCGTATTTTTTTGCTAACCCAAAATTGATGCAGATAGATTTGCTGTGACCAATGTGCAAATAACCATTCGGCTCAGGCGGAAAACGCGTGAGAATGCTTGTATATTTTCCTGATTTTAAATCAGCCTCAACAATTTCCTCGAGGAAATTGAGACCTTTTTCATCTTCTTTTTTTAACTCTTCCATACTATTTAAAAGTTTGTAAAAACTGATTTACTCTTTTTATTGTTTCTTCTTTTCCCAACAACACCATCAGGTCGGGAACACCCGGACCGCTCAAATCGCCAACAATGCTTAGGCGCGTGAACTTCATCAAATCTCCCAATTTCAGTTGTTGTGTTTCTGCAAATTCTTTAAGTGAGTTTTCAATATTTGTTGCAGAAAAATCTGAAACAGAATGAATAGAATCTGCAAGTTCTGAAAGAGCAGCCACATTAACCACTCCTAATTTCTTAACCGCATCAGGACTGAAGTTTGCAGGGGAAGCAAAAACAAAAGCGTTTGCCAAAACAATATCATTCACAAAAGAAACACGGTCTTTTAACAATGCACACACTTTTTTCAGAAATTCTAAATCCGTTACTCCGAATTTTTCTTTTGCAAGTGGAAGAATATGATTTGCCAAACGTTCATCCGAAGCAGTTTTGATGTAGTGCTCATTGAACCACTTCGCTTTTTCAAAATTGAATTTTGCTCCGGCTTTATGCACGTGCTCCATCGAAAAGGCCTGAACTAATTCTTCTAAAGAATAAATCTCCTGCTCCGTTCCGGGGTTCCAGCCTAGGAATGCAATTATATTAATCACCGCTTCAGGCAAATATCCTTTTTCGCGGTAGCCAGAGGAAATTTCACCGGTCTTAGGGTCTTTGAATTCCAATGGAAAAACAGGGAAACCCAGTTTATCTCCATCGCGCTTACTTAGCTTTCCATTACCATCGGGTTTTAATAATAAAGGTAAGTGAGCAAATTGCGGCATCTTGTCTTCCCATCCTAAATAGCGGTATAATAATACATGCAAAGGAGCAGATGACAACCACTCCTCTCCACGGATAACATGCGTAATTTGCATGGCATAATCATCCGCAACATTGGCAAGATGGTAAGTAGGCATTCCATCGCTTTTGAATAAAACTTTATCATCCATCAGTGATGTGTTGAATACAACTTCACCGCGAATTAAATCCTGAACTTTTACCTCTTCGTTTTCTGAAATCCTGATACGGATAACATATTGCTCACCTGAGTTGAGTTTTGCTGCAACTTCATCAGCAGAAAGGGTGAGAGAGTTTTTCATTTCCATACGCACAGCAGAACCGTAAGCAGTAACAGGAGCTTTCGCTGTTTCCAGTTTTTTGCGCAACGTTTCCAGTTCTTCAGAGGTATCAAATGCATAATAAGCATGTCCGCTTTTTACCAATTGCTCGGCATACTGGCGGTAAGTATCTTTTCGCTCGCTCTGGCGATAAGGAGCGTGAGGACCGTCACCAAAACCAAGGCCTTCGTTAGGTTCAATACCCACCCATTTCAATGATTGAATTATATAATCTTCTGCGCCTTCAACATAGCGCCCCTGATCGGTATCTTCAATGCGGAGAATGAAATCACCACCAAGTTTTTTAGCAAAAAGGTAATTGTATAAAGCAGTGCGTACACCGCCAATATGTAAAGGCCCTGTTGGACTGGGCGCAAAGCGAACACGTATTTTCCTATCAGACATTTTTATTGATTGAACGCGCAAAGATATAACAAGCCCTGTAAGAGCTTCACTCCATCACAACAGATATTTTGTTGAGGGTTTATTCAACAACCGTCATCCGGATACTCTGCGTTCCCTGCGAAGTATTCAGACGGGCAAGATAAATTCCCTGTGCTAAGTTCAACTCCTTTGACGAAAACTCAAAGCGATGCTGTCCTGGACCAAACTGCGCATTGGCAAGTGTGGAGATTTTTTCGCCAGCCATGTTGAATACGTCTAACTGAATTCTGTCAGATGCAGGAAGAGTGACATAAATCTGAGTACTTTCTCTGAATGGATTTGGGAAACTGATGAAAGAAACGGGATTTGTATGTTCATTAACTGAAGAGGCGGTATCAGGAAGCGCTTCTTGTGTATACTGAACATAAAACAACATCATTTCATCCTGAGTAGTGTTGCCCCAAAAGAGTGTATCATCTGTAAAATTCTGGTAAGTGGCCTCAAGGATTATACCTGTTTGAATAGAAACTTCATACAGCGGATCAAAGATGCGGACTGCAGGGTGTTCCCAATCATAAAAGCCTTGATTAAATGAATAATCACGGTTGTAAAACCCTTCATAAAACTGTTCGCCCTTTTCACCATTTGCAGTGCTTTTGTAAAGATCAAAATCTTTTCCGCGTGCATGTGTATGGCCTTGCAGCGACCAGATGTGCCATGTAGGAGCCTGAGGATAAAAAGGGAAACCAAAACGGTAAGTAAATGTATGGTCAAGCCCATCATTAGGAATTATTAAATCCTGACCAAAAGAACCGGTTCCTAAAATAAACTCAACTGCATTGATAGGAATTAAGACTGAAAACATTTCAATCTTATTTGTATCAGGCATAGCAGTATAAACATTTGTATAGGCTTCTGCTGCAATAATTGAATCCGTGTCATAGTTTACAATGTGGTAATTCATATCCAGAACACCATCACCTTTCCAGCGGAAAGCAGTATTTGAAGGCAGGTCATAAGAAAAAGCATCCTGCCAGGTGGCAACCATTTGGTTTACACCAAGTGAACTTCCTTCAGGGTCATTTATATTTCTTAATCCGGCAGGGTAGTCTGCATCAGTGCTCTGATCAAATTTATAGATGATGAAGTGGTGTGATTCATCATTAAACCAGGTTTCAAGTTTTCCAACATCAACACTGTCGGCAAATAAGGAGATGTCTTGTTTTTTAAAATACTCAACCTCTTGTTGCGGAGCAAGAAAGAATGGTCCCATGCGCAACTGAAAACCTTCTCCTTCGGCAGGTGCAGGTGGTGTTGCCTGACGAGGTTTACCATTTACATGGTAGTAATTATATAAAAGTTGAGGGTCAACTGCTTGTCCGGTTTCCTTTGCACCGAAAAGTATCCATTGGCGTATAAGTTCTACTTCTTCCAGCTGAAGTTGTTGCCCGTAAACTGAAGGCATTTGATTGCCTTCATCCATACCAAGCGGATAATAAGTATCCCACGCATCATAAGAACATTTGCGGAGCAGGAAACTTTTCTCAGGATGCCCCGGATAAATGCGTTTGTAGCCTTTTGCTAAAGCTTCGGCATTTGCAGGAGCTGCATTTACAAGGTTGGCATAAACAACAGATGCATCGCCTCCGCCATACAAATCAAGACTGTCGGGATTGCCGGCTGTGTTGTGGCACGAAGTAGTACAATTTGTCTGAAAAAGTGAATACACCTGTTGATAGGTGTCTTGTGCTGTTGCGTTTAAACTGATAAGCGCAATGGCGCCAACTACTAACTTTTTCATAAGAGTATTAATCTATTTTTACAATTTGTTTAGAAACACTTTCTCCATTAACACTCAGGCGAACATAATAGGTTCCGCTTGTCCAGCCCGGAGCATTGGTGTTAATCTGGGCGAATTTTTTTCCGGGAGTTTCAGTTTTGTTCATAAGGTTGGCAACCAGTTTCCCGCTGATGTCATAAATATCAATTGCCACAGTTGATGACTCTTTCAGTTCGTAAGAGAAGTTAAGAACATCACTAACCGGATTTGGATAAGCAGAAATGGTTGAAGCAGCAGTAATTGCCTCGTTAATGCCGATAGGCTCGCTTACGGTGTATTGCATGAAAATAAGCATCATTTCATCTGCAGTGGTTAAACCGAAAGTGATAACAAATGCCTGCTCGTCAGGATTACTGATTTTGTATTTTGCTTCATGAATAATTCCTTTTGAAGCCTCAATGGTTTCCATCGGATCAAAATATCTGTCAGCCGGGTGCTGCCAATCATAATAGCCCTGATTGAATGTGTAGTCTCTATTGTAATTTCCGTCATAAATAATATCGCCTTTGCTACCGTTTGCATTGCGTTTATAGATGTTGTAGGATGTTCCGTATTTATGGGTGTGAGTTGAAAGAAACCAGATATTCCAGTTGTCGGGATTACCAGCTTCAAACTTTGAACCTGTAAAAGTTTGCTCGTTTCCGTTGTTTATAATAATTAATGCAGGAGGATTGTAAATTACCAGTTCTGATTTCATTTCTTTATCAGCAGTTCCAGAAGGCTGTGTGTAGATGTTAGAGTATGCCTCTGCAGCAAGAATCGAGTCCTGAGAGTAATTAATGGTGTGGTAATTTAAATCAAGATAGGCATCCTGATTTAGGAAATAGGCGGTACCATCGGGTAAATCAGTTGTGTCGGTGTCAACCCAGCCTACCAGGTATTTGGTTTGGTCAGGAAAAACATTTGAAACATCAACCTGACGCAGCCCTTCTGCAAGCTGGTTTTGTCCACCCGGAACAAAGCCAAACAGCAGGAAATGGTGTGAATCATCATTAATGTTGCAGGTAAGCTTATTTACTTCAAAAGCATCAGCATTAAAAATCCCTTCTTTCTTATAAAACTCAATTTCTTCTCCCGGATTAAGAAAAATAGGTCCAATGTGTACCTGAAAGCCTTCGCCTGTTGCAGGTGCAGGAGGAACGGGTATTCTTGGTCTTCCGTTTACGTGGTAATAATTATAAAGTGTTTGTGTGCTTACCACTTGCCCTGTTTGTGGTGCGCCATACATAATCCATTGGCGGATTAATTCAATTTCTTCTTTTTCCATTGAAGGTTGATTCTTAGGCATGCTGTTTTCTTCGGTGACATCTAATGAGTAGGCAGCATCCCAGTCTGCAGATGCGCATTTGCGGAGCAGAAAACTTCTTTCGGGGTAGCCGGGCATGATTACTTTTTGGCCTTTTGCCAGAGCTGCAGCGTTTATGGGGTCAACATTAATCAGGTTGTTGTAAACCGTTGCTGCGCTTCCGCCTCCATATAAGTCAAGACTATCAGCATTGCCGGCTGTATTATGGCAGGAGGCGGTGCAGTTTGTTTGTAAGAGATTGTAAACGCGCTGGTAGGTTGATTGTGCCGATGCGCTTAAAGCAGAAAATGCAAGCGCTGTTAAAATGTAAAAATGCTTCATTTGTGTAATGGGGAAATTAGTGTAATCGCCTTTTTTTGAGGAGGCTAAAGGTAATTAAATCAACAGGTAACACCGCTTATTATCTTTCAAGCACTCTAAAAATAGACGAAACACGGATTTATACCGATAAACAAGGTTATTGTTACGCTTTATATTTGATGTGAAAAAAATCATAAAAATCAATGGTTTTGCGAACATCAATTAGTATACATTTGCGCGATTTTAAAAAAACCAGAAGATGAAAAAGGTATTATTTTTTATTCTTGCTTTTGTTGGCATGCAGGTTTATTATTCATGTTCATCGGGTGGAAAAGATGCGGGAGTTGCTACAGCCGAAATGAATATTACACTTGATGGAATGACCTGTGCCGAAGGTTGTGCTAAGACCATTGAAAAAACTGTTGGCGCAATACCGGGCGTTACTTACAGCAAAGTAAACTTTGACGAAAAGACAGCCACTTTTAAATATGATGATACAAAGACAACTGAAAAAGATATTCTTGCCGCTATTGCCGCCCTTAACGAAGGACAATATAAAGTAAGCAATGTAGAAGTAAAAATCCAGAAGAATGCAACCGAAGGAGAAGAAGATACCGAAGTAGAAGCCATTGAAGAAGAATTAATGATAGATACTGCTGTTTAAACCTTGACCATTAAAAACCACTCCAATATAAAAACCAATCAACATTATTAACCTACATGTTCAACATTAAAACCTATACCGTAATTCTGTTATCTGCATTTTTTATGAGTGCAATAACAGCAAAGCCGGCATTTTCACAAAATAATGGAGGAGACCAGTTTAAATTAACGGCTTTTCCAAATCCTTCGTCAAGTTCCATTACTATTAAATATGAGTTGCCTCAAAATACAGTTGTTAAGCTGATGATTTTTAGTGTTGACGGCAGCGTAGGCAAAGTTTTATTTGCAGGTAACCGTACAGCAGGTGAGTATTCTGAAACTTATGATATTTCAACGCTTGCTCCGGGGCAATATTTTTATCAGTTGCAAACAGAAAGCGATTTGGTTACTAAACCTATCAGCATGTTAAGCGGGGCTGCGAAACAGAATTAATAGTTTCAAATTTTTGTAATAAAAAACCCCTCGCTAGAGGCGAGGGGTTTTTTATTATTGTCCGTGGCAATTCTTATACTTCTTGCCACTTCCACAAGGACAAGGGTCGTTGCGGCCAATTTTATCGTCCACTTTTACAGGCATTGGTTTTTCCTGCTCGGTGTTAGGCACTCCGGGTTGGCGGGGTGCACCAATTTCATCTCTTCCTGTTTTAAGGTTAGTCTCGGGTTTTGGCGGTGCTAAATTTCTTTTGAAACTGGTGGGTGCTTGTTCCGGCAAGGTGCCTTTGAAAAGGAATGGAACAATCTCACGGTTGATTTTGCCAAGTAAGGTTTTGAATAATTCAAACGACTCGAATTTGTAAATCAGCAGGGGGTCTTTTTGTTCGTAGGCCGCATTCTGCACCGATGATTTCAATTCATCCATTTCGCGCAGGTGCTCTTTCCAGATGTCGTCAATAATGGCGAGCACAATGTTTTTTTCAAACGATGTGGCCAGCACTTTTCCCCGTGTTTCGTATGCTTTTTTAAGATTTGTAACAACGTTCAGGGTTTTTATTCCGTCACTGAAAGGAATTACAATGTTCTCAAAACTTTGTCCTTCGTTTTCATACACTTGTTTGATAACAGGAAAGGCACGTTCGGCACTGAACTCTTTTTTCTGCTTGTATTTTTCTTCTAAGAACTGGAACACTTTTTCGCTCAGCACCGGTGTGTTGGTGGATGCAAATTCTTCAGCCGTAACAGGTGATTCAACGGAGAAGGTGCGGATGAGTTCAATTTTAAATCCTTCGAAATCTTTTGTTTCGCGGTATTGTTCCACCACGCTTTCGCAGGTATCGTAAATCATGTTCGAGATGTCAACCGACAGGCGGTCGCCATACAAGGCATGACGTCTGCGTTTGTAAATAACCTCGCGTTGCGAGTTCATTACGTCATCGTATTCCAGCAAACGTTTACGTGTTCCGAAGTTATTTTCTTCCACTTTTTTCTGCGCACGTTCGATTGATTTTGTCATCACCGAATGTTGAATAACCTCGCCTTCTTTGTGTCCGAGGCGGTCCATCCATTTGGTCATTCTGTCGCCACCAAAAAGGCGCATCAGGTTATCTTCCAACGAAACAAAGAACTGCGAAGAACCGGGGTCACCCTGTCTTCCCGCACGACCGCGTAACTGGCGGTCAACGCGTCTTGATTCGTGGCGCTCGGTACCTACAATTGCCAAACCACCTACTTCTTTCACGCCCGCACCAAGCTTGATATCCGTTCCGCGACCTGCCATGTTGGTGGCGATGGTAACAGCGCCTTTTTGTCCTGCGCCTGCAACAATTTCAGCTTCGCGTTGGTGCAACTTCGCATTCAAAACATTGTGTTTAATGTTTTTCATTTTCAACATGCGCGAAAGCAATTCAGAAATTTCAACCGAGGTTGTTCCCACCAACACAGGTCTGCCCTGTTCGGTCAATTTTACAATTTCTTCAATCACTGCTCCGTATTTTTCACGTGCAGTTTTGTAAACTAAATCTTCTCTGTCGTTACGTGCAATCGGGCGGTTGGTAGGTATTACCATCACATCCAATTTGTAAATATCCCAAAACTCGCCTGCTTCTGTTTCGGCAGTTCCGGTCATACCCGCCAGTTTGTTATACATGCGGAAATAGTTCTGCAAAGTGATGGTTGCATACGTTTGCGTTGCAGCTTCTACTTTTACATTTTCCTTTGCTTCAATTGCCTGATGTAGACCATCGGAATACCTGCGGCCTTCCATGATACGGCCAGTTTGCTCGTCCACAATTTTTACTTTGTTTTCAATCACCACATACTCTACATCCAGTTCAAAAAGCGTGTAGGCTTTCAGTAATTGGTTGATGGTATGAATGCGCTCTGACTTGATAGCAAAATCACGCATCAGGTCTTCTTTCTTCTTTGCTTTTTCGTGGTCGTCAACGGGCAGGTGTTCTATCTCCGCCACTTTTGTTCCCATATCGGGAAGTACGAAGAACTCAGCATCATCAGAGTTCCCGGTGATTAGGTCAATACCTTTTTCAGTTAATTCTATAGAGTTGTTTTTCTCATCAATCACAAAAAACAGTTCTGCATCTACCTTGTGCATTTCCTTGTTCTGGTCCTGCATATAGTAGTTCTCTGTTTTCTGCATGATGGTTTTTACACCCGGCTCACTCAGGTATTTAATGTGTGCCTTATTTTTAGGCAAACCGCGTTGTGAGCGGAATAACAACAAACCACCTTCTTCTTCTTTTCCTTCTTTGAGTAAACGCTTTGATTCCGAGAGTGCATTGTTAACGTAATTACGTTGCGCCTGAATCAGTCGTTCAATTTTGGGTTTCATTTCTGTAAACTCCTGTTTATCGCCTTTTGGAGTTGGACCTGAAATAATGAGGGGAGTTCGTGCATCGTCAATCAATACCGAGTCAACCTCATCGACAATTGCATAGTTGTGTTTGCGTTGCACCAGATCTTCGGGGCTACGCGCCATGTTGTCGCGCAGGTAATCGAAACCAAACTCGTTGTTGGTTCCGTAGGTAATGTCGGCTAAATAAGCTTTTCTGCGTGCTTCGGAATTGGGTTGGTGGTTATCTATGCAATCAACGGTTATTCCGTGAAACTCAAATAAAGGACCCATCCACTCGCTATCCCTCCGGCTGAGGTAATTGTTTACGGTAACAAGGTGCACGCCTTTTCCGGTTAAGGCATTGAGGTAAACAGGAAGTGTGCCTACTAGGGTTTTTCCTTCACCTGTTCCCATCTCGGCAATTTTGCCTGAGTGCAGGGCAATACCGCCAATGAGTTGCACATCGTAGTGTACCATATCCCATTTTATTTCGGTGCCGCCCGCAATCCAGCGGCTGCTCCAAACGGCATAGTTGCCTTCAATTGCTATATGTTGTTTATGTACTGACAGGTCGCGGTCCATTTGGCTAGCAGTAACACGCAACGTATCATTTTCGGTAAAACGTTTTGCTGTTTCTTTCACCACCGCAAATGCTTCGGGAAGTAGTTCGAGCAGAACTTCTTTTGTTTTTTCTTTTATGATTTCTTCCAGCTTGTCGATGCGTTCATAAAGGGCTTCCTTTTCATGAGCATCTATTTCGTTATTGGTTTCAATCTTTTCGCGGATGGAAGCAATCTCATCGTTTTCGGTTTTCAGGAAATCCAGAATGCGTTTGCGGAAGTCATCTGATTTTGCGCGAAGCTGGTCGTGAGAAAGCGAAGCAAGCTTCGGGAATTCGATTTTAATTTTTTCAACCAGGGGCATCACTTCTTTGATGTCGCGGTCGGCTTTACTTCCGAATATTTTTCCGGCTAAGCCGCTAATGAAGTTTATCATCTCTATGCGTTTATGTTTTCAGGTTTTAATGAAAAAACCTGTGTTTGTCAATTATTAAACCAATGCTGAAACTCTGACAGGGTGTCAGCAAAAGGCGTGCGAAGGTAGAAAAATTAGTTACCACCCCCTGCCCCCTCCTTGAAAAAAGGAGGGGGTGGAGTTGAGCAGTTTTGACTTTATAATTCTTTTCTGAGCCTTGCCACAGGAATATTGAGCATTTCGCGGTATTTGGCAACGGTTCTGCGGGCAATGTTGTAGCCTTTTTCTTTCAGTATCTGGGCGAGTTTGTCGTCAGCTACGGGTTTGCGCTTGTCTTCTGCGGCAATGGTTTCAGAAAGTATCTTCTTTACCTCGCGTGACGAAACTTCTTCGCCTTCGTCATTAGAAAGCGACTCGGAAAAGAATGATTTTATTAAAAACGTTCCAAACTGGGTTTGCACATATTTGCTTTTGGATACACGGGAGATGGTGGAAATATCCAGACCTACAATTTCTGAAATATCTTTCAAAATCATAGGCTTCAGCTTGGTTTCATCGCCTGTTAGAAAATACTCGGTCTGGAAAGTCATGATGGAATCCATGGTAACCAGCAACGTTTGCTGACGCTGAAGTATGGCATCAATAAACCATTTTGCCGAATCTATTTTCTGTTTGATGAATACGGTGGCATCCTTCATTTCTTTGGGATGATTTTTTTTGTTGCCGCCATATTCTTTCAGCATTTCTTTGTATTCCTTGCTTACTTTCAGAGCAGGTGCGTTGCGTTGGTTGAGCGAAAGTTCGAGAACACCCTCGTTGTTGGTGATGATAAAATCGGGAACTACATTGGAAACGCTTTTCACGTTATCGGCCATGGTATTTCCGGGGCGTGGATTCAGTTTCAGTATTTCACCGATGGCATCTTTTAAATCTTCCGGTTCCAGTTCAAGGTCTTTGGAGATTTTATCGTAATGTTTTTTTATGAACTCGTCCATCATCTTATCAATGATTACGATGGCGGTGTGATTGGTAATGCTGTGTTCTCTGCGTTTGAGCTGCAGTAAAAGACACTCACGCAAATCGCGGGCACCCACTCCAGGCGGGTCGAATTGCTGAATGATGTGGAGCAACTCGTCTAATTCTTTTTCAGTAGTGGTTATGTTTTGACCGAACGCCAAATCGTCACTCATTGCAGAGAGTTCTCTGCGCAGATAGCCATCGTCATCAATGTTTCCGAGAATGTGTACCGCTATGTTATGCTGGCGGTCGTCCAATCTGCGCATGCCTAACTGCTCAATTAATGCATCCTGAAAACCGGCTGTGCCAACTATAGGAACTTCTTTGCGTTCGTCATCAGGGCTGGTGTTGTTTGCTGATAGTTTGTAGTCGGGAATTCCGTCATCGTCTTCATCAAAAAAATCGTCAATATCGTGGTCTTCTACATCTTTTATTTCTTCCTGTTTTTCTTCTTCCAGTTCCTCTTCATTGTCGGCATTTTCTTCCTCGTCTTTTATTTCGTCATCTAAATCTTCAGGCAATTCATCTAACTCTTCATCCGTTTCTTCACCTTCTTCCAGGGCAGGATTTATTTCCATCTCTTCTTTAATGCGCTGCTCTAATTCCATAGTAGGAATTTGAAGCAACTTCATCAACTGAATTTGTTGAGGACTGAGTTTTTGCTGAAGTTTTAGTTGTAGCCGTTGGTTAAGCATACATCAAAATTCGGCATTTTTCGGGAAACGCGGAAATGGAATTACATCACGGATATTGGTCATACCGGTAACAAACATCATCAAACGCTCGAAGCCGAGACCAAAGCCTGCGTGGGGAACGGTACCGAATTGGCGTGTTTCGAGATACCACCACAAACTTTTTTCTTCAATTCCTACTTCTGTAATTCTTCGGTGAAGTTTTTCATACACTTCTTCTCTTTGTGATCCGCCAACAATTTCTCCAATGCCGGGAAATAAAATATCCATTGCAGCAACGGTTTTGCCATCATCGTTTTGCTTCATGTAAAACGCTTTGATTGCAGCAGGGTAGTTGTAAAGTATAACCGGTTTTTTGAAATGTTTTTCTACCAGAAAACGTTCGTGCTCGCTTTGTAAATCGGCACCCCATTCATTAATAAGGTAGTTGAACTGTTTTTTTTTATTTGGTTTTGATTCGCGAAGAATTTCAATTGCTTCGGTGTAAGTTAAACGGACAAAATCGTTTTCTGTAACAAACTTCAGCTTTTCAATTAGCTCAAGCGGGCTGCGCTCTGCCTCGGGTTTTGATTTTTCTTCGTCCAGCAATCTTCCGCTCAGGAATTTTAAATCGTCTTCGCAGTTTTCGAGAATGTATTTTACAACTGATACGAGCATATCCTGCGCCAAGGTCATGTTATCATTGATGTCCGCAAAAGCCACTTCGGGTTCTATCATCCAGAACTCGGCAAGGTGGCGCGAGGTATTTGAGTTTTCGGCACGGAAAGTCGGCCCAAAGGTGTAAACCTTTGAAAGTGCCAACGCACCCAGTTCAGCTTCCAGTTGTCCGGAAACAGTAAGGTTGGTTTCTTTGCCAAAGAAGTCCTGGCTGTAATCAACTGTGCCATCTTCTTTGAGCGGAGGATTTTTTGCATTCAATAAAGTAACACGAAACATTTCGCCAGCACCTTCAGCATCGGAGCCGGTAATGATTGGAGAGTGAATGTTGTAAAATCCGCGATCATTAAAAAACTTGTGAATGGCGAAAGTGAGCGCATGGCGGATTCGGAACACTGCACTGAACGTGCTGGTACGGAAACGCAGGTGAGCTATTTCGCGCAAAAATTCCAGGGAATGTTTTTTGGGTTGCAATGGAAACTTTTCAGGGTCGGCAACACCATAAACAAATACTTGTGTTGCCTGAATTTCCACAGTTTGCCCTGCACCGGTTGATTTTACCAATGTTCCGGCAACTCCAACTGCAGCGCCTGTTGTAAACTGTTTCAAATCTTCTTCCGAGAAAATTTTCATGTCGGCAACAACTTGGATATTGTTGATGGTAGAGCCATCATTAAGTGCAATAAATTGCACAAATGCATTTCCGCGTTTGGTGCGTACCCAACCTTTTACAGTTACTTCAAGGTCAACTTCGGTTGATGCTAATAATTCTTTTACTGGTGTGTGTTTTCTGTCTTGCACGTTCTCTTCTTTGTTTTATTTGTGGCGCAAAGTAAATCAAAATTCACCTAATTTCGTGCGCTTCTGAATATATGCCTGTTCAAACTTTTTACATTCGCAATATGGTTAGTTCGCGCTGCATACGGTCGGTAGGCGATGCAATAAAACTTGCCGGTGCTCATGAAGAAGAAAAAACCACTTTAGGTAAAGCAGTAATTTCATTTGAGAGGGGAAAATTTAAAAAAGAAGAATTTGTAAGGGCCTTGCGTGAAGAAGGTTTTGAACTTATTGAAAGTAAAGAAGAGCAAGCCGTTGAGCAAATAAAAGTGGCGGCAATTGAGTTGGTGTATCATGCAAACAATGCCAATTCACTTATCCGAAACTCAGATTACCTGAGTGAAAAAGTAGGAATGACTTATAATTCACTGAGCAAACTTTTTTCGGAACGCACCGGACATACTTTGGAAAAATACATCATTCTTTTGAAGATTGAAAAAGCAAAAGAACTACTGAGTTATAATGAATATACATTAAGCGAAATTGCTTATATGATGGGATACAGCAGTGTACAATACTTAAGCAATCAGTTCCGACAGATTACAGGCTATACCGTTTCTGAATATAAAACAAAAGGTATTAACGACCGCAGGCCGTTGGATAAGTTGCTGGAATAATTATTTCCCCGTAATTACAAGATTGCCTCTGTAAATTTTATTCTCTTTCTGAAGCAGATAAGAATATTGTCCCGCAGCAAGACCTGAAGTATTGAAAGGAACTTTGTGTTCGCCAGTAGGTTGGTTTTCGTTCACTACAATTTTATCCATACCCCCATCCAAACTATAAATCATCAAACGCACTTTTGATGGTGAGGAAAGAGAATATTGGAAAACTGTGGTTTCATTCATTGGATTTGGAAAAACTTTTATTTCATCTTTTGTTCCTTCTGCAATTGAAACCGTTGTTCCAACATAATGAAAAGTAACCGTGTTGTTACCTGCATTAGGTACAGCAATGGTATCGTTCAGTGTGTTGTAGTAAATATCGGCAGGATTTGAGAGCCCGCTGACAATGCCAAGAGGTGAGCCAAAATTGCTGTCGTACTTATAAATAGATTGTTGTCCCCATGATGAAATAAAATAGTTGCCTGCGGCATCACGGCCTATGCCATCACAACTTCCTTGTGAAGTAGTAACAACAGTTGTTACGGTTGAATCTGCAAGACTGATGGCTTTTACAGGCGCATTGCTACCCCAGTTAACAAAGAGTACACGGTTGTTTGCTCCGTCATACCACATGCCGTTAGGTGAAGTTACGGTGTTGCTTACCATGGTATAAAAAGCATTTGTATTTGTATTAATGCGATAAATCTTTTTTGCACTGTAATCACTTACAAATAAAAAATGCCCTCCATCACTTGTTATTCCGTTTAGAAAAGTGCCGCTGAGATTAATGTTGTTAACCAATGCTCCTGAGGTTAAATCAAAACTTTTCATCCGTCCGCCATCGCAAACCCAAAGTTTATTTCCGAGAATTTCTAGTCCGGCAGGGCTGGTAACACCGGAAGTAAAAAGTGTTGGTGATTGCCCCGGAATCAAAGACTGAATACTTATAGGATTAGATCTGTTAGAAACAAGGTAACGATTATTGACAACATCATATTCCACACTCTCAGGGCCATTGATGGTTTGAGCAATTAGCCCCAGCGAGCAGGATGTAAGAAAAAAGAATAGCGTAAAAAGTTTTTGCATGGTTTTGGTTTTGAGGGAGTAAACATAAATAAAAAACAAAACCCCATCTTTGAAACCCAAAACTAATTTCAGTTGAAAGGTATAGCTCTTTTTCTTTTTCTCTCGTTACTTGCTGAAATATTGGGCACAGTAGGAGGTTTTGGTTCTTCATTATTTTTTGTTCCTATTGCCGGTTTCTTTCTTGATTTTCATTCTGTGCTGGGTATTACAGCACTGTTTCACCTTTCAAGCAATCTTTCTAAAATAGTTTTATTCAGAAAAGGGGTTGACAAAAAACTGGTTTTGTACATGGGAATCCCTGCCGTGATTTTTGTTATTGCCGGAGCTTATCTGAGCAAATTTATTGATGGGAAAATACTTGAACTTTCACTGGGAATTTTTTTAGTAGCTCTTAGTTCTGTTCTTCTTATTTTTAAAAATATAGCTTTTAAACCTACGTTCTCAACTTCATTGGGAAGCGGGGCAATGTCAGGAATTGTTGCGGGTTTACTGGGTACAGGCGGAGCTATTCGTGGGCTTGCATTGGCAGCGTTTAGTTTACCTAAAGATGCATTTATTGCTACATCAGCAATTATTGATCTGGCTATTGATGCAAGTAGAACGGTAGTTTATATTTTCAATGGTTATGTGCATGCACACGACTTGTATCTTATTGCGGCCTTGTTTGTAATCGGTTTTATTGGAAGTTACATTGGCAAAAGAGTATTGGAAAAAATTTCGGAAACACAGTTTAAAAATATTGTTTTAGTATTAATTCTGTTGGTTGGATTGGCTACGTTGACAAAACTTTTTGTTCAGGCCTGAGGCTTATTAATGCAATTAATATTATTTCAGCTGCAATCTGTTTTATTTTATTATTCTATATTCGGCAATTCCAAACCCAATCCATTGCTTATGAAAAAGCGTTTACTTTTTTTCTTTCTTACATTTTTGCTGTCAACTATTTCATCTTTTGCACAAGATATAATTATCCGAGGAAAAGTAACTGATGCCTCAAATGATGAAACCATTCCCGGTGTAAATGTTGTACTTGAAAATCAGAAAGGCACTGTTACTGATCTTAAAGGGAATTACACCTTGCAGGCTGCAGAGGGCAAGCATACCATCACGTTCAGTTTTTTAGGTTATAAAATAAAAACCAAAGACATAACACTTGAACAAGGCAAAGACCTTGTTCTGAATGTTCAGTTGAAAACAGATGCAAAAGTGTTGCAGATTTCTACGGTTACTGGAAGCCAGTATGAGAAAAATCTGAGTCAGGAAACAGTATCGATGGATGTTATTTCATCAAGCCTTATTAAGAATACAAACTCCAGAGAACTGAGTGAAATAGTTTACAAAACACCTGGAGTGCAAGTAACGGATGGGCAAGTAAGCATAAGAGGAGGAAGCGGATTTTCTTATGGTGTGGGTAGCCGTGTTGCTATTCTTATTGATAACCAAAGTGCCACCAGCGGTGACATGGGAGATGGCAAATGGAAATTTGTCCCTATTGAAAATGCAGAACAGGTTGAGGTGATTAAAGGTGCTTCATCTGTGTTATATGGATCCTCAGCATTGAACGGTGTTATAAATGTACAAACCGGGTGGGCAAAAGAAACTCCGCAAACAGAAATCAATCTTTTTTCAGGATATTATGACAATCCAAAACGGAAAGAGCTAATTTGGTGGAATAGCGGTTACGTGCCTATGTTCATGGGTGGCTCATTAAACCACCGCCAGCGCTTTGGTAATTGGGATTTAGTGGTAGGAGCTAACTATAATTTTAATCATAATTATTTACAGGATGCCGATGAATCACGAGGTCGTATTTCTTTTAAAACAAAATACACAGACCCCAAAACCAAGCGAACCAATTATGGATTAAACGGAACAATTATGAAAGAAAACAGCACACGTTTCTTTCTGCCCATTGACCTTAATGATAGCGCTTACAGAAAGTTGGATGGTTCAAATGATCATTACACGATGACCATGATTGACCCGCATTATATGCACTTTGACAAAAATAACAACCGTCATATTGTTCGCGGCAGATGGTTTAATGTATTTCGCAAAGGAGGCGGAACAGACCCTAATGCAAACTCTAACTTGTTCAACGGTGAATATCAGTTTCAGAGTAATGTAAAAAACAAAGTTTTTATAACCAGTGGATTGATGGGGTCTTTTGGTTTTAACACCAGCAATCTTTTTGCAGGAACCCGAATAACATATGCCGCTGCTGTTTATAGTCAGCTTGAATACAAGCCAAAACCTACGCTTACACTTGTTGGTGGTTTGCGATACGAACTAAGCGCAGTAGACACATTTATTCAGGCAACCAAACCTGTGTTCCGAACCGGACTTAATTGGGAAGTGAGTAAAACTACCAACATCCGGGCCTCATGGGGGCAAGCGTACCGTTTGCCAAGTGTAGCAGAACGTTATGTTGATGCTACGTTTGCCAATTTTATTTTCATTATTCCCAATCCAACTCTTAAGCCCGAAACAGGATGGAGCGCAGAGGTTGGAGTTAAGCAGGGTTTGAAAGTGGGCAACTGGATGGGTTATTTTGATGCATGCCTTTTCTGGATGGAATATCAGAACCAGGTTATCTACCAGTTGGGCTCATGGCCACATTACCCGGCTACTTTTAAACCTAATGGCGATACCATTAAAGTTCCGGGCTTGAAACCGCTTAATGTCAGCAATAGCCGTGTTGCAGGTTTTGAAATTTCACTTATCGGAAAAGGGAAGATGGGGCCTATTGGTGTTACTGCTTTTGGAGGTTATACTTATTCCTATCCGGGAGATCTGGATAAAGATCCTTCTCAGAAAAATGTTGGTACTTACGTTTCAAACATGTTTAAATATTATGGAAGAATGGATAGTGCCGATGCTCACAAAGTAATGCAACTCATTAACAAGCATATTTTTCGGTTTGATTTACAGTTGGACTACAAAATACTTTCAGTCGGAACCAGTATGTATTATAACAGTTTTGCCGACAGGATTGACCCGATGTATTACTTTATTTTGCCTGGTTTAGACAAGTTTGTGGAGAAAAGAAAACACGGAGATTTTGTTGTGGATGCCCGCATAGCTGTTAAGGTTAATAAGAATATTCAGGTTTCTTTTATGGCAAAAAATCTCACTAATCTTGAATATGCAAATCGTCCGGGAGTTTTGAATCCACCACGAAACTATACGCTGCAATTACGCTACACTTTCTAATGAAAAACTCTGCGCCTCTGCGTCTTTGCGCGAAACTGTTTTTAGTTTTTAGTTGTGCTTTTTTTCTCATTCCAGAAATTCCTGCAATAGCGCAGCCCGCAGAAACAGGTAAAGAATTAAAAATCCTCAGCTGGAATATTTACATGCTTCCCCGTTTTGCACTGCATACAGGTAAACGCAAACGTGCTCGTGAAATTGTAAAAGTATTGCCAAAAGAAAACTATGATGTTATTGTTTTCCAGGAAGCCTTTCATGGTGATGCACGAAGAATAATTAAGCGAAGTTTTAAGAAATTATATCCTTATAGGCTTGGCCCTGCTAACCGCAGACCTTTCTGGATAAAAACAAACAGCGGTGTTTGGATGCTGAGTAAAATTCCGTTAACTAAAATCAAACAAATAAAATACAAAGACTGCGATGGTTTTACAGATTGCTTTGCACACAAAGGTGCTTTACTGGTAGAAGGTGAATTTGATGGACAAAAGTTTCAGTTGCTTGGAACACATATTCAGGCTGGCGGGCCATATCCGGTAAGACAATCGCAATATGAAGAAATAAGAAATCTGATTGATACCTATAAGCAAGAAGGAGTTCCGCAACTTTTGGCAGGTGATTTTAATATGGGAATAGATAGAGGAGAGCATTATTACCAAATGTTGAAGACTTTAGATGTAGAAGAATATGTACCTGATGGAGAACTCAAGTTTACCGCGTCTATACTAAATGATATTCGCGGAGGAGATGACGACCGCCTGATAGATTTTATTTTTTACCGACCGAATGGAACGCAACCGACAAAATTAATTCGCAACGTAAGGCGTTTTGCAACACCACAGCCCTGCTTCAAAAACTTTTGCGACTTGAGCGACCACTTTGCAGTGGAAGCAATAGTAAGATTTAAGTAAGAGACATTAATCCTTCGTTTTATAAAGTGGTACCGTAGAACACGCCTCGCCATACATAATACTTTTGGCTACAGGACGAAGCAGACGGGTAATTTCAACATAAGCAGATTCCGGAACCGGATATTTACTGCAACCTTTGATGATGATTTTTTCTCCTCTGAATTTTTCAATATCCAGTTTTGAAAGTGCATCATTGAACAAAATAGTTTCTAATGTTTCAGGATTACCAAACACTACGCGTTTTGCATAAGGCTCCAAGTGAACGGCAGCCAGCATAAATGCCCACGAAGGCACAATGGCATCAGCAGAGCAAAGTACCGCAACATATTTATTTTGGAAATTGGACCAGTCAAAAGTTTTCAGTGCTTCACGAAAATCTTTTTCTTTCAGTACTAATCCCTGAAATAAAAAATCTTTCAGGTCAAAAACAGCACGTTCACCTTTAGGATAAAAATCTTCCAGGTTAAATTCTGTTAACCCGCTTGATGCTACTTTATTTATGATCTCGTTTTCCACTTTACATAAATCCTAATTCCAATTGTGCGGCTTCGCTCATCATTTCTTTTTCCCAGGGCGGCTCAAATGTGAGTGTGATTTTTGCAGTGCGTACACCCTGCACAGAATTTACTTTTTGTTCCACTTCAATCGGTAATGATTCGGCAACGGGACAAGAAGGTGAAGTTAAAGTCATCACCACTTCCACGCCATATTCATCATCAATCTTGATTTCGTAAATCAAACCCAATTCATAAATATCCACTGGAATCTCAGGGTCATAAACCGTACGCAGAATATCTATAATGCGCCCTTCCAGTTCTTTTTTATCTGTGTGCGTTGGTGGTGTTGGGTTGTCTTTTTCAGTTGCTTCCATGTTGTTAAAGCATTTTTGTTTTTAAAGCAAGAGCATAGAGTTTCATTTGTTTAACCATTGATACCAAGCCATTTGAACGGGTTGGCGAAAGATGTTCCTTTAATCCGATGCGGTCAATAAAACTGAGATTTGTATTAATAATATCATCAGGTGTTTGGTGCGAAAGCACACGAATAAGTAAACCAATAATTCCTTTGGTTATGATTGCATCGCTGTCTGCCGTGTAAATAATTTTATCACCTTCGAGTTCGGCATACAACCAAACACGGCTCTGACAGCCTTTGATTAAATTTTCTTCTGTTTTGTATTTTTCATCAACCAGAGGCAATGACTTTCCTAATTCAATAATGTATTCGTATTTCCCCATCCAGTCATCATAATAACCGAACTCTTCAACAATAGTCTCTTCTATTTCTTTTATCGCTGCCATTTATTTTATTTGAACAGGTCAATCACTTTGTGCAATCCTGTTACCAGCACATCCACTTCCTCTTTTGTGTTGTAAAATGCAAATGATGCACGCACAGTTCCCGGAATTCCAAATCTATCCATGAGCGGTTGTGTGCAGTGATGCCCTGTTCTAACGGCAATTCCCATCTTATCTAAAATCACACCCGCATCATACGGATGAATGTTATCTAACAGAAAAGAAATTACAGAAGCGCGTTCATTTGCATTGCCGATAAATTTTATTCCCGGCACTGTCTTAAGTTGCTCTAGTGCATATTGTGTAAGCTCATGTTCATACGCTGCAATAGTTTCAATTCCGATAGAATTGATGTAATCTATAGCTGCACCAAATGCAATTCCCCCTGCGATGTTAGGAGTTCCGGCTTCAAATTTATGAGGCAACTCGTTGTACGTTGTCTTTTCAAACGTCACGGTTTTTATCATATCACCTCCACCCTGATAAGGTGGAATAGAGTTTAGTAATTCTTCTTTTCCGTATAACACTCCAACTCCTGTTGGTCCGTATATTTTGTGTGCAGAGAAAACATAAAAATCACAGTCTAATTCTTTTACATCCACTGTTGTGTGATGAATTGCCTGTGCACCATCAATCAAAACGGGAATGCCTTTTTCATGCGCAGCTGCAATAATTTCTTTTACGGGATTTAAAGTGCCCAGTGAATTTGAAATGTGTGTAACTGCAACTATTTTGGTTTTTTTAGAAAGCAATTTATGGAATTCATCCATCATCAGTTCACCGTCATCATTGATGGGAATAACTTTCAGTTTTGCTTTCTTTTCTTCACAAATCATTTGCCACGGAACAATGTTGGAATGATGCTCCATCGCAGAAATCAGCACTTCATCACCTTCACCAATATTGGTTTTTCCAAAGGAAGAAGCAACCAGATTAATGCTATCGGTTGTTCCTTTTGTAAAAATAATTTCGTGTGATTTTTCTGCGTTAATAAATGCACGAACTTTTTCCCTCACTACTTCATAAGCCGAAGTTGCTTCCTGACTTAATGTATGAACACCACGATGGATGTTTGCGTTTTCAAACGAGTAGTATTTATTGGTTGCATCAATAACGCTTTGCGGCTTTTGCGAAGAAGCAGCGTTATCAAAATATACCAATGGTTTTCCGTTTACTTTACGTGTAAGAATTGGAAAGTCTTTTCTGATTTTCTGAATATCTAAAACGGTTTTATGTTGTGTGACAGTAGTCATTATTCTCCTAATTTTTTATGAATTAATGTTTCGAGGTATTCTCTCAAAGCATTGATTCTTATGGTTTGCATTACATCATTAACAAACGCATGCAATAAAAGTTTTCGCGCACTTGCTATTCCCAACCCGCGTGCTCGCAGGTAAAACAAAGCATCGTCATCAATCTTACCTGTTGAAGAACCATGCGAACATTTTACATCATCAGCATAAATTTCCAGTTGAGGTTTTGTATTGATGGTGGCATCATCACTGAGCAAAATATTTTTTGAACTTTGGTAGGCATTTGTCTTTTGTGCATCACGCTGCACAAAAATTTTTCCGTTGAAAATGCCTGTTGACTTTTCATCAAGAATCCCTTTGTAAGTTTGATTGCTTTCGCAATGTGGTTTGCGGTGGTCAACCAAGGTGTGATTATCAACATGCTGTGTATCTGAAGTGATAAACAATCCATTCAAATGCGTTTCACAATTTTCTCCGTTTAATGCAATGTTCAGATTATTCCTAATCCAGCCACCACTCAGCGTTACAGTATTGGTATCGAAATGAGAATTTTTTTGTTGCGATGCACAAACTGTATTAATCTGTTGTCCGTTCTCGCAATCATTTTGTAAACGGTAATACTGAACTTTTGCGTTCTCGTCAACTGCAATTTCTGTTACCGAATCTGAAATGGCTTTAACAGGAAGGTCATGTGTTTCAAATGTTTCAACCAATTGCACCTGTGCATTTTTTCCAACAACAAAAAGATTTCTTGGGAAAAATAATGTGCTCTCTTTCGCAGCAATTAAATTGATAATATGAATAGGTTTTTCAACTAAGATATTGTCGGGAACACTAATGAAAATGCCATCCGCAGCATAAGCAGTATTCAATGCAATGAATGCATCAGAATTAATATCAGCACACTTTGAAAAACACTTTTCAATTAATTCAGGATGTTTTTCAAATGCATTTTGCAGTGATGAAACAACAATTGATTTGTCCAGATTTTTTAATGATGATAATTCTTCAGAAAAAACCCCATTTGCCAAAACAACTGTGTGAGCATCAAGATTTGGTATTAAATATTTTTGAATGGAGATATTTGAAAATGGAGCTTCGGCTACGCTCAGCGTAACAGTATCGGCAAATAATTTCTGGACGTTTGAATATTTGTATTCCTCGTTTTTCCTTGCAGGAATGCCGAGTTCAGCAAATGATTCAATAGCTTTTTGACGGATGTTCTGAACAAATGAATTACCCGGAAGCGTTTTTTTTACTTCTTCAAAATCCGAAACTAATTTTCCGGTTGATGATATTTTTTCAGCAGCAATCATGCTTCAACAACTTCTTTTTTTATCCAGTCGTAGCCTTTTTCTTCCAATTCCAAAGCAAGTTCTTTTGTTCCCGATTTCACAATTACTCCGTCATATAATACATGAACAAAATCAGGAACTATATAATCCAAAAGCCTTTGGTAGTGAGTTATAACAATGAACGAACGGTCTGCTGAGCGCAGTTTGTTTACGCCATTTGCTACAATACGTAGTGCATCAATATCAAGCCCGCTGTCAGTTTCATCAAGGATAGCAAGTGTTGGCTCAAGCACAGCCATCTGGAAAATTTCATTGCGTTTTTTCTCGCCACCTGAAAAACCTTCGTTTACTGAACGACCTGCTAATGACCCTTGCAATTCAACCAAAGCCTGTTTTTCTTTTATAAGTTTTAAAAAATCTTTTGCTTCCATCGGACCAAGTCCTTTGTAAGCACGGATTTCATTGATAGCAGTTTTCAGAAAATTAATATTGCTCACTCCCGGAATCTCAATCGGGTATTGAAAAGCAAGAAACAAACCTTCTCTTGCTCTATCTTCAGGTGACATATCCAGAAGATCTTTTCCGTTGAAAGAAACCTCCCCACTTGAGACAAGATAATCTTCTCTGCCCGCCAAAATATTTGATAACGTGCTTTTTCCTGAACCATTGGGACCCATGATGGCATGGACTTCTCCGGCTTTTACTTCCAGGTTAAACCCTTTGATAATTTCTTTTCCTTCTATTCCTGCACGCAGGTTTTTAATTGATAACATTTTGTTCTTTTTGATTTTATCCTACACTTCCTTCTAAACTTACCGCCAATAATTTCTGTGCCTCTACAGCAAACTCCATTGGCAATTGATTAAAGACTTCTTTGCAATAACCGTTCACAATAAGTCTGATTGCTTTTTCAGTATCAATTCCTCTTTGCTTGCAATAAAAAATCTGGTCTTCGCCAATTTTTGAAGTGGTTGCTTCATGTTCTACCACAGCAGATTTATCTTTTATCTCAATGTATGGAAAAGTGTGTGCACCGCAAAGAGGACCCATCAGCAAAGAATCGCATTGCGAAAAGTTACGGGCATTTTTTGCGCCTTTATTTATACGCACTAATCCGCGATAGCTGTTGTTGCTATGTCCGGCAGAAATACCTTTTGAGATAATCGTACTGCGTGTGTTTTTCCCGATGTGCGTCATTTTGGTTCCGGTATCGGCTTGCTGATAGTTATTGGTAACAGCAACGGAATAAAATTCTCCTACTGAGTTATCGCCTTTCAAAATTACACTTGGATATTTCCAGGTAATTGAAGAGCCTGTCTCCACTTGCGTCCAAGAAATTTTTGAATTTTCTTCTAAGCAAATTCCTCGCTTGGTAACGAAATTGTAAATCCCGCCTTTCCCGTTTTTATCACCGGGATACCAGTTCTGAACAGTTGAATATTTTACTTCCGCATTTTTGTGCGAAACGATTTCTACCACAGCTGCGTGCAACTGATTTTCATCACGCATAGGTGCTGTGCAGCCTTCAAGGTAACTGACATACGAATGCTCATCAGCAACAATCAGTGTTCTCTCAAATTGTCCTGTTCCTGAAGTATTGATTCGGAAATAGGTGCTTAATTCCATGGGGCAACGAACCCCTTTTGGAATGTAACAAAATGAACCATCACTGAAAACAGCAGCGTTAAGAGCCGCATAAAAATTATCGGTGTAAGGCACTACCGAGCCCATGTATTTTTTAATCAATTCGGGATGTTCCTGCACTGCTTCGCTGAATGAGCAGAAAACAATTCCCTTCTCTGCTAACACTTCTTTAAAAGTAGTTTTCACAGAAACGCTATCAATCACTGCATCAATTGCTATATTAGATTGCACTCCCGTTAAGCGTTTTTGTTCCTCCAACGAAATTCCCAGCTTTTCAAATGTAGCCAACAACTCAGGGTCAACCTCACTTAAATCTTTCAATTCGGGTTTTTGTTTTGGAGCAGCGTAATAGATAATATTTTGAAAATTAATTTCAGGATATTGAAGATGTGCCCAATAACGTGGCTCTTCCATTGTTTTCCAATGACGATAAGCCTTAAGACGATATTCCAACATCCATTCCGGCTCATTTTTCTTCGCAGAAATAAATCGTACAATATCTTCGCTCAGCCCTGGGGGGGCTGTTTCGGTTTCAATATCTGAACTGAAACCGTATTTGTATTCGGAAGAGATGTGCTCTTCTAATATGTCGTTTTGCTCTGCCATTTTGTTTTAGACAGCAAAGCTTTCGCCACAGCCGCAAGTTCTGGAAGCGTTCGGATTATTGAAAACAAAGCCTTTTCCATTCAGCCCACCTGAGTAATCCAGTTCGGTGCCAACGAGGTAGAGAAAACTTTTTTTATCAACTACTATTTTAATGCCTTTGTCTTCAAAAACCTGATCGCCATCTTTCATCTGGTTATCAAATTCCAATTTGTAAGAAAGTCCTGAGCAGCCACCACCTTCAACGCCAACCCGGATGAAAGAACCTTCAGGCTTATTATCTTCGCGCATCAAATTGATGGCTTTTTGCTTTGCATTTTCTGAAACGGTAATCATTGATTTTAAATATTTTATCTATAAAACAACGCTTACTTAGAATTGTTCTAAATAAGAATTTTCCGCACAAATATAGCGTATTAAAGGCATCCGGACAAATAATTATTTAGGAAAACTTAGGTTTTAAAGGATGTTGAGCAGTTGTTCTTTTATTTTTTCCAGTTCATCCTTCATCTGAACAACCAGGCGCTGAATTTCTGCATGGTTGGCTTTTGAGCCAATGGTATTGATTTCACGACCGATTTCCTGAGAGATAAACCCGAGTTTTCGTCCGGCAGAATCTTCTTTCATCGTGGAAATAAAATAGTCGCAATGTGTTTTCAGGCGTAACTTTTCTTCGGTGATGTCAATCTTTTCTAAGAAATAAATCATTTCCTGTTCAAATCGGTTTTTATCGATTTTGTCAGGCGGAATAACCTCTGCAAGGTTATTTGAAATCCGTGCTTTTATAGTTTGCATCCGTTCGCCTTCGCAGGCAGCAATTTTTTCAAGCAGACCCATAATTTTCCCAATGCGCATAGTGAAATCTATTCCCAGTTCTTTCCCCTCTGAAAGCCTGAAATTATTAGCTGCTACAAGAGCTTCAACAAATGCTTCTTTCACAACTCCCCATTCATTCTCATCAGGTTCTTCGCGTTCAGCTGAGATTACATCCGGTAACTTCAGCAGCGTTGCGAGAATATCTTTTTGGTCAAGATTCAATTCATTTGCCAGTGATTTTATTTCATGATAATATGCTTTGGCAACTTCTTTATCAAGAGATACTTTTTTTACTGTGGCAGCAGCTTCGGTGAAAAGCAGAAAATCAATTTTTCCGCGTTCAAGTGTGGTAAGAATCTCTTTGCGTATGTCTGATTCTTTTTCGCGGTAAGAGGAAGGCATCCGTAAATTCAGATCAAATTGCTTGCTGTTAATGCTGCGTATCTCAACAGTAATTTTTTTGCCTGAAAACTCTTTTGTTGCTTTGCCAAAGCCGGTCATTGATTTTATCATGGAGGCAAAAGTAAGAATATTGAGGGGTTGAATAATTTTCAATTATTTAGCCGCATGATACAGGTAAAATCTTCATTAAATTTCTTTTTTACCTTTGCGCGGCTTTAAAAAAGCTCTTGATAAAGGATGAGATTTATAAATAAATTTTGGCTATTGATATTAGTGGTGTTTTTCACCTCTTGTATTTCGCGCAAGCAAATCACTTATTTTCAGGATATACCCGGTTCAGACACTACAAAAAGTTCCCCTAATTCAGGTTTAAGAACTGCTTTATATGAGCCGACAATTAAGCCTGGAGATATTTTGAATATTACTGTTATGAGTTTGAGCGCAGAGTCAAATGCACTCATTAACTATCCTTTTACCAGTCAAAATATGTCGGCACCTGAAAAAACCTTAACACAATCAACACCGGGTTTTTTGGTTGATAATGAGGGTAATATTCAAGTTCCAATGTTAGGTAACATAAAGGTTGACGGACTTACCCCATCTCAAATCAGAAAATACCTTACAGAACAACTAGAAAAATATTTACAGTCGCCTACTGTAAGTGTTCGTTTTTCAAATTTTAAAATCACTATTCTTGGAGACGTTGCCCGCCCAGGTGTTTATCCGGTTCCTAATGAAAGAATTACAATAATGGAGGCTTTAGGTTTAGCTGGCGATTTAACAGTCTTTGGCTTACGTAATGGAGTAAAGCTTATTCGTGAAGAAAATGGTAAAAACAAGATGCATAAAATTGATTTAACATCAAAAGAGATACTCAACTCGCCCTACATGTATTTGCAGCCCAATGATGTAATATATGTTGATCCATCCAGCGGGAAAGCTGCAAATGCTGATAATGCTTACAGAATTTGGCCGATTGTAATTAGTGCTGTTAGCGCCTTAACCGTTATATTGCTTTATTTTAAAAAATGATGGAAGATCAAGCAGAAAAAGGCTTTGATAACACAGGCGAGGATGATTTTGATATCCGGGAATTGTTTTTCCGTTATCTGCGATATTGGTATTTATTTGCAATAACAATTGTTTTATGTGTAACAGGCGCTTATCTGTATAACAGATATTCTCATAGTATGTACCTTGTATCTTCTAAAATTTTGGTGCAGGATGAAAAAAAATCACCAGCAGGTGCAGAAATGCTTAAAGAGCTTGATATTTTTAAAGATGCCGGAATTGTAGAAAATGAAATAGAGATAATCCATTCAAGGCCAGTAATTTCAAAAGCCCTTGACAAATTAAAATTTGATATTACTTATTTTGAAATAGGGGATGTTAAAACATCAGAAATTTATGGAAATAAAATTCCCTTTAGAGTATTTTATGATTCATTGTCACAAAGAAACAATGCGATATTGTTTAAGTTGTTTTTTAAACAAAATGGTCAGATTGAATTAAACTTCAATGAACAGAAGTTGACAATTAAGTATAATGAGTTAGTTCAAACCCCATTTGGATCATTTACTATAGTACCTAACTTAGGGTTTAATCAAAAATTATTTCTAAGCGATGATTATACCGATCGGAACTATATGTTTTTACCGAAAAGTAAAGATGCATTAGTTGAACAATTCTATGGAGCATTTAAGGTCTCCGCAATAAATAAACTTGCCACAGTTATTGAGCTATCTATTGTTACAGAGGTTCCTGAAAAGGGGAAAGATTTTTTAGATCAGGTCACCAATGTTTATATACAGAACGGTATTGACCAAAAAAATGAAATGGCTGCCAATACATTAGATTTTATAAAAGAAAGGTTAAAATTTGTTTCAGTTGATTTAGAGAATATAGAATCAGAAGTAGAAGAGTATAAAATAACTAAGGGTATAGCAGACATTTCTGAAGAGGCAAAATATCTTTTAGAAGCGGCAAAGGAATATGATTTTGAGTTGGCAAAAATCAATATGGAATTGGCTTATGTTGATGAAATAGATAAAAATTTATCTCATCAGGAGTTTAAAGCCCCTGTAATTGGAGGATTGGTTGATCCTGCATTAGAAAAATTAGTTGGCGAGTTATACAATTTAGAAGCCTTAAATATCAACTATAAAAACACTGTAAAGATTGACAATCCTCTAAAGGTTATTATAGAGCAGCAATTAGTATCCACTAAAAATAATATCCGTGAAAATGTTACTGCAATAAAGCAATCGCTTGATACCCGACAAAAATTAATAAAAAATAAACTTTCCGGTTTTGAAAATGAGATAAAGAAAGTTCCAACTTTTGAGAGAGATTTGGTTGGAATTGAAAGACAAAAAAAAATAAAAGAAAATCTTTTTTTGTACCTGTTGCAGAAGCAGGAAGAATCGGCAATAGCATTGGCATCAACTGTTTCAGACAATAAAATAATTGAACCTGCTATTTTTTCTGATGAACCGATAAAGCCTGTTAAATTCCGTGCCTACCTCATTGCTTTTGTAATCGGAATCTTAATTCCGGCCTTATTTCTTTTTTTTAAAGAATTATTTAACGACAAAATTATTTCAAAAACAGTTATTGAAAAAAGTGCCAAAGCCCCTATTCTTGGTTTGGTTGGTCAAAGTGATGATGAATCGGTTATTGCTGTTCATACTAAAGCAAGAACTGCAATATCAGAAGAGTTCCGTTCTATAAGAACAAATCTTCAGTTTATGGGAATTGGAGTTAAAGATAAAACGATGTTAATAACCTCCTCTGTCAGTGGAGAAGGAAAAACCTTTATTTCAATAAATCTAGCTTTAACATTTGCGATCTCGGGTAAAAAAACAGTTGTTCTGGAGATGGATCTGAGAAAGCCTAAACTTACTAAAAACATAGAAAATTTCAATCCGATTGGTATCAGTAATTATCTCATTGGAATGGCAACTGCTGAAGAAATTATAACTCCTTCAACAATCAATGAGCATTTGTCCTTTATTTCATCAGGACCAATTCCACCCAATCCGGCAGAATTACTTATGACCGAAAAACTTAAAGAACTTATATTACATCTCAGAGAGAAGTTTGATATTGTAATTATTGACTCACCACCGATAGGGCTTGTTACAGACAGTTTAATTATAGCTGAGCATGTTGACACAAGCATTTACATTATTCGTCAGAATAAGACGCCAAAGATTTATTTAAGCATGATAGCCGATATTTATCAGAAAAAGAAGATGAAAAATCTGTCCATTATTTTTAATGGTATAAATAAACGATTGGGAGGCTATGGTTACGGCTATGGTTACGGCTATGGCTATGGTTACGGTTATTACTCAGAGGATAAAAAGAAAGAGAATTCTTTTTATAAGAAAACTTTAAAATTGTTTTCCAGAACATAAAAATTGGAAATTCTATCAATAATTCCCGCCAGAAGCGGGTCAAAATCAATTCCTGATAAAAATATTATGTCAATTATGGGTAAACCCTTGTTGGCATATTCAATAGAACATTCTTTATCTTCAAACCTTATTACCAGAACAATTGTAAGCACTGACAGCACGTATTACGCAGAAATTGCAAAATCATTCGGTGCTGAAACTCCTTTTCTTCGTCCCGTAGAAATTGCACAGGATTTATCAACTGATTTTGAAGTTTTTTTTCATGCCTTAAATCATTTACAGAAGAGCGAAAATTATTTGCCTGAAATTGTTGTTCATTTAAGACCCACTCATCCCGTTCGTAATCCCGAACATATAGACAAAATGATTGAATTACTTAAAGCAAACCCACATTGGGATTCTATTCGTTCAGTTGCCCCTGCCCCTGAAACTCCATACAAAATGTGGTTTATAGAGAATGATGTCTTAAAACCTGTAATTGGAAATACAAACATTAATGAGCCCTATAATCAGCCACGACAATCATTGCCGCCAACGTTTCTGCAAAACGCTTCAATAGATGTAATGTGGTCAAAAACCATATTGAATAAGCATTCAATGACAGGAGATATAATAGGCGCCTTTATCATGACTGATAATTATGATATAGATACTTATTCTGATTTGCAAAAATTAAATATCACTAATGGTGAAAATTTTTCGGGCAAAACATTTTGCTTTGATATTGATGGAGTAGTTGCTCAGTTATCACCTGGGAATGATTATAACTTATCAAAGCCAAATAAAACTGTTATTGAAAAAGTAAATAGTCTTTATGAAAAAGGTAATTACATAATCCTTTTTACTGCCAGAGGTTCAAAAACCGGAATTGATTGGCAAGAAATTACAAAAAATCAAATGCAGGAATGGGGAGTAAATTATCATGAATTGAAATTTGGTAAACCTGCTGCAGATTTTTATATTGACGATAGATTAATAAACATTGAACAATTATAAATTCAGATAGAAGATGAAAACAGATAATTCTTTTAAAAAGCTATTCATATTTGAAATGGCGAATAATCATCAGGGAGATGTTGCTCATGGTATTAATATCATAAAAGAAATGGGCAAAATTGCCCGTAAGCATAAAATTAATGCTGCTGTAAAATTGCAATACAGGCAATTGGATACTTTTATTCATCCTGATTTTAGAAATGATACAAAAGCGAAACATATCAGTAGATTTTTATCAACGGAATTAAAACCATCGCAATTTTTAGAACTGATAAAGGCAATTAAAGCCGAAGGGCTTATAAGTATGTGCACTCCTTTTGATGAAGAATCGGTTGACCTTATATTAGAACATGATATTGATATTATTAAAGTTGCAAGCTGTAGTGCTGACGATTGGCCGCTTCTGTCAAAAATAGTAAGTACAAATAAGCCGATTATTGCTTCAACTGGAGGGCTCTCACTTCTTGAAATTGACAACCTTGTAACGTATCTTAGTCACAGAGATTCCAACTTTGCGGTTTTACATTGTGTGGGAATTTACCCTAGCCCAAATCAGGTATTGAACCTTAATTTCATTGCTAAATTAAAGAAACGTTATTCGGATGTTACTATTGGTTATTCTGGACACGAAGCGCCAGATAATTATGATGTAATTAAAGTAGCAATTGCAAAAGGCGCAGAAATTTATGAGCGACACGTTGGCTTACCGACAGATAAAGTTACGCTGAATAATTATTCCATGAATCCTGATGAAACGGATAAATGGATTCAGGCTGCACTTGTGGCTGACGAAATATTGGGTAACAACGAAAAGAATATCACTAAAGAAGAGGCAGATTCTCTTCTGTCATTAAAGAGAGGCGTTTTTGCAAAACGACCAATTAAAAAAGGAACTAAACTTAAACAGGAAGATGTGTTTTTTGCTATGCCCAGTAAAGAGGGACAGCTCAACAGTAGCCAGTTTGGTCGTGTAAGAGCTGCGTTTAAAGCCACAAAAGATTACAAAGAAAACGAAGCTGTTTTCGAATCATCTGAAACAGACACCTATTACAAAACCCGCCAAATTATCCATGAGGCAAAAGGAATGCTTTCAGAAGCAGGTATTATTTTAAATGATAAAGCGGAAATAGAATTATCACATCATTATGGAATCGAAAAATTTCATCAATATGGAATTTTAATAGTAAACCTTATTAATCGTGAATACTGTAAAAAAATAATCATTGTTTTTCCTGGTCAGCATCATCCCGAACAACATCATATTAAAAAAGAAGAAACATTTCATATTCTTTCGGGAGAATTGGGAGTAAGTCTTAATGGAATTAAATCAGTTGCTAAAAAAGGACATATACTTACCGTAGAGCGTGGTGTAAAACATGCCTTCTGGAGTGATAAAGGCGCAATCATTGAAGAGGTTTCAACAACACACTACCGAAACGATTCGTTTTACACAGACCCAAAAATCAGTGAACTTGATCCCATGCAGCGCAAAACGATAATTGAACATTTTTAAGAGTAAGAAGAGATGGAGAAGTTAATAGAGTTTGAAACAAATCACAACCCCGAAATAGATGAAAAATTTCATCAGTTGAATATTGGGAATATCGGGAATGTACTTTACTGGTATAAATTTTTTGAAATGGTTTCAAATGTACCGGGCGATATCGTTGAATGTGGTATAGGCAGAGGGCGCTCATTATTGGTGCTTTCTGCTTTGAATAGTCTTCTGAATAAAGAAGAAGGTGGTAAAAGAGATATTTACGGATATGATAGTTTTGAAGGATTTCCTGACCCATCAACTGAAGATAATTCCTTTAGAAATCCTAAAAAAGGTGAATGGTCGCACTCGCCAACAGGAAAATATAAATACTCAGAAGATTTTATAAAACTTGTTTTAGCAGAAGCTAAAATTCCCGTAAATCAATTCAAGACAGAATTAGGAAAAGGTTACTTCAGTGATTCACTGAAACATCATCACGACAAACCGATAGCAATTTTGCATGTTGACGGAGACCTTTATCAATCCTATAAAGACACGCTTGAAAATCTTTACCCAAAAGTTAGTAAAGGCGGAGTAGTGGTTTTTGATGATTTTTTAGCCGAAAAATCTGAAGAAGATAGATGGCCCGGAGCAAGACGAGCAGTAGAAGAATTTTTAGGTGATGATATTAAAAATCTGAAAATTAGCAGTAGGGGAACACCTTATTTTATCAAGGGTTAGTATGCAGGGATGAAAAAAAACATCAAGAATTCCCCCAAAATAATAAAAGCAGAATTAGAACGCACACTTGGAAAAGACATTAAGGATGCCATAACTCCAAGGCAAGCATTAGAGCAATGGATAAAAGATTTAAAACCTTCTCCTGATGTTAAAGGCAGGGTTTTAATCACTGCTTTCAGAAACCGCACATGGATTGAGTGGGCAATATATTGTGCTGCTGTAATAAGGCAAATGGGTTTTGAAAGTACAATACTTTTTAAACAAGACGAAATAAGGAAATTTTACAATGAACCTTCTTATTTCAATTTTTGGGAAGGAGTAAAAAAACTACCAGGAATTGAATTAGTAAATATTGATGACCTACCCTTCAAAGAAGAAGATTATAATAAATATATTAATACTTATGATAAAGATTTAATAGCTGCGCTAGCATATGACCATCACTTAGAATCGTCTGACATAATTGAACAAACCGAAAAATTTGGAACGGAAATAACTGAACTTAAAATTGAAGCTGCTAAAAATGGTGCAAGAGTGTATCAGTATTGCAAAAACAATAAATTTCATTTGTTTATTTGTTACAGTGGCATAATAAGAGACACAAAATTAATTTTACAGGGAGCGTTAGACGCAGGTCAGCAAACGGTTTGTGTTGAAGGCTGGGGATGGAGACCCGGACACATGATATATAATTTTAATGCCCCATCTCTTGAATATAATGTGAAAGGTTGGATGAAATATTTTGGAAAATGGGATGAGAAGAAAAATGCTTTAATGTCAAAATATTTTAGTTTTCTGGATGGAGATAAAGCCGATACAGACTGGCTTAAAAATTTTCAGACAGTTCAAAAAGCTAAAAAGGGAGAAAAGATTCCCGAGTACATACACGGATTTTTAAATGGGCAGCAAAAAATTTTTCTTTTAGCATGTAATGTTATTGGAGATAGCTCTTTGCTTAACCGCGAAACCATATTCAAAAGTCATAGAGATTTTGTAAAGCAAAACATTGAATATTTTGCAAGCAGACCAGACTTGAAACTTATAGTCAGGGCTCACCCGGGCGAAGGATTAGTCAAAGCTAAAGTTGCAATAAAAATGGGTGAGTTTGCTAAACAAATAAGCAAAGAAATTTCAAATGTTTTAGTTATAGATGATACGGAAAAGCTAAATACCTTTTCTCTTATTCCATTTGTTCATGCAGGGTTGGTCTGGATTACTTCTGCCGGTGCCGATATGGTTGTGCGTGGCATACCTGTTATTTCAGGTGCTATGCCAAAATATACCGGGCTTGGAATTGTTGATGAGCCAAAAACTCAGGAAGAATATTTTAGCCTGATTGACAATTATTCCAAATCAGAAATAAAGCCAACTGCAGAACAGATTTTGAAAGCAAAAGAATATTTACATCTGGTTTTTAAAGGTTTTTCATTTGAAGCACAGGGAAGAACATTCAGAGCCAATTCATGCAAACTGAATAAGATGCCTTCGCAGGCTGAGCATGATCGTTTTTATAAAATATTACTTGGGTTAGAACCTGCACCCGACCAAATCTGATAAGAAATCAAAGAGAAGTTAAACAAAGTTTATATTTGGTTAATAAAACGGATGGGGTATTGATAAAATGAGATGGGAAAACTAATTCAATTCATTCGTAAGAAATCCAATCGGTTTACGATTAATTATTTCCCGCTCACGAAATATCGTTTTAATATGTTTAGATATGCCGGAAAAGGAAAACGGTTATCTCTTGAATATAAACTTGCTCCGGGAAGCAAGTTTTATGATATTGTTCAAACAATTAAGAAAGATGGAATTGCCGTTGTAAAAATCGAAGATCTGTTTCCGGATAAAACTGTTTTAAATGATTTACTGGAAGAGTTTCAGGCTTTTTCCAATACAAAAGATTTTAAAGACGCATTGCAAAAAGGAGAATCAAAGGACAACAAAAATTATCTTATAAGGTCTGGCTATTTTAACAAAACACTAGCCGTTGAAACAAGGTTATTTAAAATGGCTGTTTCCAGCCCCTTTTTATCAATAGTTACTAACTATCTGGGCTCTGTTCCACGATTACAGTTTGCCGAATATTGGTATACTATACCTCAAAAAGATTCCGGCTCTAAAAATTCACAGAGTTGGCATAGAGATCCGGAGTTTAGTATGATAAAGGTATTTCTTTATTTAAATGAAGTGGATAACAATGCAGGTCCGTTTTGCTATATTAAAGGAACACATCAGCAAGGCGAGCTAGGAAACATTTTGCCGCGCAAAACTCCGAATGGTCCCTTCTATCCTTCAGAAAAAGAAATTTTTGACAAAATAGACAAGTCTAATATAGTAGTAAATACAGGAAGCTTAGGAACGCTGATATTTTGCGACACCAATGGTTTTCATAAAGGAGGTGATGCAAAATTAAATCCCAGAATTTTTGCTTATTGGACTTATGGAGGACCCGGAACTCTGTTCGGACTTTATTTCAAACCAACCGGTGATTTAACTAAGTTATCGCCTGCTCAGAAATTCGTTGTAGAAAAAATAAATTTATAAGAACTGCTTACCTTTTAATAGGTAGAGAATTATTAAAATCTGTTGAGCTCGGTTTATGATCCGCAATTTTCTTTCCCTTTTCAAGAATAAAGTACTGTTTAAATACATTTCTTCTTCTTTCCTTTCCATACCAGTATCTTTAATTACAGGCTTTATTTCATTCCGGTCTATTGACCCTTATTTTATGGGTATATGGGCTACATTAATAATGTTTGAAACGTATGCTTCATTTCTAAGATTAGGGGTAGTAAATGGTATGAACAGAGAATTGCCGCATGCTTTAGGTGCAGGCAAAAAAGATACCGCTGAAAAATATGCCGAAACAACTTTTGCTTTCACAATAATAGATATTGCTTTTGTTTTGATAATAAGCATAGCAATCTTGTGGTACCACCCTTTTAATAAAATGTATGTTGCCGGAATTATTGTTTGCGCATCGCGAATAGCACTCTCTTTTTACATCAGCTATCTGACAGGAACATTTCGCTCTGATGACAACTTTAATAAGCTGAGTAATATTCAGTTTGCATTATTGGTCTTAAAATTAATTTTATGTCCCTTGGTTTTGATGGGGTTTTATGGGTTTTTGGTTTATGAACTGCTTCTTTTTCTGATAAACGCACTCTTGCTTCATAAATTCAGGCCACTAAAGGTGTTACCTAAGTTTCATTTTGTACAATTCAAGGAGCTGATAAAAGTAGGGATGCCAATCTTTATCACCTCATACCTCTTAAGTTTTATTGATACTTTTCCTCGATTGTTTATTATCAGATATAGCAACGAAAATATGCTGGGGCTTTATGCACCGGTAATTCTATTGCTCAGCACCGTATCAATATTACCAAATACTCTAACAGCATATTTATACCCTAAATTTTCTTATCAGGTTGGTAAGTCAAGTGATATAAAATTTATATGGCAGAGTTTCTTGAAAATATACGCAGTTTCATTTTTATTTATTGTATTCTCCTGTATAGTAGTTTATTTTTTAATTGATTATTTTGTACTGATTTTTCCAAAATATGCTTCATCACTTCCTTACCTGAAAATAGCGTTATTGATATGCCCGTTTGTTTTTTTTAAAATGGGGAATATGCTTAATACTGTTTTTAAAAAATATAATTACATGGTATATTTTGCCATTATCTATGGAATAATTCAAATAATTTCTCTTGCAGTTTTTTCCTCTCTTTTCAGTGATGTGTTGGAAATTGCAATATATTCACAGATAGTAACAGCTTTCTTATTATTAGTAATAAGTTTATTTATGAACTATATATTGATATCAGAAGAGGTTAATAAAAATACAGTGTTAAATTAAACGGAACACTTAATAGAACAGGAGCGGTGCAGCCTAAGAATCAAAGATTATTTATCTTATCAAATTATCTGATTGTCATTTTCTCATTAATGGCTGTGAGCCCCTTTTTTAATACTGCTACAAATCAGTTGTTGTTATTTTTTTTATTTTTTTTACTGGTTGTTGGAATAAGAAGAAAAGTAAAATTGATGGATAATAAAATTGCTGGAATTCTGATAGCGCTTTATGTATTAATTGCCATCCAGGGTGTTCTTTTTCAAGGGTTTTCTTATGCCGTATTTTATTTCCCTTTAATAACCTTTTATATTCCATATTTGATTTACAGACTGTCGGGGGTTACTTTTTTTACCTACTTCAACAAAGTTCTGTTTGTTATGGCACTTTTTACGTTGCCGTTATGGATTCTGCAATCAGTTTATCCTCCTTTTGACCAATTTTTGAGGGTGGCTATTGAATTGGTTCAGCCTTTAAGTTGGGGTTCTGTTCCCCGCTCCTTACTTTTTTATACCGCAGCCTGGACAGATGATATATTTAACGCCAGCCTTGGAATATACAGAAACTCCGGCTTTTTTCATGAACCCGGGGCTTATGGTGTTTTTTTAGCACTGGGTATAGCCACAAACACTTTGCTGACCGGAAAAATGTTTGACAATAAGAATAAAGTTTTTATAGCATGTTTATTGACTACCCTTTCCACTACGGCATACATAGTATTGTTTATAGTATTAAGCACTTATTTAATTAAGGTAAAAATTAATCCGGCATTTAAAATGATGGTGTTTTTCTCGTTTATAATCATTTCGATTCAGGTTTATCAAAGTGAAGAATTTTTACAGTCTAAAATACAATCACAATATAAAGATCAGACGTATGCTGCTCAGAATAATTTTGGGAGATCTGAAGCATATTCAGGAAGGTTTTATGCCTTTTTTACATCGGTAAATCTGTTTATGGAAAACCCTGTTTTTGGAAGAGGTATTGTTTATGCAACAAGCGAAAAAGCAAGTGGCGAAATGCATGCCGAAGCAAGTTATACCTACGGCTTTATGGGCGTGTTGGCCACCTACGGTATTTTTTTCGGTATTTTTTACCTTTTTTATTTTTTTCGAGGTATAAAAAGAATTGGTTTACTAAGCAGGCAACCTGCCTATTTTATTGTTGCAATTTTTATAGCAATAAACCTTTCGTTATTAACGCAGATTTTTATTACGTCCACAATTATTGTGTTAATTTTTATCATCGGAATTTATTCGGGCAATAAAAAGAATAACCCCCATTTAAGTCCTATTTACATTAAATAATTTCATGAGCGATTTAATAAACAGTGTTGCAAACAGAGTTCAAAGCAGTTGTAATAATATTTACTTTTTAAACACAACCTTCTTCAATGTTTTCTATTGCTTTATCAGAGGCATAAAGCTCGGAAACAATAATCAGTTTTTTGGTTTTGCTTTTTTTAAACGGACAGTTGGTTCAACTATTATTATAGGTGATAATTGCCGTTTTCGCTCAACCGCTACATCAAATTTAATAGGCGTAAATCATAAGTGTATTATTGCCACCCATGCTCCCGGAGCAAGTATTAAAATTGGTAACGGAAGTGGTTTTAGCGGAACAACAATTGGCGCATTTTGCCAAATCACAATCGGAGATAATGTAAAATGCGGGGCAAACACACTTATTACAGATTCTGACTGGCATGCAGATGATGCACGCTCGGCAAAACCTAAAGCTGTATTTATTGACGACAATGTATGGCTTGGCTATGGAGCTATTGTTATGAAAGGTGTTACGATTGGAAAAAATTCAGTCATTGGTGCGGGTAGTGTTGTAACTAAAGATATTCCTCCAAATGTGGTTGCAGCCGGCAATCCCTGCAAAGTAATAAAGCCGCTATGAAATCTGATCACGCGGTATTTATAGGTTTGTCAGGTTTTCCCTATGGTATGGCAGCTGTTCAAAGACAAAAACTATTGGCAAAGGCTTTAATTGATGCAGGTTGGAGAGTAACCATTGTTTGTCCGCGTTCGATTCATCAGCAAGGGACTAATGTGATAAGAGTTGGACACAGAGAAGGCATCAGGTATATTTATGTATTTAAACCCGAAAGAATAGATGCCTTTTTTTTGAGAAATCTTCAGAAGTTTTTTTCTCCCCTTTTTGAGTTCTTTATTCTTATTAAACTCAAAAAAAAATATCAATTAACAGCAGCAATTGTATCAAATAAAAACTCTTACACTCAGGCATTACGGTATTCAATTATTTCAAAGATCTTAAACTTTAGATTGCTGATTAATCTGGTAGAAATTTATGAAGGACGTTCAGGAACCCCCTTTATCGAACGAATAAATAACTTCTTTTTCAACCGTTCTGGCTTGATTTTTTTCGATGCATTTCTGCCCATCAGCCAAACCATTATTGAATATTTTAAGCCCTCCGGAAAGAAATATCATTACCTGCCGGTGGTAGTTGATGTTGATTTGTTTAAAAACATTCAACCCGGCAATGAAAACAAAAAGTATTTCCTTTTCTGCGGTTCTGCATCCTATTTCCATTCAATAGAATTTATTCTTCAATCGTTTTTAAAAATAAAAGATAAGAATTGCAATCTTACTCTGGTTACAAACGGTACGCAAGAACAGTTAGAAAAAATACATAAATCAGTCAACGATAAAAATCTTGCAGATAGAGTAGCGTTCAAAAAAAATTTAACCGAACATCAACTTTATACACTTTATAAGTCGTCTATTGGATTACTTTTGCCATTGTTTGATACTATTCAGGACAAGGCAAGATTTCCGCATAAGTTGGCAGAATACCTTGCCTCAGGCACAATAGTTTTATCAAATCCTGTGGGCGAAATAATAAATTACCTGAATGACAAAGAAACAGTATTGTATTCCGCTTCCGGAAATATTCAGGCATTTGCAGATAACATGCAATGGGTTATTGAGCATGAAAGCCAGTCAGTTGAAATCGGAAATGCCGGAAGCATGGTAAGCCATAAATTTTTTCATTACAAAAGCATGAGTACCGATTTCAGTAAATTTATTCTGAGCATATAATTTTATGGACTTACGCTCTGTCATACGCTCCTTATATTACAAATGGCTTATTTACAAGGCTGACTCATATACTGTTGGCAAACTCTTTTCAAAATTATATGGAATAAAAATTGGCGAGAACTCCAGGTTTACCGGCAAAAAAATTTCTTTTGGAAGCGAACCTTTTTTAATTGAAATAGGAGATAATGTAACCATCACACCCGGTGTTAAATTTCAAACGCACGATGGAGGAGTGGCATTATTCAGAAAAGAATATCCGGGAATGAATGTGTATGGAAAAATAAAAATTGGGAACAATGTTTTTATTGGTGAAGATGCTATGATAATGTATGGAGTTACAATTGGAGATAATGTGGTTATTGGCGCGCGAAGTGTTGTAACGCATGATGTTGCGCCAAACTCCCTTGCAGTTGGCGTTCCGGCAAGGGTAATTAAATCGCTTGACGAGTATAGAAAATCTTCTTTGGAAAAGGCGCTCTTCATAACGGAAACAAACAATGCTGAGAGAAAAAATAAAATCATAACCGGGTTATCAGCTAAAGAACAGGTTTCATTAAAAAATAAAAGGTAGATGCCTGTAATCTTAATTACCCTATGTGCCTGTTTTATTAGTTCAGATATGTCCGGAGAAAATCTAAATGCTGATTAATGAAGGTGCTGATTTTTAAGGACAGCCTTCAATCCGGTGGTGCAGAAAGAAGACTGGTTGAGTTATTAAAAGGACTTTCTACAACAGGCAAATTTCATTTTGATCTGGTGTTGATGAACAAAGAAGTTCATTATACCGATGTTTTCAGAATTAAAAATATTACTATTCATTATCTGGTCAGAGATACAAAACGCGACTTGAAAATATTCGGTAAATTCTTCAGGCTGTGTAAACAATTAAAGCCCGATGTGGTGCATACCTGGGATTTAATGACCTCGTTCTATACCTTGCCGGTTGTTGCGCTATCACGTATTCCCTGGATTAACGGACGTATTACAATAGCCCCGCTAACTATCAAACCATTCAGTCCCGATTGGTTTTTTACAAAAATCACCTACTATTTCTCTGATGTGGTATTGGCAAATTCAAAAGCCGGATTAAAAGTATTTCGTGTTCCTGAAAAGAAAGCGTTATGTATTTACAACGGTTTTGATTTTAACAGGCTTGCGAATCTTAAAAATACAGAAACGGTAAAAAATGAATTTGATATAAAAACTCCTTTTGCTGTTTGCATGGTTGCAAGTTTTACAAAGGTTAAAGATTACAACACATTTTTTGCTGCAGCCGAAATTATTACCGGCAAAAGAAATGACATTACATTTCTGGCAATAGGTGAGGGCGACAACTATCTTTTTTATAAAAATAAATACCAAAATTCATCTTTAATAAAACTTCTTGGCAGGCAAAAAGATGTTGAGTCAATTGTAAACTGTTGCGATATTTCTGTTTTATGCTCTGCAGCCGAGGGTATTTCTAATTCACTGATGGAGTCAATGGCTTTAGGTAAACCGGTTATTGCAACCAGTATAGGCGGAACCCCTGAATTGGTTATAAACAATGATACTGGTTTTATAATTGGCTTTCAGGCTTGTGATACATTGGTTCAAAAAATCGAATACCTCATTAATAACCCGGAGGTAAAAAATGAAATGGGGCAGAAGGGGAAAAAACGGATTGAACAGAATTTTTCGCAACAGGTCATGAACGAAAAATTCTTCAGTCTGTATTCAAAATATCAGAGAGGCAGTGGCGATGCAGTATAAAATAGTAACACATAAAGAAGAAATTGACCCTGCAAGATGGAGTGATTTTGTCTTCAATCATCCCAATGGAAATATTTTTCAGACTCCTGATATTTACAAGGTTTATGAGGCAGCAAAAAATCACTCACCTCATGTTGTAGCTTGTGTTGATGTTGCAACAGGTGAAGTGTTGGGCATTCTTGTTTCCGTTATATTGAAAGAGTATTCCGGCTTAATGGGGAAACTCACAACACGTTCTATTATTGCTGGTGGTCCTTTATGTAAAAATGATAACCCCGCAACTCTTGAGGCGCTTCTGGCAGCATACAATAAAACGATAAAGAGCAAAGCCATCTATTCTCAGGTAAGATGTCAGCACGATACTTCTTCACTCAAACCCGTATTTCAAAAACACGGATACCGATTTGAAGAACATCTTAACATTTTAATCGACCTGAAAAAAACCGAAGAACAGTTGTGGAAAGAATGCACTTCAAAACGCAGACAAAAAATAAGAGGTGCTGAACGCGATGGTATTGTTGTCAGTGAAGTAACAAACGCTGAAGATCGCATACAGGCATATAAAATTCTTCAGCAGGTTTATAAAAGAGCAAAACTACCGTTCCCTGATTTTTCACTTTTCTCTTCGGCTTTCAGCGTCCTTATCTCTCAGAATAAACTCAAAGTTTACGGAGCTTATTCTGAAAACAAACTGGTTGGAATACGCATAGTCTTGTTGTATAGAAAAGAAGTGTATGACTGGTATGCTGGAAGTTTCAGCGAATACTATAACCTGCATCCTAATGATGTCTTACCTTGGAAAATTTTTTGTCAGTCGCAAAAAGATGGCTTTGAAATATTTGATTTCGGTGGTGCCGGAAAACCCAATCAACCCTACCCTGTTCGTGATTTTAAAAAGCAATTCGGTGGTACCTTTGTCAATTTCGGGCGTTACGAAATTATTCATCAGCCTGTAGTTTTTCAGTTGGCAAAACTGGGCTTTAAACTTTGGCAAAAGCTAAAATAGCATGAATGTATTAGTTGATTTTAACCATCCTGCTGACGTAAATTTTTTTAAAAATGCGGTGAAGCAACTTGCTGCCGAAAATCATAAAGTAGTACTCACCTATCGTCATCGGGGCAAACTGGCCACCATCTTAAATTTCGAACTGGGACAGTTTAATCCTGTTTGCATTGGCACACACCAGAAAGGCTTTTTCCGCAAAGTTGCAGGTCAGCTGCTGCGCGATTTAGAGTTCATTCAATTCCAGAAAAAAAAAAAAATTGATGTAAGCATTTGTTTAGGTCCCACCAATGCCATTGCTTCAACAGTAAACAGAATTCCTTACCTCGCTTTTGAAGACGACCCCGAATATAAAATCACATTTTATCATGCAAACCTGTTTGCAACACGGCACATAATGCCCGATTTTATTAAGGTCAGTAAAAAAAACATTTTTAAATACCGGGGTTTTAAAGAGCTTGCTTATCTGCATCCTCGCTATTTTCAGCCCGATGTTAAAGCGTTGGATAAATATAGTCTCACTCCCGCTGAGTATGTATTTATCCGTGAAATTCACAACGTAAGTTTAAATTATAAATCGGGCAGCAGCATACTGGATGAGGTTATTAAAAAGGTAAGCGATTGCGGATTCAAAATTTTACTTTCACTTGAAAACAAAGAACAGAAAGAGAAATATAAAAACAACTGCACTATTCTTGAAGAGCCCGTAACCGATATTTATTCGCTTATTAAATATGCTAAATTTACCGTTACCTCAGGCGATACCGTTGCCCGCGAGTCAAGTCTGCTGGGTACACCGGCAATTTATACCGGTGGCAGAGCTATGGCAGTTAATGATGAATTTATTGATATTGGCATCCTCAGCAAACTCGAAAATCTCTCAGATATTTTCAACCGCATCGATATGCTTGCAAAAAATAATCTTGACTTAAACAAGGTTATTGAACACAAAATTGAAACAGAGTGGGACGATGTTACGCAGGTAATCATCAATCACGTAAAAGCATTTGATAAGTAAGTCATGAGAGTTTTTTTCATAGAAAACGAAAACCCTGCACGCACCTCATCCGGGGGAATCATGTCCTATTTAATCAACCTTTCCGCTTACCTCTCGGGTCAGCAAGTCGAAACCATTCTGGTAGGTGCAGGTGAACTGAAAAATGATTCGGTTGCCAACACAAAATTTTCCCGGTACATTCCGGTAACTGTAACCCCTGATGTATCTAATTTCGGTTACATCTTTTCACTGTTGCGCAATGTCCGTAAAATCAATCTGCAGCCTGCCGACATAGTGCATGCCCAGCGCCCCGATATGTTGTTTCCCATTATTTTGTTTGGCATAAACAAAAACCGGGTGTGTTCGCTTCACGGTGCACACGACCTTGCCGTCTATGACAAAAAAGGAAAACTCTATGGTTTTATTTATTCGGTGCTTCAATATTTAGCTTTTAAAAAAGCCGCAGTGCTTATAGCAGTAGATGCAGCTACACAACAGCATTACTTTAAAAAATACCCTTGGGCACAGCATAAAACTAAAATGATTCCTATCGGCATTGATTTCAATAAGTTCAAACCACTTGATAAAACAGAATCTAAAAAACAATATGGTTTTTCTGAAAACGAAAAAGTAATTGTGTTTGTGGGCAGATTGGAAAAAGAAAAAAACGTTTCTTTTCTTATCGAATCATTTCGCGTGGTTTTGCAGCAGAATAAAAATGCTAAACTTGTCATTGTCGGAAACGGCAGAGAAAAACAAAAATTGGTTTCGCTTGTATCAGACTTGAAAATGAATGAACAAATAGTTTTTATGGGCGAGCTAAGCAACAATGAAATTCCTCTTATCATTAATGCAGCAGACGTATTTGCCTTCTGCTCATTATACGAAGGAAGTCCAACTGTTATTAAAGAAGCCCTCGCATGCAACATTCCCGTTGTATCGGTTGATGTAGGCGATGTTAAAAAAGTAGTATCAGAAGTTGCCGGCTCCTTCATATCAGAGCGCGATCCTCATAAATTTGCACAGGCAATCAGTAACGTGTTCAATGATTCTGTTAAGCACAATAGCCGTGATGCCATTCGGCACTATAGCCATACCGCTGTGGGAGAACAAACCCTAAGGTTGTATAGTGAAATACTGATGTAAGAAAAAGAAATGACTGAGCCAGAAAACACACTTGTAAAAATTATCTGTTGTCAGAAGTTTGAAGCTGAAGCCCCTTCTTTCCCATTGCTGGTAAAAGGTTTGAAGAAAAATAAAATCTCGTTGATTGAAGTTTATGAGAACAATAAAAAGGCAGGTGTAACAAATCCATTTTTTAACTCACCCGATTTTACCAATGCCCTCAACGAAGAGAAAGCCCACTTAGCTGCATGGCACAGGGATTTCCTTCTTATCAAAACCCAGTGGGATAAAGAAAATATTGACTACATCTTTCATAAATCAGTCGGCAGTTTTCCCTACATGAGTGATAATCTGGATGTGCTGGTAAGAACCACCGATTTTAAAAAAGCAGGACAAATTCTTACCCAACTCAATTATGTAAGTCTACGCAATATTCAGGAAGCGCACAAAGAGTTTTACCGTAAGTTCAATGCAGATAAAAGTTTTGTTCCCATGCACCTTCACGAACGTGTGTGTTGGGTGGTGCCGTATGAAAATATTGACCACCTCTGGAAAAACTATGTGCAGGCAACTCACGACCCCATTGTTTTTCATCCCTCGCCCGATGATTCGGTTTTAATTCTCACCGCACACTGCTTCCTTGAAGACCATGTGGTAAAATTCTTCGATATTCTTTTCGTAAAAAAGAACATAAACCCAAATACCGATTACGAATATATTTATCGCACTGCACAGGAAATGCACTGGGCAAAAAGCCTTCACACCGCCTTTATCATCTTTCAGCATTTATACATGCAGCTTTTTAATGAGCCGCTGTTTCCCGAAAAAGTAATTGACCGAGCATGGAAAGAAATTGAAGATTCAAAATGGATTTCCAATAAACTCAAAAACGATATTTTAAAAAGAAATATCGAAATGCCTTTTAAAATTCCGCACCTGTGGACTCGTCAGCACACTGCCCTGCGTGAGCTTAACGACCCCTCTTTCGGAAATATCTTTCAGCGCTTGTATCAGATTTTTTCAGGTCTGGCCGATAGATTTATTCATCTGAAATTAAAAATGAAAAACCATCCCGGCTGTTTCATCTCCTTCAGCGGAATAGACGGCTCCGGAAAATCATCACATATCAAAGCGCTGCACAATGCTTTTTCAACCTGCGAAATCAAATCACGCGTAATATGGGGCAGGGCAGGCTCCACACCTTTGATCAGTTTAATCCTCAAATTTCGCAGGCTCTTCACCAATTCTAAATCCGCAGACAAAACAACATCCCCATCAACACAACAATACAAATCTCCGCTTTCACTTTGGTTTTGGCGCAAACTCAATGTTCTTGATTTAATACTCTTTTGTTTTTTCAAAGCAACCCTGCCAAAACTTTCAGGCAAAGTGGTTATTGCCGATCGCTTTATCTACGATTCAATCATTGATATGGAAGCCCTTTCAAAAACTCCACGCTACAACAGGCTTTCCTATAAAATTTTAAAATGGTTTACACCAACACCCGATGTTGCCCTCTATATTGATGTTAATCCGCAGGAGGTTTACAAACGCTTAAAAGATCAGGTTATAAAAGAAGACCTGAATAAAGAATACCAGGCTTATAAAGTAATTTTGCCGCTCATGAATCCGAAAATTTACAACAACAACACCGCTTTCAGCCAGGTAAGCGAACAGGTTATTGCCGATACTCTTTCTGCTTTCTTCAGCAAATACCCTGAGAAATACAGAGACTATAAAACCGTTTCATTCCGATACAAATAGAATGAAAGTCATTTACCATTCCGAAGACATCTCGCACCCTTTTGACGAAGGAATTAAAAAAACTGCACACCTTGTTTTGCACATATTGCACAGCAATGCTACTGTACAGGGGTTTTGTAAATATGGCGAAGATTCACAAGCTCCGGCTTTAAAAAAAATCACCACCAATAAACTGCTGCTCAGTAAATCTGTCCGCAGTTTATTCGCCTCCTTTCAGCCCCATATCATTCTCTATCTTCCCTCATCATCAGCCACCTTTGCAAGTTTCCTCCGTCTCTGGGTTATGGGTCTGTATGCCCCAAAAGCCAAAAAAGTTTTGCTTGCCCTGCAACCAAAGTCATTAGGCTTTTTACAAACGCAGATAGTAAAAATCATCAAGCCGGATATGGTGTTAAGCCCTTCACCACAGGTGTTAACTGCCATGCAGCAAATGCAAATTAATCACAAACTCATTCCCCTTTTTGTCGACACCAAAAAATTCAAACCCCTGTCAAATGCAGAAGAGAAAATAGCACTGCGCAAAAAATACAATCTGCCCCTTGATAAATTCATCATCACCCACATGGGTCATCTCAACTACGGCCGCAACCTCGAATCATTAATTCCTTTGCAGAATAATAATGTACAGGTACTTATTCTCGCCAGCAGTTCAACCCCCGTTGATGCCCCTAAAGAAGAACCCCTCAAACAAAAGCTCATCAACGCAGGCATCATCATTCACGATGGCTATGTCGAGCACATCCAGGAACTCTACCAGCTTTCCGATTTATATATTTTTCCCGTTATTTCATCAGGCGGCTCTATCGGCATGCCCCTTTCAATACTCGAAGCACGCGCCTGTGCAACCCCCGTTTTAACAACCGATTACGGCAGCGTAAAAACCTTTCTCGATACCGATTTTGGAAACATCACCTATTCACAACCCCAAAATTTTCCGGCTGCTTTAAAATCAATAAGGGATAATAACAGTGATACAGAAAAAACAAATATCAATGCCCTGAACACTCTTTTTGTTGATGATTTAAAAAGTGTCCTGCGGTAAAATTGCCTCTTGCCCCCCTTGACTCCGTTTGCAACCCAGCTGCTCCGGATGTTCCTCTTTTTCCAGTTCCTTGAAGGCGCGCTTGCGTTGGTCGAGATTTGCAATCTCGACCGCTGAGCACACGGATTTGCAATCCCGCTAATTCTAACCCCCTTAACTACCATTGTAAATCCGAGCCTAAATGCATGAGATTTTAAATCTCTTTAAGCTAAATTTCATATTCTCAACCCCTCTCCAGCGGCAAAAAACTTCCCTACCTTTGCCCCATGAGAGACTTTACCCTCACCGCATACATCAACCTCCTTCAAAGCCTCATCAAACAAGGCTACACCTTCCAAACCTACGCAGAGTTTATAGCCTCACCCGCACAAAAAACCATCATCCTCCGTCACGATGTAGATGCCCTCAAACAAAACTCACTCACCTTCGCCAAAATCCAGGCACAACATGGAGTAAAAGGCACCTACTACTTCCGCACCATACCCCAAAGCTATGATGAAAGCGTCATAAAAGAAATGGCCTCCCTCGGCCACGAAATAGGCTACCACTATGAAACCATGGACACCGCCCGGGGCGATATCGACAAAGCCTACGATGAGTTTTGCATCAACCTCGAAACCTTCCGCAAAATCGTCCCCGTCTCCACCATCTGCATGCACGGCAGCCCCATGTCAAAATACGACAACCGCGATATTTGGACAAAATACGATTACCGTAAACTCAACCTCATAGCCGAGCCCTATTTCGATACCAACTTCAACCAAATCTTCTACCTCACCGACACCGGTCGCAGGTGGGATGGCCAACAAGTCTCCATCCGCGACAAAGCCATGAAAGGCTCAGAAGCTACCAACCCAGCCTTCACAAAACTCCATTTCAAAACCACCTTTGAAATTATACAAGCCGCAAACCAAAACCTCCTTCCTCCCCAAATAATGTTCACCTTCCATCCTCAGCGTTGGACTGATAATAGCATATTTTGGACCAAGGAAATCGTATTGCAAAATTTAAAGAACCTTGTGAAATTCTTTTTGGTGCAAGTTAAAGGGGTGAAAATTCTATACTTTTAACCCCGTGAAAAAATGGAGATTACTTTTATTTACTCTTCTAAGTATATATTATAAAACGACTGTCTCCCAAACCGTCTTCGAACACACATCCTCATCAGGCATCTACCTCTTCCTCGATGAAATGGCAAACGAAAAACTCATAACCCTCAACACAGCCGTTAAACCATACTCACGAAGAATAATAGCCGAAAAACTAAAACAACTCACAACCCTAACAGACCAACTCAACAAACGCCAGAAAGCCGAACTCCAATTCTACCTCCGCGAATTCTATATTGAGTTTCAAAGCGACTCAACAATAACTACTTCCGTCCCTCTAAAACCCTACCGCCAAAAAAACGGAAGCACTCTAAGCCTCCTTCCCCCCATATATGCCTTCAGCAGCAAACCCTTCAGCCTCAGCTTCCGCCCATACGGAGGGGGCGATGGCTATGCAAACAGCAAAGGAACAATCTACAACAGCTATTTCGGAGGCAGCATCTTCATGTACGGCTTCAAAAACATAGGCATCTACGCCAACTACCGCGATGCCTACCAGGCAAAAGAAGTGCTCGCCATGCCAACCTATCTAACCCAATCCCCCGGAGCAAACTATAAACTCAATAATGGCAACCGCCCCGGTGGCGACTACTCAGAAATGCGCGGAGGCATAACCTATACCTTTAAATGGTTCAACATCGGAATAGTAAAAGACCATGTTCAGTGGGGCAATAACTACAACGGCTCCAATATCCTCAGCGGACGCACACCCTCCTTCGCCATGCTTAAACTACAGGTAAAACCAACAAAATGGTTTGAGTTAAACTACTTCCACGGATGGCTCGTTTCCGAAGTCATCGACTCTTCACGTACCTACAGCCCCGGAACAGGACAACAGCGCACTGTTTTCAGAGATAAATACATGGCAGCCAATTTCATCACCCTTGGCCCTTTCAAAGGCGTTGCCCTCTCACTCGGTAATTCCATTGTTTACAGCGACATGAATGTGCAACCCGCCTACCTCATTCCCTTTCTTTACTACAAATCCGTTGACCACACACTCAACCACGGTATAGATAACCAAAACTCACAAATCTTCTTCGACCTCAGCATCCGAACCCTAAAACACCTACACCTGTACAGTTCATTTTTCATTGACGAGTTCTCTATAACCCGCGTTTCGCAAAAAGACCATTATAATTTCTACAGCATAAAAGCTGGAGCAAAAGTCAATAACTGGCCGCTTAAAAATATTGCTTATGCTTTTGAATTCACCCAGTCAACACCGCTCACTTATCAACACCGCGTCCCCTCCCTCACCTTCGAGAGCAATAAATACAACCTTGGTCACTACCTCAGAGATAATTCAAGAGAATACTTTGCATCACTTGCTTACAAGCCACTGCGTGCATTAACCTTTAATGTCTCCTACACATCCATTACAAAAGGCATCGAACATCCCTATATCGACAGCGTAGGCTTTACCCCCGTAGATATGCACCCGCTGCTTGATACCATCGTTTGGAAAAACCGGCAAATTACTTTAGGTGTTAACTGGGAATTTGCTTACAACTGTTCCGTTTCAATGGATTACATCTACAGTTCCGTTTCAGCAAACAGCGCAAACAGCCAAACAGCAGATTACTATCTTCAAACATTTTCACCCGCCTATTTAAGGGGTAGAAATAATACTATTAAATTAGGACTTCATTTCGGCTTTTAGTCACCTTGTCGATTAATCCCTTCTTAATGTTACATATTAACTACATTTGCCTTCATAGAAAAAGGTAGTAAACACTTGTTAGCCGAAGCATTACATACACAAAGAGAGCAGCTTATCAAAGATGAGTTTGGTCAGAATGTCTATGAACTCATTCAAAATTACACAGACCTTAAGAGCAAACACACCATTGTTCAGCAAACCCGCTCACGATTTGAGGTTAAATCAATAGAAGAAGGCAGCATTGATACCTACATAAATCTGGAACGTATAAATGACATTCAGTTCATTAATAAGTTTTTTGAAACTGTAAACGAAAAACTTCCGCTTGACGGAATTTTTATCGGTTGTGTTGAAACTACCCGTTTGCGCAAAGTCAGGATTTTCAATAAATATCCTTGGGGCATCAGCCATATTTATTATTTCTTAGATTATTTATTAAAACGTGTTTTCCCTAAACTTTCCTGGACTAAAAAAATATATTCACTGCTCACAGCAGGTCGCAATCGTGTAATGTCCCGTGCCGAAATCATCGGCAGACTTTATTCATGTGGCTTCGAAGTACTTCTTGAAAAAACAGTTGGAAACAACCTTTATTTCTTTGTAAAGAAGAACGGAAAACCATCTTTTGATACACACCCTTCATACGGCTCCCTTTTCAAAATGCGCAGAATAGGCAAGAACGGAAAAGTCATCAACGTTTACAAGTTCCGAACTATGTCTCCCTATTCTGAGTATGCTCAGGAATACGTTTATAAACTCAATAAACTTGCAGATGGAGGAAAAATTAAAAACGATTTTCGGGTAACAACCCTCGGAAAATTCTTCCGCAAATTCTGGTTAGATGAATTACCAATGCTTTACAACCTGCTAAAAGGTGATATCAAATTAGTTGGAGTTAGACCGCTGAGCCAACATTACTTAAGTCTATACACGCTTGAAATCCGAGCACGAAGACTTAACTATAAACCCGGATTGGTTCCACCCTTTTATGCCGACATGCCTAAAACATTTGAAGAAATCCTTGCATCCGAAAAAAGGTATTTCGATGCCTACGATAAAAGCCCTTTCCTCACAGACATAAAATACTTCTTCAAAGCTTTTTACAATATCATAGTCAAAAAAGCGCGCAGCAAATAAGCCTTTTCTATCTTTACCCGCATGTCTTTTATGCAGGAAAAAATCATTGTCCCTTTCGTTGATTTAAAAACCCAATACCATTTTCTCAAAAAAGAAATAGACTCTGCTGTTCTTTCAGTAATGGAGAACACAACCTTTATTGGTGGGGAACCACTAACATCTTTTCAAAATAATTTTGCGGAAGCCTGCGGAGTTAAACATTGCATCGGTGTCGGCAACGGAACCGATGCACTTTATATCATTCTCAAATCACTTGGCATCACTGCAGGAGATGAAGTAATAACTGTTGCCAACTCCTGGATATCTTCTTCCGAAACCATTTCACAATGCGGTGCAAAACCGGTCTTCATTGATATTGAGCCAAACTATTACACAATAGATGTAAATAAGATTGAAGAAAAGATAACAAGTAAAACGAAAGCAATAATCCCCGTTCATCTTTACGGACAAATGGCAGAGATTGATAAAATCTCAGCGCTCTGCAAAAAGCATAATTTGTTTTTGATTGAAGATTGTGCCCAAAGCCATTTAGCCGAATATAAGGGAATAAAAGCTGGTTCAACAGGCATTGCATCTTCTTTTAGTTTTTATCCCGGGAAAAATCTGGGAGCATATGGTGACGGTGGAGCGGTTATCTCCAATGATGATTCGCTTGCAACAAAAATGCGCATGTTTGCTAATCATGGTGCTTTGGAAAAGCACCAACACCAAATAGAAGGTATTAATAGTCGCCTCGACACAATTCAGGCAGCAATACTGAATGTAAAACTTCCACATCTTCAAAGATGGAACAAGCAACGCTTGAAAAATGCTTTGCTCTATAATCAGTTACTTGGTGGTATTTCTCAAATAAAAACTCCTAAAATTCGTACTGAATCAATGCACATTTTTCACCTTTATGTAATTCGTGCAGAGAGAAGAAATGACTTGATGAATTATTTAATGGAGAAGGGAATTCAGACCCAAATTCATTATCCGACCATTCTTCCTTTACTAACTTCTTATAATTATTTAAATCTTAAAGCCGAAGATTTCCCTATTGCCGCTGCTTATCAGAATTCTATTTTGTCATTGCCCATGTTTCCTGAACTTACAGAAGAACAAATAAATTTTGTAGCAGAAAGCATCAAAGCATTTTACAAATAGCTTTTTCTACCTTTACGCGGCATGAAATAGTCATGAGTAATAAAACATAAAAACGGAGATGAATTATCAAATGACGTATTCCATCTTGCTCCTAAAAAACAAATTATGAGCAGATGAAAAAAATCTGGACGTTTTTTCTTTTTTATTTTCCATTATATCTGTTTGCCCAGCAAACAACTATTCCTCATAACCACGCTTATTACTATGGTTTTGAAGGTGCACTTAATAAGCCCGATGTTGATTTTCATACCTCCATTCGTCCATTCCTAGAAAGTGAAGTGCGTGCAATTACCAATTATGATTCTCTTTCACGTTTTGGTTATAACGATAAAAAATTCGCGAACAGAAAAATTGGTAGAAAATTTCTGAAACAATATTTTTTCCAGACCAAGGGAGAAGATTATTTTCTTGAACTCAGTCCGCTTTTCGATTTACAATACGGAAAAGATTTTTCTAACGACAGTTCTCTATCAGTCAACACTCGAGGCGTTCAGGTAAGCGGCAGCATTGGAGAAAAATTCTCATTCTATTCTTCATTTTATGAGAATCAGGCAAAATTTCCCGATTACATCAGCGATTATGTAAAAGAAAAAGAAGTAGTTCCCGGACAAGGCAGAATAAAAAATTTCAAAGGTTCGTCATTCGACTTTTCACAGGCGTTTGGATATATTTCCTACACACCAACCAAACATGTAAATTTTCAGTTCGGTCACGGAAAAAATTTCATTGGCGATGGCTATCGCTCTCTATTGTTGAGTGATTTTGCTTACAGTTATCCTTTTCTGAAAATCACAACTACTGTCTGGAAAATCAGGTATATGAATCTTTTTACTTCGTTCCAGAGTGATATTTCTTTGGTTGATAATCTCGCGAGCTATCCCCGTAAATATGGCAGCTTCCATTATTTAGATGTTACCATTCTTAAACGAATTCAACTTGGATTATTTGAAGGAATTATTTGGCAAGGCAGTGATAGCACAGGCAAACGCGGAATAGATATTAATTACATAAACCCGATTATTTTTTACCGACCTGTAGAATTCTCGCTCAATTCTGCTGACAACGCTGTTCTTGGAGTGAACCTGAAAATAAAAGCACTTAAACAAACCTCGGTTTATGGACAGTTTGTTATGGACGATATGAATCTGACAAAAGCAAAAGAAGGCAAAGGTTTTTTTCAGCAGAAATATGGTTACCAAATAGGGTTTAAAAGTTTTAATGTATTTGGTGTAAAAAATCTTTACGTGCAGGCAGAATATAATCAGGTAAGACCTTATGTGTATGCACACAAAAAACGATTGCAGAATTACGCACACTACAATGAACCACTTGCTCATCCGATGGGTGCTAATTTCCGTGAGATGGTTGGAATCATCGCTTACCGCTGGAAAGATTTATCAGCAGAATTGAAATTCAATTACGCTGTTTATGGAGCTGATAGTGGTATGTACAGCTACGGACAAAATATTTTTCTGTCTGACCATAATGCTGTTGGTGGACTTTATTCTTACGGCAATCATATAGGGCAGGGTGTTAAAACCACCTTGGTTTATGCGCAATTCAGATTATCGTACCTCGTAAATCCAAAAACTAATTGGAATATTTTTATTGAGTATACCAACCGAAAACAGTCAACTGAATTTGGTGAACACACCAACAGCCTTTTCAATATCGGAATGCGAACAAGCTTGAGAAATCTCTACTATGATTTTTAAAAAATCATATTTCCTTTTTTCTATTCTGACAGTTTTTGTGTTTCTTTTTCTGTCATGCATTTCTTATGCGCAGGAGTTGAATATCAACACCGACCTTCAAACGCAAACCATTTATGACAATCTGGTTTACAATAAAAATACCAATGCACATTCTTCAATAAAACCGTTTCGATACAATGATTTTGATGAACAGATTATTGACTCGCTAAAGCAATCATTGAACAAAAGTTTTGTATTTAGCAAAAACAGGGTGCTTTCTACACACGCTGCTCATCTTGCTACACCAAAATCAATCTTTTTTCTCGACCCCCTTTTTAATTATACCAACTACAGCAAACTTAAAAGTAAAACCAATGCTTATGAAGCATCGCTTGGTGCTCGTTTTGGTTTTAGCATTGCTAAAAAAATAGGAGGCGAAATAAATATCCTGTTTTCTAATTCCAAATTTCCCGACTACATCAACGAAAAAATTCTTCAGACCAAAGTTGTTCCCGGTCAGGGATATGCTTATGCTATGAGTAATGGAGGCTATCGCTATTTCACAGGCTCCGGTTACATTTCTTACACACCATCCAAACATTTCAATGTTCAGTTGGGGCACGACAAACAATTTATAGGTGACGGATATCGAACATTGTTACTAAGTAATACTGCCAACAATTACGACTTCCTGAAAATTACCACTACCGTTTGGAAAATTAAGTACATAAATTTATACACAAAGTTTCGTGAAATCGGAACTTCCGGTGGCGACCGAAATAAATATCACGTAAAATTTGCCACTTTTCATTACCTCGATATTCCTTTACTGAAGCGCGTTTCCATTGGTTTGTTTGAAAGTATTGTCTGGAACAGCAAAGACTCAACCAGCGACCGCGGCTTTGATGTCAGTTATCTTAATCCAATTATTTTTTTCCGCCCGGTTGAATTCTCAATCGGATCACCAGACAATGTGTTGTTGGGATTCAATTTAAAAGTGCGGCATTTTGGGAAAAACTATTTGTATGGTCAGTTAATGCTGGATGAATTTCTGCTTTCGGAGATACGCGCAAAAACAGGATGGTGGGGAAACAAACAGGCTTTTCAGGTCGGCTTAAAAGGGTTTGATTTATTCGGAATAAAAGATTTGTATTACCAGGGCGAGTTCAATTTTATCCGGCCTTATACTTATACACACGTTACACTTGAAACAAATTATGGTCATTTTAACGAGCCACTTGCACATCCCCGTGGAGCAAACCTGATGGAAGGAATTGGAATTATCCGTTATCGCTTTAACAAGTTTTTTGTAGATGGTAAAATGATTTACTGCGTTTACGGTTCTGACGGTTCTCCGGATATAAGCTATGGTGGTGACGTCTTTAAATCCTATTTATTGCGTCCTTCCGAATACGGACATAAGACCTTGCAAGGTGTTAGAAATACCTTGCTTTATACTGAACTCAAAATGTCTTATCTGCTAAATCCTGTTATGAATTTAAGATTGGAAGGTGGTGTAACTATCCGTAATCACAGCATTGCAGGAGTTGCCGATAATGGCATTTATATTTTTGCAGGTATCAGAACTTCGCTCATGAATAATTATTATGATTATTGATACCAATCTTTTTCCAATTTTGCACTTCTAAAAATTCAATCATTGAAACAATCATTTAATATTCTTCTCCTTGGTTCCGGTGGTCGCGAACATGCATTTTCATGGAAAATGAGTCAAAGTAAACACTTGGGAAAATTATACATCGCTCCCGGAAATGCAGGTACACCGGCTCATGGAACCAATGTAAATATTGACCCCCTTGATTTTGAAGCAGTGAAAGCTTTTGTGCGTGAAAATGGAATTCATATGGTGGTGGTTGGTCCTGAAGCACCTTTAGTTGCGGGGATACATGATTTTTTTCTTAATGATTCTGTACTGAAATACATTCCCGTAATTGGTCCGCAAAAAGAAGGAGCGCAACTGGAAGGAAGTAAAGATTTTTCAAAAGCGTTTATGCTGCGCCACAATATTCCAACAGCTGCTTACAACAGTTTTACTGCCGAAACATTAAGCGAAGGATTACAATTTCTGGATACATTAGAATCTCCTTATGTTTTAAAAGCAGATGGATTAGCAGCCGGGAAAGGTGTAATCATTTGCGAAGATGTGATAGAAGCAAAACTGGAACTCACCGAAATGTTGATGGAAGAAAAATTTGGTGAAGCAAGTCGTAAGGTGGTAATAGAAGAGTTTTTGAAAGGAATTGAGCTTTCTGTTTTTGTTCTTTCCGATGGGGTGAATTATAAAATTCTTCCTGCGGCAAAAGATTACAAAAGAGTAGGAGAGGGAGATACCGGATTGAATACTGGCGGTATGGGAGCTATTTCTCCTGTTCCCTTTGCAACCGATGAGTTTCTTAAAAAAGTGGAACAGCGCATTGTTATTCCAACCGTAAACGGATTGAAGAATGACAATATTCCTTACACCGGCTTTATTTTCATCGGCCTGATGAATGTGGGTGGTGAACCGTTTGTAATTGAATACAACTGTCGAATGGGCGACCCCGAAACAGAAGTGGTTATTCCGCGCATAAAAACAGATTTACTGGAATTATTTGAAGGTGTAGCCAACCAAACCTTGAATGAAGTTGACTTAGAGATAGAAGATAATACTGCAGTTACCGTAATGCTGGTAGCAGACGGTTATCCGGGCAATTATGAAAAAGGGAAAGTAATTTCAGGTCTTGATGAAGTGGAAGACAGTCTTGTTTTTCATGCAGGAACTAAATTACTAAACGGACAAGCTGTTACAAATGGTGGAAGGGTAATGGCAGTTACTTCAGTTGGCGCAAACATGAATAATGCTCTGGGTAAATCATACCGCAATATTCGAGTTATAGATTATGAAGGGAAATATTACCGCAAGGACATTGGATTTGACCTGCGGGAAGATGTAATGGAAGAACAGGACTAATTACTGTCTGTTAGGAACTTCCAGTTTTTCGTATTTCAGCATTAAGCTAATCCAAATAGCGCAAGCAACTCCGCCAATTGCCATTAATGCAAAATTCATGTTGTTGTTCAATCCCGAAATAATTGGAAAGGTTGCTTCAATAAGTTTAGCTGTAGGATTAAATAGGTAGCCCATAGTTTTTTGTTTTTTTGCAACGCAAACGTACTGTATTTAGATTAAATCGCAAAACTATACTGCAGTTTTTTTCTGGTAAAAGTATCCCAGAGCAAGTAAAGTAAACAGCGTTCCGAAAACTGCAATCAGATAACATGCATTGGTGAAAAGGCTAAGCCAGCTTACTTCAGAGAGAAAAAAGTCTTTGTAAAACAGCACACCAACACTGCACAAATAGCCAAATGAATCGGCAACATAAATGAGGAATCCTGCATTGCTTACATATTTGAAGGCTGCAATCAGTCGCTCAAACAAAATGCAGTTGAATGGAATATATGCTGTATAAGCGCCAAAACCACTTAGTATAATCCATGCAACCGGGCTAAGCCAGCCACTATGATAGGCAAATGCACTAAGGCCAGTAATTAAACAACCCGCAGCAATCACCATGTGATTAATCATCAGCGCTTTTTTATTGTCTTTGATGAACATTATAAAACCAAGCAAGACCAATACTCCCAACGTTACAGGAATTTCGGTTTGAGTAAAAATTGCAGGTTTCTTTTCAAATCCGAGTGAGTTTAAAATCTCAACCATAAAATTGTCGCGGAAATCGCGGAAGGCAGTCAGGAACATGTAAGTAATAACCAACAAAATCAAGCCCGGAGCAAATGCCTTAAAAAAACTCCAGCGTTGTTCGGCATTCATAGGTTCGCGTTTGGTACGTAGTGTTTCATCTTCTTTGGTGGGCTCTGGAATATTACTGAGCATCCATACAAAGAACATAAGTGGAAGAAGAAAAACTCCACCAGTTGCAGCAGGCATCCAGAATTCTGAAACCCCCATTAACATAAGATTTGCGGCAACAGTTTTTACAAATCCTGAAGCAAAAGCAAAGCTGGCACATAAGCCGGCACCCATTGCTTCGGTCCATTTTCTTCCTTCAAGGAAAGAAAAAACCAAGCCCCAAACCATGCCCAACGGAAGTCCGTTAAGAAACAGAAAAGCAAGTTTGAAGCTGTTGGGAACAGTTGCAAAACCTAATAATGCAAGTTCTGCAATGCCAACCAATACAAGGATTCCGATGGCCCTGTTATTCTTTCCCATTTCTGAAACTACTTTTATTCCAATGAATTTGGAAAGCATATAGCCGATTGCCTGCGAGATAACTAAAATGGATTTGAATTTAAGTCCCCACATGTCATCCACATCTGCAAAACCGGCAGCAGAAAAAGGTTTGCGAAATGCATACATGCATGAATAGGTGCAGAAAGCAGCCAGAGTTGCGTATAAGGAAAGCACAAAACCGTTAGAGTTGGAAAGCCAGCGCGTGATAAAATTTTCAGGCATTCACAGGCAGAATTAAACCGTTTTTATCAAACTTAAAATCCTGCCATTTATTATCAACAAAGGATTTCACTGTTTCAAAACCCACTTCTTTTAACAAGGCAGCAGCTGTTTCAAATTCTGCAGTTATCTCCTTAGGATGATGAGAATCGGAGTTGATCATTACCGGAATTTTACGTTTCAGAATTTCAGTCAGCATCCATTTTCCGGGATAAGGCTCCGTAGTTTTTTTCTTGTAAAGTCCTCGGGTATTTACTTCAATAATAGCTTTTGTTCCGGCAATAACATCAAGGGTTCGCAACACTTCTTCCTTATACCATTCTGCATCTTCTGAAAAGTATTTGTTATCAGGATTTTGCATTTTTATTTTGTCAATATGCCCTATAACATCAGGACATTCCTCCCGCACCATCATGCGGGTAAGATCATAATAACGCGTTACTGCATTCTGAATATCCCCTGCAAAAATTTTTTGCAAACCGTCTTCAAAAATGGCAGAAGTGCCATCAATCTCCCAGTGTGTAGCATCTTCAAAACTGTCTACAAAATGAATAGAGCCGATGGTATAATCTAAGTTTGCTTCTTTGATAAAAGATGTTGCAGGACCAATCAATCCGGGGATGTAATCAATTTCAAGGCTGCGGTAAATCTGCAACCGTCCGTGATATTCAAGTTTCAGGTTTTCAATTTCTTCAGTGTAAACAGCAAGATTTTCTGCTTTCATGCTCCAGGCGCAAAAAAATGGCATAGGCACATGCGAAGAAAAGCCGTAGGCAAGCATTCCCTGCTCAAGCGCAGCCTCGGCATACATTTTTGCTTCATCGCTGCCGTCACAAAAATTACAATGGCTATGGTAGTTTGTCCAGGACATTTTGAATGATAATTGACGAAAGTATGGATTTTGTTAATCACAGAGCTAACTAGTAGTTTAAGTTTTTATTAATTCGTGTAAGCTTGTCGTCTGCATTTTAATCCTTTTGCTTTGAAAACAAACAATATGCGCCTTAACTATTTTAACAGAGCACTTCTGTTTTTTGCGCTTGTCTGTTTTTATTCTCCGCTGTTTTCACAAACCTATTTTTTCAAAAACTTTACGGTTGAAAATGGTTTACCGCAATCGCAGGTACTCAGCATTTTTCAAGATGCAAGCGGAAGGCTGTGGATTGGAACCAATCAGGGCGGTGTTGCCCGCTATGACGGCAACACGTTTGAAAACATTACTGAAACCAACGGCCTTGCCAACAATGTTGTTTACAGTATTACGCAGGGTGACGATGCACTATTGTATATCGGCACCAACAAAGGGCTGAGTGTTTATGACGGTAAAAAATTCAAGAACTATACTACCGAAAAAGGCCTTTCGCACAATGGAGTTGTAAAAGTTTTTAAAGACAAAAAAGGAAAAATTCTTTTAGGCACAGGCAAAGGTGTTTGTGTGTTGGAAGGTGATACAGTAATTCCTTTCAAACTAGACTCGCTGCTGGATAATTCCACAGTGCTGAACATTGTTGAGGACAGCAAAGGCAACACCTGGTTCTGTACCATTCAGAATGGTTTGTTCCTTTTCAGCGGAGGTAAGGTAAAGAACTACACTATTGCAAACGGACTGAAATCAAACTACGTGTACTCACTTACCCAGCGCGGAACACAGAACTACTGGATTGCTACACACGAAGGACTGTATAATATGGAGAACGAAGAAATAAAGCAGATAAAAGTGCCGGGTACATTGAGCGAAATTCCGTTCTATGAATTTTGCAAAGACGATGCAGGTAACCTCTGGATTGGCAGCAGTGAAGGTGTTTTTAAATACAAGAACGGTGAGTTTGTGAAATTTAAAAAGTCAAACGGGTTGGTGGATAACAACATCTGGAAAGTTATTCAGGACCGTGAGGGCAATATGTGGTTTGCTTCCAAAACCAATGGACTTTCAAAGCTGAGTAGCGAAATGTTTTACAGTTATAACATACGCGACAGTTTGCCTGACGATAATATAGAAGCCGTTTTTCAGGATAGCTCAGGGATTTATTGGATAGGAACCAAACGTGGAGCTACCACTTTTGATGGTAAAAAATTCCGCACCTACAAAGAAAAAAACGGACTGAGCAGTGAAGATGTTTTGTGTTTTGGTCAGGATAAAAAGGGAAATATTCTTATCGGAACAGACTACGGACTCACCAGTTATGACGGCAAAAAATTCACTAAAATTATTTCTGACGAAAACGATTTCAATAAAATTACAGATATATTGGTAGAGGAGAACGGAACGATCTGGCTGGCCACCTGGAAAGGCATTGCTAAAGTAGAAGACAAAAGAATAGTTCCGTTTAAAGAAGCTAAAGAATTTCGCGACAAAACCTATTGCATTTACAAAGACAGCGAGGGAATTTTATGGTTTGGATATGAAGACGGTGTGCTGCGTTATAATGGAACAAGTGTGCAACACATGAACAAAAGCAATGGATTTATTGGCGATCGAATCCGCTGTATTGATGAGGATGAAAACTGGGACCTCTGGTTCGGAACAAATGATGGTGTTTATCGCTATAATCGCAGATACCCAACTCACTTTTCAGAAAGAGAAGGTTTAAGATCAAGTGCTATTTATTCATTGCTGTTTGATAAAAACAACAGCATGTGGCTGGGGATGCCCAAGGGAATTAATCACATTACTGTAAAAGGGGATGATATTAACCGCAACCGTTATTATGGTAAAGACGATGGCTTTCCCGGAGGCTGTGGCAATAATGCCATGATGATTGACAACAAAGGAAAAATATGGATAGGAACTGCCAATGGTCTTGTTGTTTATCAGCCCGAGTTTGATGTACCAAAAAATACAGAACCAATTACGGTTTTAAAATCCATACGCCTGTTTTCGCAAGTGGTAGAGTGGAAACTTTTTGCCGACAGCGTTGACGATAAAAATATTCCAATCAACCTTGTTCTGTCTTTTGACCGAAATCACCTCACCTTTGATTATGTGGGTATCAGCCTTACCAATCCTCACGAAATTGCTTACCAGTATTACCTCAAAGGATTTGATAAAGATTGGCTACCCGTTAACTATAAAACTTCCGAAACCTATTCTAATCTTCCGGCAGGTGAGTATGAGTTTTTAGTAAAATCAGGAACAGAAGAAGACATTGTTAACGCAAAACCGGTTTCATTTAAATTCATTATTGAGCCGCCTTTCTGGCAGCGTTGGTGGTTTTTCCTCATTATTGGTTTGCTTGTAGTTGCTGCTGTTTACAGTTATGTAAGTATACGCAGGGCAAACAGCCAGATCACCCGTCAGAAAGAAGAAATTTCTTCGCAGAAAGATATTATTGAACACAAAAACCGCGACATAACTGACAGTATTAATTATGCGAAAACTTTACAGGAGGCAGTGCTTCCTCCGAAAGAGATTTTTAAGAAATTTCTGAAAGATTCATTTATTATTTACATGCCCAAAGCCATTGTAAGCGGGGACTTTTACTGGATTGAAAAGCGAGGCGACAATGTGTTGCTTTCGGTGGTTGACTGCACAGGACACGGAGTGCCGGGAGCGTTTATGAGCATTATAGGCCACAACGGATTGAATCAGGCGGTGAATGAACACCGTTTATTAAAGCCTTCTATTATTCTCAATTACCTCAATCTTTCAGTGAATGAAACATTGCATAAAGCTACTGAAGGCACAACGGTGCGCGATGGTATGGATATGGCATTATGCAACTTTAACACTAAAACGCTTGAACTGGAATATGCAGGTGCACACAATCCACTGTTTATTATCAGCAAAGGAGAATTGATTGAACTGAAAGCCGACCGCATGGCAATCGGGCAATTTACAGATGAGCCAAAATCATTTTCTAATCACACCTATCAGTTGCAGCCGGGCGATAGCTTTTATATGTTCTCTGATGGTATTGTTGATCAGTTTGGAGGAGAGAAAGGCAAGAAATTCAAGAAAGCTGCTTTGCGCGAACTGCTTCAAACGCTGGGGCACCTACCAATGGAAGAACAGAAAACGCGCATACTTGCCCATTACAAACAATGGATGGGCAGCCACGAGCAGGTGGATGATATGTGTATAATAGGAGTGAAGGCGTAAGCGTCACGCTGAACTTGTTTCAGGGTCTTTAAGAGAGATGCTGAAACAAGTTCAGCATGACGTAAATTACTTAATCGCCTTTGCTGCCGGAGAATTTACAAATGCATCCTTCTTCTCCTCAAACATTTTTTTCAAACGCCCATTCAGTTCGTCTTGTTTGTAGGTGCCTGTAACCTGCACTAAACGTTGCAAAACAGAAAACGCAATACGTGGCTGTTTACCGGTTCGTTGCGCAAATTCAAGCGGAAGAGAACTATAATAATCCATTTCGCGACTGTAAATGTCTGCCATCTTCTCCGCTATTTTATTTGCTTTTTCATTTTCGCCAAAACGATAGTAGGCTTCCATTAAAGGTAATGCTGAAAAATTAAATTCAATAGAAGATGATGGAATTTGTTCCAGACATTTATCAATGGTTTTAATGGCTTCTTCTTTTTTGCCTTCATCAAAAAGCGCGAATGCAAGGCGGGCAAACATATTGCGGTAGTTCATGCTCATGCGCACCGTTTCTGTTCCCTGATATACATTTGAATCAAGCATGTTACCCCACGCAAAATTGTTCACCATATTGTCGAACATTTTGTCAGAAGCTACCGTTCCGGTTTGCCCGTCTCTTGGTGTGTTTTTAACAGGAACCAGGCGATATGCAAAACCTTCCACACGGAAATAATCCTGCAGGTTTAGGTATAAATCATCACCTACAGTTACTGCAAAATAAATCGGGCGCTCCCAGTTATTGTTGGCTAAAATATCAAGCATCATCAGGTGATTGCGGGTGATGTAGTTATCAGAAACTTCCCATTCAATTGCTTTAACTAGGCCTGCTGTATCGGCAACAGAAACAGTTCCGTTGCTCATTACTTTTGCAGAGTCAACAGGGATGCGGAATTTGTGCGTTGGTATGTAATTGAAATCACCGCCATTGGTTGCAATCTTGTATTCTTTGTCATCACGCGAAACAAAATCAAGTACTTTTTTCAGGTCAACATAGCCGGGAATATTGCGGTCAACCAATGGAAGTTGCAATCTTCTGTCGCCTAATAATTTTTCTTCGCTTAATGAAAAGGGCAGCGGATCAGATTCATATGCTTTTCTGCGCAACTGATCAATGTACCAGCTGGTGTTGAAAAGACTGAGGTTAACAACGCGCACATCGGTACGTATGCCTTCTACTTCCTGGGCATACCAAAGAGGGAATGTATCGTTATCACCGTTGGTGAAAATAATGGCGTTGGGCGCACAGGTTTTTAAATAGTTAGCTGCAAGGTCGCGTGCTGCTGTTCTGTTGCTTCTGTTGTGATCATCCCAGCCATCTTTTGCCATCAGGTATGGACCTGAAAGCCCCAATGCAACTCCAATTCCTGCTGCTGCAACAGCAGGGCCTTTCTTTGAAATCCAGTCATATATTGCTGCAACAGAAAGCCCTATCCAGATAGCGAATGCATAAAACGAACCTACATAGGCATAGTCCCTTTCACGTGGCTGATAAGGATACTGATTCAGGTAAACTACAATGGCAACACCTGTGAGTATGAATAACAACATAACCACAAAGAAATCTTTTTTGTCTTTCAGAAAATGACCGATTAAACCAATGATTCCAAGCAGAAAAGGAATCATGTAAAACTTGTTATAGGCTTTGTTGGAAGTAACAGAAACAGGAAGATTTTCCTGCGAACCAAGCCTGGCTTCATCAATAAATGGAATGCCGGAAATCCAGTTGCCGTTAAGCAAATCACTTGCACCTGTTCCATCGGCACCATTGCCCTGCACATCATTTTGGCGTCCTGCAAAATTCCACATGAAGTAGCGGAAATACATGTGACCGAGTTGATAGTCAACAAAGAAATTAAGGTTCTCAGACATCGTTGGTTTTCTTTTTCCGTCTGTTCCGCTCCAGTTTTTATACTCTGTTATATGATGCGATTGATTGCTGTACATACGCGGAAATATTCCACTGTTGCGCGAATCATAAACAGGAATTGTTTTTTCTTCCACCACTTCGTACTTGTCTTTTCCTTTGTGCCAGACCTTTCCGCCCTTTTCGGTCTTGGTCATTTTAGCGGTGAAGTAATGTCCTTTAAACAAAGGACGGTCGCCATATTGCTCGCGGTTGAGGTAGCTGATTAATGCAAACACATTGTCCGGATTACTCTCATCCATCGGAGGATTGGCGTTGGAACGTATCACCGACTGGAAGTAGGCACTGTAACCAATTAACAGAAAAGTAAGTGCCAGAATGATAGTATTGGCAACGTGTTTCTGATGTTTCTGCGTGTACCAGATTCCAAATACAATGGCTGAAATTAACAGAATGAAATAGAATACCACTCCGCTGTTGAATGGCAAACCTAGGTTGTTTACAAACAACAATTCAAACAGTGATGCCAGTTTAACTACTCCGGGTATAACACCGTATTGTACCCCAACAAGAATTAAAACCGAAACACCGAGTGCAGCAGCAAATCCCTGAATAGTGAAATCATATTTTTTGAAATAGTAAACAATTGCAAGAGCCGGAATTGCCAGCAAATTCAATAAGTGAACACCTATTGACATTCCCATTAAAAGGGCAATCAATATAATCCAGCGGTCGGCATGAGGCTTATCTGCAACACTTTCCCATTTCAATATTGCCCAAAAAACAATGGCCGTAAAAAACGATGACATGGCATACACCTCACCTTCCACAGCCGAAAACCAGAATGAATCTGAAAAAGTGTAAGCCAGTGCGCCTACTGCTCCGCTGCCGATTACTGCAATCATTCCGGGCATGGTAAATTCTCCGTCTTTAAAAATCATTTTCTTTGCAAAAGCGGTAATGCTCCAGAACAAAAACAAAATGGTGAAGGCACTTGCCAGGGCCGACATGGTATTAATCATAGCCGCAACACGTGTAACATCATCGCCTGCCAGCAACGCAAATAAGCGTGCAATCATCTGAAACATGGGAGCACCCGGCTCGTGACCAACCATAAGTTTATAAGAGGCAGAAATGTATTCACCGCAATCCCACCAGCTTGCTGTAGGTTCAATGGTAGAGATGTAAACGAAGGCAGCAACGGCAAAGATGAGCCAGCCGGCTATGTTGTTGATAAGGTTGTATTGTTTCAAGTGTTCAGGTGTTAATGTGTTCGGGTGTTAACGTTTTTGCGTGAAGGCGAGCGAAAATAGGAATTATTATGTTGAGGTAGATTTTTGAAGGGTGTTAAAGAATGTGAACATATCATCAGGCACCTGCGAAACGGAGTGTCGCGCTTACATGCTTTCTATTTTATACAACATAAGCCGTGCAATATTAGCTCCTCTTTCTTTTGCCTCTGTGGCTTTGTTGCCTGCAAACAAGCTGTCAACCGTTTGGGTAAAGAGGAATAGCCATGCCGCAAATTCTTTTTCAGTCATGGTGGTAAGTTTGCTTAACTCCATATGTATGGCCATAGGGTTGCCTGCGTACGAGTGCTCACCCAACAACAGACTTGACCAGAACGAATACATTTTAGGTAAATGATTATCCCAGTTTACGTTTGCCACTTCTTCAAAAATATAGCCGATGGTTTTATCGTTTTTTACCCTGGTGTAAAATGTATTTACCAGCAGTATTATATCTTCTCTGTTTTCAATATCGTGTTTCATTGGTGTGCCGTTTAGGGTTAGCAAAGGTACGATAGATGAAAAGACCCAAAGCTTTTTTCTGAATACTGAATAGTTTCGCAACATTTAAAGTATATGTATAATGATTGTCTCTTTAAAAAGCAATTAGTGGAGTAAATAGACATTTAAAAACATCACTATATTTACACTTAAATAAACCAAACCATGAAACACTTTTCCTCACTCCGTATTTTTATCAGCCTTATTGCATCCTTGTTTGCGCTTACTGCAACACAAGATGCAAAAGCCTGTTATGCCAACTTTACCTACAGCAATGCCTGTGCAGGCGATACTGTTTGGTTTTATGCTGCCGACCTGTATGCTGTTTATACCTGGGATTTTGGCGACAGCACAGGCGAAGTAAACGTGAACCACGACACCACAACCTGGCACGTTTACACCGAGCCGGGAACCTATTTTGTTTCATTGTTTGTAAACATTGGTGCTGAGTGGGATTATCATTACGAGGTAATTACCATTGGCGAAACCTGCCTGAATGCCGACTTTACCTATGCCTGCGGAAGTTCGGGCTACGAATATTTTTACAACAGCAGTGTGGGTGGCTCTTCGTTTTTCTGGGATTTTGGCGATCCGCTTTCAGGAGTAAATGATACATCGTCATTAATGAACCCGTATCACCAATATCCGTCAGGTGGTAACTACATTGTTACATTGATTACATCAGACGGAAATGATGCCGATACCATTACCCAAAACATATTGGTTGATTACAATTGCAATATGGGAATTGGCGCAACTATTTATCCCGGCACCTGGGGACTTTGTGCAGGCGACAGCATTGTTATGAATGTTTCCTACACCGGAACTATTACTTCTTACAGTTGGGATTTTGGCGACCCTGCTTCAGGTAGCGACAATGTTTCTGCACTTGATTTTCCTGCACACGTTTACGATGAACCCGGCTGTTATCTGGTAACGCTTGTCATCTCAGATGGCATTGAAACCGACACTGTTTATGCAGTGTTTGATGTGCAGGATTGCACCTGCTGGCCCGGTGATGCCAATGGCGATGGTGAAGTAAAATGCGATGATATTTTTCCGATTGGAATGTTTTACCTCACCAGCGGAACACCGCGCGCCAATGCAAGCAACAGCTTTACTTCACAAGTTGCAACGGACTGGTCGGGCTTTGGAAATTTCATGTATCTGCAACGCCTGATGGATATGAAAATGGCCGACTGCAATGGCAACGGAACTATTGATAACAATGATCTGATTGCTATCAATAACAACTACGGAATGCGCCACAATAATCATAACAATGTTAGCAATATGCAGGAAGCAATAGCATCTGATCCTACACTGTGGCTTGACTTCGGGCAAACAGAAGCACAACAGGGCACTACCGTTACTGCAACTATTTATCTGGGCAGTGCAAATATTCCTGTAAATAATCTTTACGGTTACTCGTTCACCGTTAATTATGATCCGGCATTAGTGGTGCAGGGTTCAGTTTCTGTAAACCTTAGCAACAACTGGCTTGGAAATAACACCAATGAATTGATGATTACCCATGATGATTATGTTAACGGACAAATTGATGCAGCCGTTGTGCGTTATGACAAAGTACAATTGGCTTCAGGCTTCGGACAAATAGGTACTGTTACCTTCCAGTTAAAACAAAATGTTTCAGGAACCCTGCATGCATTTTTCGGAAGCTCTGCCAAGGTGCTTTCAACTACTATGTACAGCTCAATTGTATCGTCAAACATGCAGGTCTTCAAACCCGTTAACCTAGTGGCTGACGACCTTCTTGTATTAAACCCAGCGGGCATCAGCGAATACCAAAACGATAATGCACTTTCACTTTTCCCTAATCCAACCATTGGAATAGTAAGCCTTATGCCTGCAAATAACACAGTGTTATCTGATATCAGTTTATTCAACACAGCCGGTCAGCTGGTGTTTATCAGGAGCGGAAATTTCAGCACTACAGTTTCCATCAACACTGCTGATTTTGCAGCAGGCATTTACACCCTGTCCTGCAAAACAAACAATGGCATGGTGATGAAAAAACTGAGTGTAGTAAAATAAACAGGAGCATTGATGAAATCATCCATCTTCTTTTGTTTACTTCTCTTTTCAGTTTCTGCTTTTGGGCAATCAACCAAACTGGAATTAGGTATGAGGCGCAACGCTGCTCAGACAGTTATGGGCAGCGCTAAAATTGATTTGTATCAAAGCGATAAAACGGTTTATGCCTTTCACGAAAGCGTATTCTGCACCATTGATTTTGATGGAAATGAACGATGCAAAGGTTTTTATTGGTGGGCACAAAACGATACTACATTGACTAAAACTATTCAGGAAAACGGATTTTTAATCCGCGACAGCATCACCTTTTATGCAAAAGATTTTTCAGGAGTATTGAAAAAAGACAGCAATGCAAAAACACCTGTTTACCGTTTTATTGCTGCCCCGCCCGATACACTGGCACAGGTAAAAAAACCGGTAACCCCAATTGAAGAAACCCCGAAAGAAAAACCATTTTACGGGTTTACAATTTTGGGCGCTAAGGTTTGGGAGAAGAAGGAGAAGTAGGCTTCCCGTCATGCTGAATTTGTTTCAGCCGTATCGTCATGCTGAACTTGTTTCAGCATCTCACGCATACACCTAACAGTAAGACCTTGAAACAAGTTCAAGGTGACGGGAAACACCACTAACATTTTTTAACAACCAATCATCCCGCATTCAGTTTATCTTTGTTCAATGGAAAGCCAAACATTTACTAAAGACGAACGACTAAGCAGCCGCAAGCTTATTGAGCAGGTAGCAAAAGAAGGCAAGTCATTTCTGGTGCATCCGTTTAAAGTTATTGTGCTCGAAACTACAATAGAGTCAAACCACCCCGCACAGGTAATGATGAGTGCAGCCAAAAAAAGATTTCCCCGTGCTGTTGACCGCAACCGCATCAAACGCTTAATGCGTGAAGCCTACCGCAAAAACAAACACACGCTCTACACTGCGCTTACAGAGCAAAATAAAAAGCTGGCCATCATGCTTATATATGTGGGTGCCGGGCTGCCCGAATATAAATTAGCTGAGGATAAAATAATTCTAATTTTACAACGTTTATCTAAGTATGAAACGCCTGCTCAGTAATTTTTTTATTTTACTTATCCGCTTTTACAAAGCAGCTATTTCGCCATTTCTGGGCGCTGCATGCCGCTACACGCCTACCTGTTCGCAATACGGTGTTGAGGCCATACAAAAACACGGTCCGTTCAAAGGATTGTGGCTAACTATTAAACGCGTTGTATCCTGTAATCCCTGGGGCGGACATGGATATGACCCTGTTCCATAAACTATTTTAACAGATGAAAAGACTAAAAGATTTATCACTCAGAACCAAAGGATTAATTCTTGCAATCACATTTTCAGGTATTGCATTTCTTAACTCTTCCTTCGTTGACAACTACTTTGAGATAACCAAGAACCTCGACATTTTTGTTACACTCTTCAAAGAGCTCAACCTTTATTATGTTGATGAAACCAAGCCTGGCGACCTGATGAAAACAGGTATTGAAGGTATGTTGGAGTCGCTTGATCCTTACACTAACTACATTCCTGAATCAGATATTGAAGATTTCCGTTTCATGCAAACCGGACAATACGGAGGAATTGGCGCTCTCATCCGCACCAAAGAAAAAAAGATTTTAATTGCAGAACCTTATGAAGGTTCTCCCGCACTGAAAGCCGGACTCCAGGCCGGTGATGAAATTGTTGAGGTGAATGGGAAATCAACAGAAGGAAAAAACTCTGAAGACATCAGTAAGATTTTAAAAGGCCAGCCCAACACCGAAGTAAAGCTGGTTGTAAAACGCGATGGTGTTGACAAGCCGATTGAAAAAACAATCATGCGCGAAGAGATAAAAGTAAAATCTGTTCCGCACTACGATATGCTGAATAATGAAGTTGGCTACATTAAACTCAACCAGTTTACAGACAAATGTACGGATGAAGTGGAAGCAGCTTTTAAAGAACTGAAAGAGAAAAAAGGAATGAAGGCACTTGTATTAGACTTGCGCGGCAACCCGGGCGGTCTTTTGAATGAAGCAGTAAGTCTCAGTAATCTGTTTGTTGAAAAAGGTCAGTTGGTAGTAAGCACAAAAGGAAAAGTAAAAGAATGGGAAAAAACTTACAAAGCCCCCAACACTCCGTTAGATCTTGATATTCCGTTAGTGGTATTGGTAAACAGTGGCTCTGCTTCTGCATCTGAAATTGTTTCGGGAACTATTCAGGATCTTGATCGCGGAGTAATAATAGGACAACGTTCTTATGGCAAGGGATTAGTACAAACCACCCGCCCGCTTTCTTACAACACACAACTGAAAGTTACTACTGCAAAATATTATATCCCCAGCGGACGTTGTATACAGGCACTGGATTACACACATCGCAATGAAGATGGCAGCGTGGGCAAAGTTCCAGACTCGCTGATGAAGCAATTTGCAACCAAAAATGGCCGACCTGTTTTTGATGGCGGTGGTGTATTGCCGGATGTAGTTCTGGAAGCTGCTTCTTACTCTCAGATTACAAGAGCATTAAGCAACAAGAGTCTCATCTTTGATTTTGCAACTAAGTTTAAACGTGAGAATCCAACAATTGCTGCGGTAAAAGATTTTCAGATTACCGATGAAATCATGAATCAGTTTACAGCCTTTATTGCTGATAAAGATTACGAATACTCTACCAAAAGCGAAGATGTGGTAAAAGCATTTAAAGAAACTGCTGAAAAAGAAAAGTACTTTAAAGATGTGGAAAAGGAATATGATGCTCTGAAAGCAAAACTGAGCCACAATAAAACAGAAGACCTCGAAACATTTAAAGAAGAAATAAAAGAATTGTTGAAATCCGAAATTGTTTCACGCTACTATTACCAGAAAGGCCGCGTAGAATCATTATTGGACAATGATCCGGACATTAAAGAAGCATTGAGTGTGTTGGCTGATAAGGCAAGATATACAGCACTGCTTGCAGCTCCGGGAAAGAAATAAAATAAATTAACAGTTCACGTCATGCTGAACTTGTTTCAGCATTTTATTAATTATACCCTGAAACAAGTTCAGGGTGACGAGTTTTAAAACTAAAACAACTTGCAGCAAGCCCGGAAATATTTCGGTAATACAACTGAAACATTGCTGCTTATTTCACTGCTCTACACAGCAGCCGTAATGCCGTTTCAAAAGCAGGGTGTTCCCGTTTGGCCGGGCATTGCACTCATGGCTGCAGTTTGGTTATTTTCCGGAAATCTGAAAACTAAATTTCAGCTGTTTCTTGCAAAAAGAAATGCACTCATATTTTCATCGCTCTATCTCTTTTATTGCTTAGGATTATTCTACTCTTCAAATACTGATTATGCACAAACGGATCTTTTACTTAAAATTCCCTTGCTGCTTTTTCCACTGGTAATTTCCTCATCATCCTTAAAAGGCAAAACGGATTTTATTCTTAAAATATTTTTATTGGCAGCATTGCTTTCAGCTGTTATCTGTGTTGCTCGCTCGGGTTATCTTACTTACACCACTGGCGAAAATTATTTTTATTACTACAAACTCTCCTGGTTTTTTCATGTGGGTCATTATACCATGTATCTTGTATTTGCTGCTTTTGTGGCTTTGTATTTTTTCTTCAAGGAAGAGAAAAGTAATATAAAAGCGGTCTACATTTTCACATTCCTGTTTTTAACGCTTGTTATTTTTCTGCTTTCTGCACGTGCTCAGATTATAGCCTATTTTGCGGTTATCACTTGCGGAGCAATTTTCTATCTGCTCAAAAATGGAAACAGGTTGAAAGGATTACTCATCTTATTTTTATTGCTGACAACAGCCGGAGTTGCCCTTTATTTTATTCCTGCAACCCGAGAACGTTTTAAAACCACAGAAGTGGAATTGAATCATTTTTTCAATGGAAATAAGCCGAATAGCTATGCTTCTTATTTGCGTTTGGCTGTCTGGCAAACAGGCGTTGAAGTTATTCGTGAACATCCATTGACTGGCACAGGCACAGGCGATGCAAAAGATGAACTGATAAAAAAAGCTCAGGAAAAAAATTACGACATCATTGTCAAAAAAAATCTGAATTATCATAACCAGTTTATGCAGACATGGGCAGCCATCGGCTTGCCGGGTTTTTTTGCGTTGCTGTTTTCAATCATAACAGGAATAGTTTACTCATTAAATAAAAGACAATATCTCGTTACTGCATTTTTTATGATTATTGTCATTAGCTTTTTAACCGAATCAATGTTAGAGCGTCAGGCAGGTGTTATTTTCTATTCCTTTTTCAGTGCAATACTTATCTTCGCTGACAATGAATAAATTGCTTGGCTTCATCAGGCCGTATCATCCGCAGGTTTATGTTGCCGCATTGGCAATGGCTGTTCTTGGTATGCCGCTTTCAAAGGTGCTGATAAGCATTTCTATGATTTTACTTTTTGCTAACTGGTTAGTGGAAGGTGGTTTGAAAGAAAAGATGCGTCTTTTTTTTAGTAATAAAATTGCAGTCGCACTTGCTTCGCTTTATCTGCTGCATCTCATAGGCCTGTTCTGGACTAATGATTTTGCTTATGCGCTCAAAGACCTGAAAACAAAACTGCCTTTGCTATTGCTTCCGGTTATTTTGTCAAGCACTCCTGCTCTCTCAGATAATAACTTCAAAATTGTTTTGCACGTTTTTCTGTTTGCGCTTTTCTGCGAAACCATGGTGGGTGTTTACAATCTGTATGGTTTTTCCGGTAAAATAATTACCAATATGCGTGAAATGACATCACATGTTTCGCACATCCGCTTTAGTCTGATGTTGTGCATGGGAATTTTTTCTGTTGCATATCTGATTACAAAATGGAAAGATGAATACAGCCAACGACAAAAAATCATGATGGGTTCACTTGCAGTGTGGTTTATGTTCTTTCTTTTTGTACTGCAAAGCGCAAATGGACTTATTATCTTTTTCATTACTGCATTATTCTCCGTTTTCTATGGTATTCTTAAAACAAAGAACAGGGCATTGAAAATCTCATTTTTCTCTTTTATTATTCTTTCCATTGCAGCAGCAGGTCTTTGGGTAGGAAGTGTTGTAAAGAATTTTTATCACGTGAATGAGGTTAATGTTGCGCAGTTGGATACGCTTACAGCACTTGGAAATCGTTATAAACACAACATGAAAGATACACGTATTGAAAACGGAAATCGTGTAGGAGTATATGTAGCCTGGGAAGAATTGGAGCAGGCCTGGAACAAAAGAAGTGATTTGAAATTTGATGATAAAGATAAAAACGGAAGTCTGGTTTGCTTTACACTCGAACGTTTTCTCACATCAAAAGGCTACCGCAAAGATGCCGGAGGGGTTGCACAACTTACTGACAAAGATATTGCTGCAATACAAAGCGGTGTTGCTAATTACCGTTATCTGGATAAACTGAGTTTCAGCGACAGGATTTATGAAATACTTTGGGAGTTTGAAGATTACCGTACAAAACGAAATCCAAGTGGACACTCGGTTATGCAACGTTTTGAATACTGGAAAGCAGCGCTAAATATTATTAAAGAAAATAAAAATTTCGGAGTTGGAACAGGAGATTTGGCTAACGCTTACAATGAGCAGTACGATAAAACGAATTCTCCACTTGCAGAAAATTTCAGGAAGCGCGCGCATAACCAATATCTTACCATAGCAGTTACTTTCGGTATTTTTGGATTTCTGTGGTTTCTGTTTTCGCTTTTCTATCCTTTGGTCGCACATCGTTTTCAACCGGGTTACCTCTATCTGGTTTTTTTTATAATTGCCTTGCTTTCATTCATCAGTGAAGACACTTTGGAATCACAGGCAGGTGTTACCTTTTTTGCTTTCTTCAATTCATTTCTTCTTTTCTGTAACACATTGTTGAAGGCAGATGAACATCCTTGAAATAAATACTGAAAAAACATGGCGCGGTGGTGAGCGACAAACGCTTTACACAGTGGAAGGCCTGTCAGAGAAAGGAGTTAATGTTTCTCTTTTATGTCTTCAAAATAGTTTACTATCAATAAGAGCAAAACAAAGTAGAATCAATTTGATTGAAGTAACATCCCAATTTGCAGTATTCTTTTACCTTCTCTTCAATGCAAAAAAATACGATGTAATTCATGTGCAGAATTCAAAAGCACTCATATGGGTTGTGTTGTCAAAGTGGTTTCATAATGTACCGGTTGTGTATACACGCAGAGTTGATTTTGTTCCCAAAGGTTTTCTCACGTTGTGGAAATACAAGCAACTAAATAAAGTAGTTGCCATTTCGGAAGCAATAAACACAATACTGAAAAAGCAGGGTGTTCAGTATGTCGAGGTTATTCCTTCTATGATAAAACAACAGCGACTTAACAAAGGGAATGCGACAAGCATATTGCAAAAGCTGGACATAAAAAACAAAAAATTAATTGCAACTACAGCTGCTTTTGTTCCTCACAAAGACCCGCATACAATGGTGCGTGCAATTGCAGAACTAAAAAAAATACGAAATGATTTTGTGTTTCTTCATTTTGGAGAAGGAGAACTAATGGAAGAAATAAAAACAGAAGTTCAAAAACAGAATTTACAGCAAGAATATATTTTCATGGGCTTCAGGGAGGAAGTAGAGGATTTTTTTTCGGTGATGGAAGTGTTTGTAATGAGCTCTCAGGAAGAAGGTTTGGGCAGTAGCGTATTGGATGCATTTCTTTACGGAGTGCCCGTGGTATCAACTGATGCAGGGGGGCTGAAAGAAACAGTAGAAGGTTTCGGATTAGTTTCTCCGGTTAAAGATTTTTCTGCTCTGGCTGCAAATATCAATCAGTTGTTAAACGATGTAACGCTGAGAAACTCGTTAATAGAAAAAGCTAAACAACGTGTTGAAGAAAAGTATTCTGTAAATAAAAATATTCAGGAATACCTTAAACTTTTCAGCAAACTGAAGAAGTAAATAATTTACTTCTTCTTCGCCTTTTGCTGTGCTTGCGCTTGTTTAGTCATGTCTTCCAGTTTTTTCTGAAAGCTGGATTTGGTTACAGGTTTCTTTTTGTTCTCCTGCATTTTAGCGTGAATAGCATCTTCATCTACCATTGCTTTGAACAAAAATTGTTGTCCGAAAGTAACCATGTTGGCAAGGAAATAATAGTAACTCAGACCTGAAGCATAGCTGTTGAAAAAACCAAGGAACATAATCGGCATCAGGTACATGATCCATTTCATCTGTGCCATTTGCGGATTGCTTCCTTGCAGGTCGCTGTTCATTTTGGTGTAAATGATGGTGGTAATAGTCATCAGCAGCGTAAACAAACTCACGTGATCACCATAGAAAGGAATAGTGAACGGCAAATTGAAAATAGAATCATAGCTTGATAAATCATCGGCCCACAAAAATGCTTTGTGGCGCAACTCAATGGATGCCGGAAAGAAGCGGAACAATGCAATAAGAATAGGCATCTGTAAAACCATTGGCAAACAACCACCCAGCGGATTTACCCCCGCCTTTTTATACAACGCCATGGTAGCCTGTTGCTTTTCCATCGCATCTTTATTTTCATATTGTTTGTTCAGTTCATCAATTTCCGGTTTCAGTACGCGCATTTTGGCGGTTGACATGTAGGCTTTGTATGTCAATGGCAACAAACCTATTTTGAAGATGAGTGTTAGCAGCAGAATAATAATTCCGTAGTTAGAAATAAATTTTCCAAGAAAATTAAAAACAGGAATTACCACAAAACGATTTACCCAACCAAAAATTCCCCAGCCCAACGGAACTAATTTTTCCATACCCAACTCATAGTTTTTAAGTGTGCTGTAGTGATTAGGAACAAAGTAAAACGAGAATGAATTAGTTTCACTTGACTTTCCGGTGTAAGGCAATGTAAGCGATGCAGTCAGTGTTTTCAGGTATTTGCCGGTTTCTGGTTCTTTGGCAACTTTTAAAGTAGGATTGCTCAAACCATCCTTTGAAACAAGAACTGAACTGAAAAACTGTTGTTTGAAAGCAAACCATTTCAGTTTTTCTTCCAGCTTTTCTTCGTCATCCGAAGTAGGGGAGAGGTAATCGTATTCCCCTTCTGTGTTCATGTATTCAATGCTGGTAACATTGGCTTCGTTTTGTTTGCTTTTTTCCATTTGAGCGGCCTTGTACGACCAGTCAAAAGCAAGTTCTTTGGTGCCGGCAGCAATCATACTTTGCCCGCCCGAAACATTTACATCTACATCTACCACATAGCTGTTACCTTTCAGTTTGTAAGCAAACTCAACATAGTTATTGTTTTCATCTGCAAGGCGCATAGCTAACGATACAGTTTCATTCCCTTTTACTGAAGCAGAGGTTCCCTGTGGCGCAAAATAAAATTCGGAAGTATTGATTTCTTTGTTCTGTCCCGGAAAACGCAATGCAAAAACAGCGCTATCGCCTTTAAATAAAACAACAGGAAGCGAATCGTAGGTTTGATATTCTTTCAGTTCAACGGAATAAATTTTTCCACCTTTATTGCTCAGCGTTACTTTTATCTTTTCGTTTTCAAGTGTAGTAAACTGTTCTGTTCCCAATGCACCTTTGTAAAAAGAGCCGAATAATTTTTTTGCAGTTTCATCGCGCAATGAATCAGGCAACTCCTGAATTTTTGCAATGGTATCAATAGCAGCTTTTTTAATTTCTACGTGTTTTATTTTGCTGAGCGAATCAACAAGCGCAATTGAATCTTGTTTGTGTTTCAGCGCTTTCAGCTCTTCTTCGTTGGGCATGGTCAGATAACCATATCCTAATACAATAAGAAGAATTAAAAACATACCGATAAGCGAATTCCTGTCCATCATTTTTCCTGTAATTTTAAAAGCGCGCAAAGATAGGTATTAGAATGAGTTATCAACGATGAGCATCAACGAATAACGTATCTTTTACGAATAATACGAATATAAGCAGACGCCTTACATTCGTATATTCGCTTTTTTAATTCGCTATTCGTTGATATCATTTCTATGCAACTAAGTGTTTACTCTGACGAATATTTTATGCGCGAAGCCCTTAAAGAAGCGCAAAGAGCTTTTGATGCCGATGAAGTGCCAGTGGGTGCTATAATAGTCTGCAACAACCAGATTATTGCCCGGGCACACAACCTTACCGAAACGCTTACCGATGTAACAGCCCATGCCGAAATGCAGGCCTTTACCGCTGCTGCCAATTTCCTTGGCGGAAAATATTTAGACGAATGCACACTTTATGTAACTCTTGAGCCCTGCATTATGTGCGCAGGTGCCTGCGGCTGGACTCAATTAGGCAGATTAGTATTCGGAGCCTTTGATAAACAGAAGGGCTATACTTCTGTGCAGGGAAAGATACTTCATCCAAAAACCAAAATACTACCCGGCATTCTGCACGAGGAATGTTCGGCTATTGTAAAGGAATTTTTTAAGAGAAAAAGATAAACGACTACGCCTGTGCAGTAGGTCCTCCAAAGTTCATAGGAAGAACGTTGGGCGGATTTTCAGTAAAACGGATAACCCCGTGTTGCTGTTCAAATTTTTCAATATTATCTTCCAAGGCATTGAGCAAACGCTTGGCGTGTTCAGGAGTAAGAACAATGCGTGATTTTACTTTTGCTTTAGGCACACCCGGCATCACACGGATAAAATCAACAACAAATTCAGAAGTTGAATGCGTGATAATAGCAAGGTTTGAATATTGCCCTTCAGCAATTTCTTCACTCAGTTCAATATTGATTTGTCCTTGGGGAATATTAGGTTTTTGCTCTGCCATTTTTTTATTTGTTAAAAATAAAATGAGTCAATTTGGCAATTGATTACTCTTTTGCCAAATTGACTCATTGTCAAATTAATATTACTCTTCTACCTCTGCCTCTTGTTTAGCAGCCAATAGTCTTTCGTATTCTTCTCTTGAGCCTACAACCAATTTGTCGTATTCTCTCAAGCCTGTTCCGGCAGGCATCAGGTGACCAACAATTACGTTCTCTTTCAAACCTGCCAGTATATCACGTTTACCTTTCACGGCAGCTTCGTTCAATACTTTTGTTGTTTCCTGGAACGATGCAGCAGAAATCCAGCTTTCGGTCTGCAACGATGCTCTGGTAATACCTTGCAAAATCTGATTAGATGTTGCAGGAATTGCATCACGCGCTTCAACCGGTTTCATGTCTTTACGTTTCAGCATAGAATTTTCATCGCGCAGTTTACGTGCGTTAATGATTTGTCCTGCTTTAAACGTAGTTGAATCTCCCGGCTCAATAACTACTTTCTTACCGAAGATTTCATCGTTCTCCTGACCAAATTCAAGTTTGTTTACCAACTCTCTTTCAAGGAATGTAGTGTCGCCCGGATCAACAATTTCAACTTTACGCATCATCTGACGAACAATTACTTCAAAGTGTTTGTCATTGATTTTTACACCCTGCAAACGATATACTTCCTGAACCTCGTTCACCAGATACTCCTGAACTTTTGTAGGTCCTTTAATCGCAAGAATGTCTGAAGGAGTAATAGCTCCATCGCTCAGGGCATCGCCTGCGCGGATAAAGTCGTTCTCCTGAACAAGAATATGTTTAGATAAAGAAACAAGATATTTTTTAATCTCACCTGTTCTTGATTCAACCACCACCTCACGGTTACCGCGTTTGATTTTTCCGAAAGTAACAATACCGTCAATTTCCGATACAACCGCTGGGTTTGATGGGTTACGCGCCTCGAATAACTCAGTTACCCTTGGCAGACCACCCGTGATATCACCCGATTTTCCGGTTGCACGTGGAATTTTTACAAGTACAGTTCCCGCAGGGATTGTTTTTCCTTCTTCAATAACAACGTGAGCGCCAACCGGGATGTTGTAGTTACGCATCACCTCTTTGTCTTTACCAACAATCTGGATTACCGGATTTTTGGTTTTATCTCTGCTGTCAATAATTACTTTTTCACTGAAACCGGTTTGCTCATCCGACTCAAGACGGAACGTAATTCCTTCCTCAATCTGGTCAAACTTTACTTTACCCGGTAATTCAGAAATGATTACTGCGTTGAACGGATCCCATTTGCAGATAAGTTGTCCTTTCTCTACTTTCTCTCCTGCTTTAATATAAAGCTCAGAACCATAAGGAATATTTGCAGTTGACAGAACAATGCGTGTGTTCACATCAATGATGCGAAGCTCGGCAGAACGACCTGTTACAACATCAAATTTACCTTCAGGGCTTGGAACGGTACGCAGCTCGTCAATTTCAGTAACACCTGCATATTTTGCCTCAATTTTTGATTCCTGAGTTACGTTACCCGCAACACCACCCACGTGGAAGGTACGCAGCGTAAGCTGTGTTCCCGGCTCACCGATTGACTGTGCTGCAATTACGCCAACAGCTTCACCTTTCTGAACCATTCTGCCTGATGCAAGACTGCGACCATAGCATTTTGTACAAACACCTTTCTTCGATTCGCAAGTTAATACTGAACGGATTTCAACCGATTCAATCGGTGAATCTTCAATAACTTGTGCATATTCTTCAACAATTTCCTGTCCTGCACTTACAATCAGTTTTCCTGTAAGCGGGTGGTAAACATCATGAACCGAAGTGCGACCAAGAACACGGTCATATAATGATTCTACAATCTCTTCGTTGTTTTTCAATGGAGTTGCAATCAGTCCGCGCAATGTTCCGCAGTCTTCGTCAGAAATAATTACGTCTTGTGATACGTCAACCAACCTACGTGTTAAGTAACCTGCATCGGCAGTTTTCAAAGCCGTATCGGCAAGACCTTTACGAGCACCGTGTGTTGAAATGAAGTACTCAAGAATTGACAATCCTTCTTTAAAGTTTGAAAGGATTGGGTTCTCAATAATCTCTTGTGAAGAAGCTCCTGATTTTTGTGGCTTCGCCATCAAGCCTCTCATTCCTGAAAGCTGACGGATCTGCTCTTTAGAACCCCTTGCACCTGAGTCAAGCATCATGTACACAGAGTTAAATCCTTGCTTGTCGCTGATGAGTTTATCCATCAGGGTTTTTGTAAGCTTGGAGTTAGTATGTGTCCAGATGTCAATAATCTGGTTGTAACGCTCGTTGTTGGTAATAACCCCCATGTTGTAGTTCTCCATTACCTCGTCAACCTGTTTGTTGGCTGCAGCAATAAGAATTTCTTTTTCAGGTGGCACAATTACGTCACCAAGATTAAATGACAATCCACCTTTGAATGCCATTTTGAAACCAAGGTTTTTAATATCATCCAGGAACTTCGCTGTAGCGTCCATTCCGGTTTCTTTCATGATGTTTCCGATGATATCACGCAATGATTTTTTAGTCAACAGCTCATTGATATAACCAACCTGCTCAGGAACCACTTTGTTGAACAATACGCGTCCCACAGTAGTTTCAATCAGTTTGGTAACCAGATTACCGTCTTCTTTAACCTTTGCTCTTACTTTAATAAAAGCGTGCAAATCAGCTTTGCCTTCGTTATTAGCGATTGTAACTTCTTCCGCAGAATAGAAGGTCATACCTTCACCTTTTACAGTTCTTGCTTTATCGCTCTTGTAGCCTTTGGTCATGTAATACAGACCCAAAACCATGTCCTGAGAAGGAACCGTGATAGGTGCACCGTTCGCAGGGTTCAAGATATTGTGTGATGCAAGCATCAATAGTTGGGCTTCCAAAACGGCAGCATTGCCAAGCGGCAAATGCACCGCCATCTGGTCACCGTCAAAGTCAGCGTTGAAGGCTGTACAAACCAACGGGTGCAACTGGATAGCTTTTCCTTCAATCAGTTTTGGCTGGAAAGCCTGAATACCTAATCTGTGTAGTGTTGGGGCGCGGTTCAGAAGAACAGGATGCCCTTTCAATACGTTCTCCAGAATATCCCAAACAATCGGGTCTTTTCTGTCAACAATCTTCTTTGCAGATTTTACGGTTTTTACAATACCTCTCTCCAGCATTTTGCGGATAATAAAAGGTTTGTAAAGTTCTGCCGCCATATCTTTTGGCAGACCGCATTCGTGCAATTTCATTTCTGGACCAACGACAATTACCGAACGTGCAGAATAGTCAACACGTTTTCCTAACAGGTTCTGACGGAAACGCCCTTGTTTACCTTTCAATGAATCTGAAAGTGATTTAAGTGCGCGGTTTGAATCAGTTTTAACTGCGTTTGATTTACGTGAGTTGTCAAGAAGTGAATCAACTGCTTCCTGCAACATACGTTTCTCATTACGCAAGATAACTTCAGGAGCTTTAATCTCTATCAAACGTTTCAAACGGTTGTTACGGATAATAACACGTCTGTATAAGTCATTCAAATCTGAAGTAGCAAAACGTCCGCCATCAAGAGGAACGAGTGGGCGCAATTCCGGTGGAATAACAGGAATAACTTTCACAATCATCCACTCAGGTTTGTTATCAATATTTTGCAATGAACCACGGAAGCCTTCCACAACCTGTAAGCGTTTTAACGCCTCATTTTTTCTTTGTTGTGAAGTTTCTGTGTTTGCTTTGTGACGCAGGTCAAAAGAAAGTTCATCAAGGTTGATACGGCTCAATAGCATGTGCAACGCATCAGCTCCCATTTTCGCGATGAATTTATTTGGGTCTGTGTCATCAAGGTGCTGGTTGTCTTTTGGAAGTTTATCCAGAATATCTAAATATTCATCTTCTGTTAAGAAATCCAGTTGTTTTAATGGTTCACCTGCTGAGTTATTAGCAATACCGGGAGCAATTACCACATATCTTTCATAATAGATAATGGTATCCAGTTTTTTGGTAGGAAGACCTAACAAATAACCAATTTTGTTTGGAAGTGAACGGAAATACCAGATGTGAACAACAGGCACAATCAGTTGAATGTGTCCCATACGTTCTCTTCTAACTTTTTTCTCGGTTACTTCAACACCGCAACGGTCGCAGATGATGCCTTTGTAACGGATACGTTTGTATTTTCCGCAGTGGCATTCCCAGTCTTTTACAGGACCGAAAATACGTTCGCAGAATAAACCATCACGCTCAGGCTTATAAGTCCTGTAGTTGATGGTTTCTGGTTTCAGAACCTCACCTCTTGATTGCTCCAGAATTGACTCCGGAGAGGCAAGGCTGATAGTAATTCTGGTGAAGTTACTTTTTAGTTTTGTTTCTTTTTTGTAAGCCATTTTTGAATTTGGATTATTAAATGGTTTCTTCTTTCTCTGTTGCCCGGAAAAAATTCATTGAACTTTTTCCGGGATTACAGATTAATTTAGTCAAGCGTGATGTTCAGACCAAGTCCTCTCAACTCGTGCAACAATACGTTGAACGATTCAGGGATACCCGGAGTTGGCATCGGATCTCCTTTCACAATTGCTTCATAAGCTTTTGCTCTTCCGATAACGTCATCCGATTTGATGGTCAAAATCTCCTGCAGAATGTTGGCTGCACCGAATGCTTCAAGCGCCCACACCTCCATCTCTCCAAAACGCTGACCTCCGAACTGAGCTTTACCGCCCAATGGTTGTTGCGTAATAAGCGAGTATGGACCGATAGAACGTGCATGCATCTTATCGTCCACCATGTGTCCGAGTTTCAGCATGTAGATAATCCCAACGGTTGCAGGCTGGTCAAATTTCTCACCGGTTCCTCCGTCATACAGGTAGGTTCTTCCGTATTCCGGAATTCCCGCTTCCTGCGTGTATTTAAGGATTTCTTCGTTAGTAGCTCCGTCAAAAATTGGTGTAGAAAATTTAACACCTAATTTTTGTCCTGCCCATGCAAGAACGGTCTCATAGATCTGACCAAGGTTCATACGCGAAGGTACACCCAGTGGATTCAATACAATGTCAACAGGTGTTCCGTCTTCCAAGAAAGGCATATCTTCTTCACGAACAATACGCGCTACAATACCCTTGTTTCCGTGACGTCCTGCCATTTTATCTCCAACTTTCAGTTTACGTTTTTTAGCAATGTAAACTTTAGCCAGTTGAACAATACCTGCAGGTAGCTCATCACCTATAGTAATCGCAAACTTTTTACGTTTGTAGATACCCATCAGGTCATTTGCCTTAATAGTGTAGTTGTGCAACAGGATTTTAATCTTGTCGTTGGTTTCTTTGTCAGTTGTCCATCCGCTTGGGCTGATGTCGTTATAGTTGATTGAATGCAACAACTTCTGTGTGAATTTGGTTCCTTTAGGAATTACAACTTCTCTGAAATTTGTTGAAACGTTCTGTGCTTTTTTGCCGTCAACCAGGTCAAACAGTTTGTCAACTAATTTGTCTTTCAGTTTAACCGACTCTTTTTCAAACTCATCATCAACTTTTGTCAACAATCCTTTTTCTTCAGATTTTGATTTTTTGTCTTTGATAATTCTTGAGAAAAGTTTTTTGTCAATTACCACACCTTTCAATGATGGGGGCGCCTTAAGCGATGCATCTTTCACGTCACCGGCTTTGTCACCAAAGATGGCTCTCAACAGTTTTTCTTCAGGTGAAGGATCAGTTTCTCCTTTTGGAGTAATTTTTCCGATAAGAATATCACCGGCTTTTACTTCAGCACCGATGCGTATCAAACCGTTTTCATCCAGATCTTTGGTTGCTTCTTCACTTACGTTAGGAATATCAGAGGTCAACTCTTCTAATCCGCGTTTAGTGTCGCGCACCTCCAGTGAATACTCATCAATATGAACCGAAGTGAAAATATCTTCTTTTGCAACGCGCTCAGAAATTACAATCGCATCCTCAAAGTTATATCCTTTCCACGGCATGAATGCCACTTTCAGGTTACGACCTAAAGCAAGTTCACCTTTTTGAGTTGCATAACCTTCACAAAGCACTTGTCCTTTAAAAACTTTTTCGCCTTTTACAACGATTGGCTTCAGGTTAATTGAAGTATTCTGGTTGGTTTTGCGGAATTTAATAAGCTGGTATGTGCGAACATCGTCTTCAAAGCTCAACAGCTTTTCGTCATCAGTTCTGCTGTAACGGATAGTGATAGTTTCAGCATCTACATACTCAACAACTCCATCACCTTCTGCGTTAAACAATACACGTGAATCGCTGGCTACTCTTGCTTCAAGCCCTGTTCCTACAATAGGAGCTTCAGGGCGCATAAGCGGAACAGCCTGACGCATCATGTTTGAACCCATCAGCGCACGGTTGGCATCGTCATGCTCCAAAAATGGAATTAACGAAGCCGCAATAGATGCAATCTGGTTAGGCGCAACGTCCATCAAGGTAAGTTTTTCAGGCTCTACCACAGGGAAGTCACCTTCAAAACGTGCTTTGATTTTGTTGCTCAGGAAATTTCCTTTTTCATCAAAAGGAGCATTTGCCTGTGCAATTGTATTTTTTTCTTCTTCCTCAGCACTCAGGTAAATCACCGCCTCTTTCACATTCACTTTACCTTCTGTTACTTTACGGTAAGGAGTTTCAATGAAGCCAAGGTGATTGATTTTCGCGTAAACGCACAATGAAGAAATAAGTCCGATGTTCGGTCCCTCAGGAGTTTCAATCGTGCAAAGCCTTCCGTAGTGCGTAAAGTGAACGTCACGAACCTCGAAACCTGCTCTTTCACGTGAAAGACCTCCGGGGCCAAGGGCAGATAACCTACGCTTGTGAGTGATCTCAGCCAACGGATTTGTTTGATCCATGAACTGTGAAAGCTGGTTGGTTCCGAAGAACGAGTTGATAACGGAAGACAAAGTTTTCGCGTTAATCAAATCTGTAGGCGTGAACACCTCGTTATCACGGACGTTCATACGCTCACGGATTGTTCTTGCCATACGTGCAAGACCAACTCCGAACTGAGAATATAATTGCTCGCCAACGGTACGAACCCTACGATTACTTAAGTGGTCAATATCATCCACAATCGCTTTTGAATTGATTAGTTGGATGAGGTATTTTATGATTTGAATAATGTCAGGCTTGGTGAGGACTTTTGTGTCCGCAGGCGTGTCCATATTCAGTTTTTTGTTGATACGGTAACGACCAACTTCTCCCAAATCGTAACGTTTGTCCGAGAAGAACAACTTGTCAATGATACCCATTGCAGTTGCTTCATCAGGCGGCTCAGCATTACGTAATTGGCGGTAGATATGCTCCACAGCCTCTTTCTGAGAGTTAGATGTATCTTTTTGAAGTGTGTTGTAAATGATTGCGAAATCATTAGCATTAGCATCTTCTTTGTGAAGAATAATTGCTTTAACACCTGCATCAACGATTGTATCGATGTGTGCATCTTCCAGAACTGTTTCGCGGTCAATAATAACCTCGTTACGCTCGATAGAAACTACCTCACCGGTATCTTCGTCCACAAAATCCTCAACCCATGTTTTCAAAACACGGGCAGCAAGTTTGCGGCCAACTACTTTTTTCAAGCCGGCTTTGCTCACTTTCACTTCTTCAGCAAGATCAAAAATGTTAAGGATATCCTTATCACTTTCATAACCAATAGCACGCAAAAGCGTTGTTACTGGTAATTTTTTCTTACGGTCGATGTAAGCATACATCGCGTTGTTGATGTCGGTCGCGAATTCAATCCACGAACCTTTGAAAGGAATTACCCTTGCAGAGTAAAGTTTTGTTCCGTTCTGGTGATAGCTTTGTCCGAAGAACACGCCAGGAGAACGGTGCAATTGCGATACAACCAC
>CANJWH010000003.1 GCA_947478465.1 Bacteroidota bacterium
GCTATGCCGGGTTTTGCGGTAAGGGTTGCGGACATGGGGTGATGATTAAATGAGGGGGCGAAATTAGTAATTCTTCACCACCTCCCTCCACCTCTCCGTTTCCGCAAACTCCTTAATCATTTTATTACGTTCGGTTAAAAGATTGGTAAGATAGTTTGTAAGAACTAATTTATTGGCAATGTTTCCTAAAATCCCCAAAGGAGATTCAAAATGAAAATCATCGGTCATAATAATAACATCACCTTCCTGACGGAACTGATGCTTATGGTAAATGGATTTAAAAGCGCCTTGCAGCATTTCATCCACAAAAAAATGAGGTCGTTCAAACTCCGTAATTTTTGAAGTCAACTTTTGCCAAACACGAAAATGTTTTGCGCGCCAGGTAACAGTTTCATTTAAGCCAATCAGTCCGCTGATAGTTCCCGCAATAGCTTCTTCCTGTGTGTTGCCGGTGCTTAGTTTGTGCAGATCAATGCTTCGCGCTAAGTCAAAGCAGCGTTCAATCGGAGCGTTGATGCGGGTTTCAAGATGGATATGAGGCATGGTATAAAAAAGAAAGTCAACCTGAAATTCAAAATCAGGTTGACTTTCTAGTATGTTGAAAAATTATTTTTTCTCTTTAACAATCACTTCCACCTCTTTGTGCATCTGGCAGCCTTCTTTTTCGGCACCTTCGTTACAACATGCCATTTTGCAATTTCCCTCATCCTTGCATTTGCCATCTTCGCCTTTCGGGCAAGTGCATTCTTCGTCTGAAACAATACACTTTCCATCTTCAGTCATTTTGCATTTGCGTCCGTCTTCGGTCATGGTGCATCCGCCTTCCATGCCCCCTTCTTTATGGCATTTTTTCATCATCATGTGATGATCACCCTCTCCACCCATCATCATTTCGCGGCTGCATTCTTTTTTACATTTTTTGCCGCCATGTCCCATTTTATCCACTCCGCGGAAAAGCTGACAACAAAGCATTAATAAAGCAACAATCAAAACAAGGTAAGAAACTAATTTTGAAAAAATTCCAAGATTTTCGTTGCGCACTTTTGCAAGCAGATGAACCGATGCAATAATTACTAATAACGTTACAGATAGAGTGAGGAAATACATGATGTTTGGTGTTTAAAGGTTAATACTTAGTACGAATTTAAGAATTAATCAATTGGTGGCGGTTGAATCATGTCTTTACGGACAAAAGCATAAGGAAACTCCACATTAATGCTGTTCAGGAATTTACGGGCTTCCAACTTTGTTCTGAAGTCACCAACGCGAACAATAAAATTAGGATTATTAAAATCAAGGTAAGCAGGAACATCAGGATATTTTGACACAAAAGATGAACGTTTTTCGTTTGCACGTTCGCGGGCTCCGTTTCCGGAATCAGAAAAAATCTGAACCCTGAAACCGGGAAAGCCTTTGCCTTCTTCATTAAGGCGGATGTGTTTTGCAACCAATGAATCAATTGCCGGTTGGGCAACAACAGTTACCTGAGCAGATGAAAATTTTGCAACTGCTGAAAAGGCAAGAAGGACAATAAAAAATTTAAAGTTCATAATAATATTGTTGCAAATGTAAAACTATAACTGTTCAATAGTTTTGATAAAAACACATAGTATGCCACAATCTTACGGGCAGTTTATTTTTTACCTTCGCGGCAAGAAAAGTATCCCTTGGAAAATATTATTAAAATAACACACATCGCCAGGCACTATACCATTGGTACCGAGCTGGTAAAAGCGCTGAACGATGTTTCCATCAACATCAATAAGAACGAATACGTGGCGCTTATGGGCCCTTCGGGTTCGGGCAAATCAACGCTGATGAATATTCTGGGATGCCTTGACACGCCTACTGCCGGAAGCTATGTGCTGAACGGAACGGATGTAAGCAAATTGCAGGATAATGACCTTGCCGAAATAAGAAACAAGGAAATAGGTTTTGTGTTTCAGACCTTTAATTTATTGCCTCGTTCCACCGCACTTGAAAATGTGATGTTGCCTTTGATTTATGCAGGAATGGGTAAAGCAGATAGAATAATTCGGGCGCAGGAAGTATTAAAACAGGTTGGTCTAGCCGATCGGGTTAAACACCAACCTAATGAACTTTCGGGCGGACAACGTCAGCGTGTAGCAGTGGCCAGAGCATTAGTAAATCATCCTTCTATTATTCTTGCCGATGAACCAACCGGAAATCTTGACTCGAAAACATCTGTAGAAATTATGGGTTTGTTTGAAGAAATTCATAGGCAGGGAAATACCATAATTGTGGTAACACACGAAGAAGATATTGCAAAACACGCACATCGCATTGTGCGATTGAAAGATGGTTTTGTAGAATCGGATCAGTTGAATCCAAACATTACAAGAGTTTTAGCAAAAGCATAAATGAAAGAAAAAGAACGAAAGAAAAAGTACGGAACCATAGCTTTTGTTTTGCTTTTTGCATTGAGTTTACTCATGGCATTTTTCCCTGCCAACCATCCCGAAGCAGTTGAAGGTTCAATAGATACAGGAAATCTTGCATGGATAATTACAGCATCGGCTTTTGTGTTAATTATGACTCCGGGGCTTTCCTTTTTCTACGGTGGAATGGTAAAACCGAAAAATATTATTTCCACCATGCTGCAAAGTTTTATTGCATTAGGTGTAATTACTATTGTCTGGTTTACCGTAGGTTTTAGTCTTGCCTTTGGCGAAAGTATCGGTGGCATTATCGGCAATCCTATGACCTATTTTCTTTTCAATAATGTAGGAACCGCACCACACCCTCTTATTGGCAGCACCGTTCCTTTTGTGTTGTTCGCAGCTTTTCAGCTAAAGTTTGCAATTATTACACCAGCGCTTATTACAGGCTCGTTTGCTGAACGTGTGCGATTCTGGAGCTATTTGATTTTTATCACACTTTTCAGTTTGCTTATTTATTGTCCGCTTGCACATTGGACCTGGCATCCTGATGGATTTCTTTACAAATGGGGTGTACTTGATTTTGCCGGTGGCAGCGTGGTTCATATCTCAGCAGGATTTGCTGCGCTTGCAGGTGCAATGGTTTTAGGAAGAAGAAAATCTCATTTAATAAAAGAAGAATTTTCACCTGTTAATATTCCCTATGTAATTCTTGGAACAGGTTTGCTTTGGTTCGGTTGGTTTGGATTTAATGCCGGTTCTGCTCTTGGCGCAAATGCGCTTGCCGTAACTGCTTTCATCAACACTAATCTTGCTTCGGCTGCAGCTATGCTTGCTTGGGTGCTTTTAGATGCTATGCGCGGACGCAAACCTTCTGCGTTGGGAGCATGCATTGGTGCTGTAGTTGGGCTTGTTGCCATAACTCCTGCGGCAGGTTTTGTAGAATATGGTCCAGGAATTTTTATTGGTGTTATTGCAGCAGTTGTAAGCAATTATGCTGTTCACTGGAAAGAAACAAAATCAACCTTAGATGACACCTTAGATGTTTTCCCTTGTCACGGTGTTGGCGGAATTGTAGGAATGATTGCAACCGCAATTTTTGCAAAAGAAGGTGGAGTAATCACCGGCTCGTTTGAATTATTGAAGTATCATCTTTTAGCATTGGTCATTGTTTCGTTATTTACTTTTTTTGGTTCGGTGTTAATTTTTAAACTCACGAACTTTATCACCCCTTTGCGTGTTAGAGAGGAACAAGAACTGATGGGGCTGGATTTAAGTCAGCACAAGGAATCGGTTTTTATGGCAAATCAGAACTAATGAAAATTTATACCAAAACTGGCGACAAAGGAACCACTGCACTCTTCGGTGGTAAGCGCGTTTCAAAAAGCAATATACGAATTGAGGCATACGGAACAGTGGATGAACTTAACTCCTATATTGGGTTAATTCGTTTCAAAGATATTGATGAACGCGCCATTGAAACACTTGGTGAAATTCAGGACAGACTCTTTACACTCGGTTCTATACTTGCTTCAGAGCCAGGAAAAAATAACCTAAAAGTTCCCGATCTGCACGAAAGTGATGTGGAACTTTTGGAAAAAGAAATTGACGCAATGAATGAAACGCTTCCGGAACTAACATCATTCGTTTTGCCTGGTGGAAATGATGCAATCGGTTTCTGTCATGTTGCTCGTTGCGTTTGCCGCAGAGCGGAGAGAGACACCGTTCATCTTGCCCAAACCGAAGTTGTTCCCAACATCGTTATCAAGTATCTCAATCGTCTTTCCGACTATCTTTTTGTTCTTTCGCGCAAACTGACGTATGATGCGAACCTGCACGAAACGCCTTGGAAGCCCCGTATTCAGTAAGGTTTCCACAAATTTTCCACAACTATTTTTTTATATCATTTAATTTTTACTTTTGCGGACTTGTAAAAACTGAATTTGTAAAAACATTGCTTCAACAAATTACCGTTGAATCGTTTAATAATATAGAACTATGTATTGGACATTAGAATTGGCATCGTATCTTGAAGATGCTCCGTGGCCTGCCACAAAAGACGAGTTAATTGACTATGCCATGCGTTCAGGCGCACCATTGGAAGTAATTGAAAACCTTCAGGAAATTGAAGACGAAGGAGAAGTGTATGATGCTATTGAAGACATCTGGCCGGATTACCCAACCAAAGACGATTTTTTCTTTAATGAGGACGAATACTAAAGTCCAAGTTATAAAACAAAAAAGGATGAAATCACTGATTTCATCCTTTTTTGTTGTTACCCGTCATAACGAGCGAAGCTTGAAATAATCTTTAAATTATCTGATTGTAGCTCCCAGATTTTCTTTCAGCGTTGTTGTCATTTTTTCCATCACCTTACTGATAGTTTTATCATTCAGCGTAGCTTTCTCATCCTGAATGATAAATGAAATAGCGTAAGATTTTTTACCCGACTCCAGATTTTTTCCTTCGTAAACATCAAACAGATTTACTTCTTTCAAAAGATTTCTCTCAGTTTTGAAAGCAAGTTCTTTGATATCGGAATAGCGAACTTTTTTATCAACAAGCAATGCTAAATCCCTGCGAACAGAAGGATAAACAGGAACTTCAATGTATTTTACAGAAACTTTTTTAATCTGATTTAGAATTTCATCCCAATCAAAATCTGCATAGAAGACTTCCTGGTCAATACCCAGTTTTTTTAACACTGATTTTTTTACTTCTCCGAATTCAACAATTTTTTTCTTTCCTGATTCATAAACTGTGGAGTAAGAAAATAATTGAGAATTATTTTCAGCAGTTACTTCTTTTGTCTCAATCCCCAGTTTAGTTATTACTGATTCAACGATGCCTTTCAATTGAAAGAAATTTGCGTTATCGGAATTGCTGTTCCAACTTTCTGATTGTTTTCTTCCGGTTACAAGGACAGAGAATCTTTTTTTCTCTGTGTATTTCCAATTTTCTGAATCGCTTAAGTGATAGGTCTTTCCGAATTCATAAAATTTTAAATCAGGATTTTTACGGTTGATGTTATGGGCAATCATTTCCAATCCGTTGAAAAGCAAAGTTTGTCGCATTACATTCAAATCAGTGCTCAATGGATTCAGAATGTGAACATTTTTTGCTTTTTCAGTTTCACCCAAGAGGTCAGAATAATTTTCTGCTGTTAGAGAGTTGCACATAATTTCCAAAAATCCTTTTGCACTGAGCAAATCAGAAATGGTATTTTTCACTTTCTCCACATCAGGTTTTGTGGAATAAGAAATTGATGAACGCAATAGTGAAGGAATTTCAACATTGTTGTAACCATACACTCGTAGAATTTCTTCAATTACATCAACCTCGCGCGTAACATCTGCCTTGAAAGGTGGAACAGAAAGCAACAAACCTGTTTCAGTTTCTTTTTCAACCCCGATTTGTAAATCGCGAAGAATATTTTTGATAGTTTCATTTGGTAAAGCTTTACCAATAAGTCTTTCACAGTTATTGTAAGAGAAATCTATTTTGAAATTTTCAATGGCTTTTGGATATACATCAACTACCTGAGAAGAGATTTTTCCGCCAGCAATTTCTTTTATCAGTTTCGCAGCACGTTTAAGTGCGTACAGTGTTATATTAGGGTCAGCTCCACGTTCAAAACGGAATGAAGCATCTGTTTTTAATCCATGCAATCGTGAAGTTTTACGAATGGAAACGGAATTGAAATAAGCGCTTTCCAGAAATATATTTTTTGTTTCTGCACTTATACCCGATTTCAAACCACCGAAAACTCCGGCAATGCACATACCTTCTTCTGCATTACAAATCATTAAATCATTGGATGAAAGCTCGCGTTCTGTTCCGTCAAGTGTTGTGAATTTTGTTCCTTGTGGCATTTTTTTCACCACAACTTTGTGGCCTATAATTTTATCTGCATCAAAAGCGTGAAGCGGTTGTCCAAACTCATGCAAAACAAAATTGGTGGCGTCAACAATATTATTAATCGGTTTCAATCCGATTGATTTTAATCGCGTTTGCAACCATTCAGGTGAATTTTTTACTTCAACTCCTGAAATGGTAACTCCTGAATAACGCGGACATGATTCAGCATCTTCAACAATCACTTCAATTTTCAAATTCTCATTGTCAACAGAAAAAGTATCAATTGCAGGTATCTTAATACTTGTATCTTGATTCTTGCCCCCATTCATTACAGCTGCCAAATCCCTCGCCACACCAATATGAGAAGCCGCATCGGAGCGGTTTGGTGTTAACCCAATTTCAAGAATATAATCATCTGCTATTCCGAAATATTCTTTTGCGCTTGTTCCCACTTTTGCGTTTGCATCCAACACCATAATTCCGGCATGGCTTGTCCCTAAACCGATTTCATCTTCAGCGCAAATCATACCTTCTGAAAGCGCACCACGGATTTTTGATTTTTTGATTTGAAAAGAATCTCCGGTCACAGGATGAACAGTGGCGCCAACCACAGCAACAACTACTTTTTGTCCGGCTTCAACATTTGGTGCACCGCAAACAATGTTCAGTAATTCTCCGCTGCCAACATCTACTTTGGTAACACTCAATCTGTCAGCATCAGGATGCTTTTCCCGTTCTTTTACTTCACCAATTATTAAGCCTTCCAGTCCGCCTTTTACAGATTGAAATTTATCTATGCTCTCTACTTCTAGTCCGCAGCCAGTGAGTATAGCCGCAGTTTCTTCCGGAAAAATATTTAGGTCAATATATTGTTTAAGCCAGTTGTAAGAAATTTTCATAAAACGTTTTTAAATAGTAGCAATCACTTTCAATTCAATAGCAATGGGAGTAGGCAGACAATTTATTTCCACCGTTGTGCGGCATGGTCGATTGTCTTTAAAATAGTCAGCATAAATGCGATTGTATGTGGCAAAGTCATCCTTCATATTGGTAAGAAAAACAGTTACATCCACAATATTATCCCAACTGCTGCCGGCATCTTCCAGAATGTAACGCACGTTTGCAAATACTGAGTGACATTGCTTTTCAATGTCATAAGAATTAATTTTTCCTGCCGCATCTAACTCAACTCCTGGAATTTTTTTGCTTCCTTTTTCGCGCGGCCCAACACCGGAAAGAAAAAGTAAATTTCCAACCTTGCGGGCATGTGGATATAAGCCTACAGGTTCAGGTGCTTTTGAAGAATTGATAATTGATTTTTCGTCAGCCATACAGAGTTATTTTACAATTGTGTAAAAGTATGCAAAGATTGATATTTTTACGCTCTAATATTTCAAATATGACCAGAAAAGAGAAAGCAATTGTCATTGGCGCATCAGGACAAATAGGAACGGATTTGGTTGAAAAACTTCGTGAACTTTATGGTGTTGATAATGTGGTTGCCTCCGATATAAAAGGCGCTTCAGATACTGTGATGAATGATGGGCCATTTGAAATTCTGGATGTTTTGGATGGAAATAAATTGGCTGAGGTAATTGAAAAACATAAAATCACTCAGGTTTATTTGTTGGCTGCTTTACTTTCTGCTACAGCTGAAGCAAAAATTAAATCTGCATGGAGACTTAATATGGATGGGCTTTTTAATGTGCTTGATTTAGCAAAAGAAAAAAAGATTCAGAAAATTTTCTGGCCCAGTTCCATCGCTGTTTTTGGTCCCAGTACTCCAAAAGTAAAAACGCCACAAAATACAATTGCGGAACCCAGCACTGTTTATGGTATCAGCAAACTGGCAGGCGAAAGATGGTGTGAATATTATTACAAAAAGTTTGGCGTGGATGTGCGCAGCATTCGTTATCCCGGTTTGATTGGCTATAAATCCATGCCGGGTGGAGGAACTACAGATTATGCTGTTCAGATTTTTCATGATGCAATTTTAAAAGGCAAGTTTGAGTGTTTTCTTGGTAAACAAACTACACTTCCAATGATGTATATGCCTGATGCGATTAAAGCGACAATAGATTTGATGCATGCGCCATCAGAAAAACTATCGGCCCGATATGGATATAACATTACAGGAATGAGTTTTTCACCTAAAGAAATTGCGGCTGAAGTAAAAAAACATTTTCCCGACTTTGAAATTACCTACAAACCTGACCATCGCCAGCAGATTGCAGACAGTTGGCCGCACTCAATAGATGATACATTTGCAAAAATGGAGTGGGGCTGGAAAGCTGATTATGATTTGGAAAAAATGACAAACGATATGTTTAAACATCTTATACCGATGCTTAAAAATTCTGAATTACAAAAACGGTAAGGACCATGAATAGAAGAGAACTTTTAAAGGCGCTTGGAGCAACTACAGCAGGTGTTGCGTTGTTGCCAAAATTAAATGCAATGGGATATTTTGCTCCTGCAGAATTATCAAAATCTGCTTTTGGTGATGATTTTTTATGGGGAGTTGCTACTGCTGCATACCAAATTGAAGGAGCGCACGATGCTGATGGAAAAGGACCTTCGGTGTGGGATACTTTTTCACACGGAAAGAAAAATATAAAGACAGGCGAGAATGGTGATGTAAGTTGCGATTTTTATCACAGCTACGCCCAGGATATTGATTTTATTCGACAGATGAATATGCAGGTATTTCGTTTTTCTACTGCATGGTCGCGAATTTTACCTCAAGGCATCGGAACTGTAAATCAAAAAGGCTTGGACTTTTATAACCGGGTTATTGACACTTGTTTAGAAAAAGGAATTCAACCATGGCTTACAACCTATCACTGGGATATTCCGCAAGCTTTGCAGGATAAAGGTGGATGGACAAACCGTGATGTACTCAGTTGGTATAATGAATATGTTGAAGTTATAACTAAAGCATATGGTGACCGGGTGAAGAATTGGATGGTGATGAATGAGCCACTTGCATTTACCGCTATTGGTTATTTATTAGGTATTCATGCTCCCGGGAAAACAGGTTTTAAAAATTTTATTCCAGCTGCACATCATACAACACTTTGTCAGGCCGAAGGAGGAAGAATAATAAGGCGCAATGTCAAAGATGCTAATGTGGGAACTACATTTTCCTGCTCATCTATTGAACCTTTTAAAGGCAAAGAAGTCCACGCAAAAACAGTGGAGCGTTGGGATGCAATGGTCAACCGTCTTTTTATAGAACCTGCTTTAGGAATGGGGTATCCAATGGAGTCGTTGCCTGCAATAAAAAAGGTAGAAAAATATATGCAACCCGGTGATGAAGAAAAAATGAAATTTGATTTTGATTTTATCGGTGTTCAGAATTATACGCGTGAAATAGCACGAGCAAATTTTATTATTCCTTATATGAAAGGTTTGCAGGTTCCCGCAAAAAGAAGGCATGTTGAGACTACTGAAATGGGCTGGGAAGTTTACCCTGAAGGAATTTATAAAGTGCTGAAAAAATTTGCTGCCTATCCTAACGTGAAGAAATTATACGTTACAGAGAATGGTTGCGCGTTTCCTGATGTGGTTGAAAACGGAAGAGTTCACGATGCAAAACGCGTTCAGTTTTTTAAAGATTATTTAGCTCAGGTTCTTCGTGCTAAAAATGAAGGAGTAAATGTGCAAGGTTATTTTGTATGGACCTTAATGGATAATTTTGAATGGGCTGAAGGTTATAAAACCCGTTTCGGATTAGTTCATGTTGATTTTAAAACACAACAGCGGATAATGAAAGACTCAGCTTTGTGGTTTAAAGAATTTTTAGCTGATTAATTTTTGCGTAAGGGGAAAAGCATTTCAAAAAGCTCCACTCTTGGCTTTCCATCAACTTTGTAGGCTGAGCCTATAGTTTTGCCTAATTCAGTTTCACGATAATTAAGAAAATCCTTTTCTGAAGCCCAAAGGTAAATTCCGCTGTATTCGCCTGTAGCTTTTTCCTGCATATAATACTTCTGTACCAATCCCGGAACTTCCAGAAACTGAAGTTTGCGCTCGTTAATAGTTTTTATCACTTCCGAATCGTGAAGTGTACTTTTAAATTTTACAATCTGCACAAATGTTATTTCCTGCTTTGAATTATTTTTTTGCAATGAATCAATTGTCGTTTTCAAAGCTTCATTTTCTGCTCTCAGTACATCATATTCTTTTTGGTTTTGAACATTTGAGCAGGCTGTAAGAATAAACAGAAAGGGAATTAAAGCCTTCATTCCAAAATTATCTTGAGAACATTGCTTTTAACTCAGTAGCATCATCAGGTTTCATTTTTCCGGCAAGAATTAAACTTAATTGCCTTCTTCTTAAAGCACCTTCAAATCTTTCTTTTTCCAATTCTGTTTCAGGAACAATTTCAGGAACATTAATCGGACGCCCAACTTGATCAACAGCTACAAAGGTGTAAATAGCTTCGTTACATTTTTTCTTTTCACCAGTAACAGTACTTTCCACCCAAACATCAATAAATATCTCCATACTTGAAGAGAATGCGCGAGATATTTTTGATTCAAGCGTAACGATTTCTCCGAGTTTTATAGGTTGATTGAAATTTACATTGTTAACAGATGCAGTTACAACAACGCGACCGCAATGACGCTGAGCAGTTATTGCTGCAGCAATATCCATCCAATGTAGTAATTTACCTCCCATTAAGTTGCCAAGTGTATTGGTATCGTTTGGCAAAACCATTTCAGTTAGAACTGCTTTTGATTCCTCAGGTGTTTTCTTTTTCATAGGGTACAAAGATAATCAGCAATAAATAAAAAACCCCGCGCTTTTGCGCAGGGTTTTTTATTTATTGCTTAAAAGAAATTATTTGGTAACAACCATTTTCTTAGTAAGTCTGTTTCCGTTAGCTTTCAAAGAGTAGTAGTATGTTCCTGCAGCAAGTTTTGTGTTCTCGATGCTGATGCTGTGACGACCTGCAGCTTTTTCGCCTTCGTTAATCACAACAGCTTTTCTTCCCTGAACATCAAAAATTTCAAGTTCAACGCTGGTTGTATATTTTTCCAACTCGTATTGAATAACTGTGTTTCCGTTCATTGGGTTAGGGTTGTTTTGGCTTAATTTCATGCCATTGAAAAACTCAAGGCTTTCAACACCGATGAAGTTTTCATCAATTACAGCAAAAATCGCGATGTCATTATCAACATCACCACTTCCTGTTTGGCTGAAAGCAAAGTCTGTAACATACCAAGCACCTTGAAATTTGTGGAATGCATAGTCAAGACCGTCAGCATCTCCAACTTGGTCGCAAAGTAATCCCGCAGTATCTTGAGCTGCGTTCAGGTTCGAGAAGTCAACAGAAACAGCAAAGTCAGTTCCGTTAATGAAAACAGGAGTTGGGAAAGTAACAACGTTCCAGTTTCCGAAAGTAGTGTCAATATCATCAAAGAAATAATCTTGTGATCCAAGCAATTGGTTTGGACCTGGTGAGTTAAGAGCATTACCTCCAGCGCCATCTGTGTTCTTAGCTTTGTTTGCTGCCATGTTGTAAACTTTTACAACTGCTTTTGAAGTAGCACTTCCTGATACTCCTGTTTTTCCTGTGAAAAGCATCAGAACTTCTTCAACACCTAAAGTTGCTTGGTTAACGTTCAAGAAACCTTGTGCACATTCATTTAATCCATCAGCATTGTTTCCGTATACCCAACCACCGCCTTGGTAGCCAAAAGCAACTACTTGTCCGCTTATGCCGGCAAAATTAGGAGCCCAGTTACCGCTATCAACCCATCCTGTTGTGTCAGTTGGTGTTGCAGATTGTGCAGGGTTGTTGTTTGGTGCAGGCATAACTCTTTTAATTACACCTTTGTTTTGTGTTTGCAATGTTCCCTGTGCAAATACTGTTGCACCTGAAATTAACATTGCTGCCATTAAGTAGATTTTTTTCATTTTTTTTATTTGATTGATTAATACTTGATTTTTTAAGTCAGGACGGCAAAAGTAAACCTTTTTTATTCAGAACAAAATCCTTAAAAGATAAAATTTTGTGTCATGATTTTGTCGGGCAATGCCACGAACAGATACACAGTTGAAAATCCTTAATATTGCAAACCTAAATAACAATAGAAAATGCTACACCGCCCGCGCAGATTAAGAAAGAACGCAATTATCAGAAATGCAGTTGCTGAAGTAAGATTGAGCAAAGAAATGTTCGTTTACCCCTATTTTGTTACAGGTGGAAAAAATATAGCCGAACCTATTAAAGCCATGCCGGGAGTTTCCCATTTTTCGGTTGACAGGCTTTTGAAAGATGTTGAAAAGGGTTTGAAGCTTGGAATTAATAAAATATTGCTTTTTGGAGTTGGCGAAGTGAAAACCAAAAATGCTTCGTCTTCTTTTGATAAAAATTCAATTGTAGCAAAGGCTGTTCGCGAACTGAAAAACAAATTCGGGGATGATTTATATGTTATTACCGATGTTTGTGTTTGTGCCTATACTACGCATGGGCATTGCGGAATTCTGGAACACGAGTACGTGCAGAATGATAAAAGCGTTGATGTATTGGCAAAAATGGCTTTGACTCATGCACAGGCAGGAGCAGATATGGTTGCGCCCTCTGACATGATGGATGGTCGCGTATTTGCTATTCGCCAAACATTGGACAAGAATGGTTTTGAGAATACCGCCATCATGTCCTACTCAACAAAATTTGCTTCAGCATATTACGGCCCATTCCGTGAGGCAGCGGATTCCTCACCTTCACATGGCGACAGAAAATCGTATCAAATGGATTTCCGGAATGGAAGAGAAGCGCTGCAGGAATCATTGATTGACGAAAACGAAGGTGCAGATATTCTGATGGTAAAACCCGCGCTTGCTTATCTGGATGTTATTCATCAACTAAGAAATAATACTCTTTTGCCAATTGCCTGCTACAATGTTTCGGGCGAATACAGCATGGTGAAAGCAGCAGCTAAACAAGGCCTGGTTGACGAACAAAAAATTGTGATGGAAAACATGTATGCCTTTGCCCGTGCCGGTGCCGGTATAATTATCACCTACCACGCCAAAGATATTTTAGAAAAAGGCTGGCTTTAGTTATTTATCTACCTCGGTTACTCCACCGGAAACAATAAACTTCATAATTTCTGAAGAAGGAGCCTCAAGTTCACGAACATTTTTTTCCGGAACGATAAAGAGGTTTCCTGAAAAAGCATAGGAATGTGGAAAATATACGGCTACAAATCCTGATTGAATATTCAATTCCGTTAAATCCTTTTGAGTAATAAATCCTAATTTATAAACCTCGGAAAGTTCGTTCATTTTTACCATAACCGGTTTGCCGAATCGCTGCTTCTCTCCAACAAATGCTGAAATCAAATCTTTAACTGAGCCGTAAATTAGTTTTACAAGCGGAACTTTTTCAACCTGTTCGTCAACAAATGATAAAACAGTTGTGGAAATAAAGCGCGAGCCAATATAGCCTGCAACTGTAATGGCAACAAGCAAAATCAATATTCCAAGTCCTGGAATTTTTTCAGGAATAACATCATCAAAAAAACCATCAAAAAAACGGAATACTGAAATTACCACATAGATGGTAACTGCAATAGGCACAACATAAAGTAAGCCCTGAAAGAAGTAACGTAATAATCGTTTTGCCATTTTATAAATTTTTTAAGTGTTGTTGTTGAGCTTTTGTCAGACTTTTTACAACTAAGTGGTAAGACTGATCTACCCACTCTTTTGTATCTAAATCAGAAACAGATCCATCAAAGTAAATAGTATTCCAGTGCTTTTTGTTCATGTGATAACCCGGTTTAACCCCTGAATATTTTTCACGCAGTTCAATTGCTTTTTCGGGTTCGCATTTGAGGTTGATAGTGAACTCTCCTTCGGTGCTGGTTAGTGCAAATATTTTACCCATAACTTTAAAAACCAAAACTGTTTCGTCAAAAGGAAAGCTTTCATCTACACCTTTCTTCTTTAAACAATATTCGCGCAGCTCTTCAATATTCATTACTCGTAATTAAGTGGAAGCACAGATGATTTTTTTACTTCACTCAGAATAACATTTGTTTGCATTTGCCCGATATCGGGTATTTTGCTGAGTTTTTCACCTATCAGTTTTTCAAAAGATGGAATATCTTTTACAACTACTTTCAGCAAGTAATCGTAGTTGCCCGTTACCTGATAACATTCTACAATCTCAGCAATTTTATCAATGTGTTTTTTGAAATTTGAAATGGCATTGTCCTTCTGCCTCACCAGCGAAACCTGAATCATGGCTTTAATACCTAGGTCAACAAATTTTTCTTCTACAACAGCGTGATAGCTTTTTATAACCCCAGAGTTTTCTAATTTCTTTACCCTTTCCAGAGTTGGTGCAGGAGAAAGCCCTATTTCTGTTGAGAGTTGCACATTCGTTTTGCGTCCATTTTCCTGCAAAAGTTTTAAAATCATTAAATCAATTTTGTCTAAGTTTACTTCCATATAATTTTATTTATAGTTAAATTTCAAAATAATATTTTTAAAATCGTCATAAAACTAGTGAAATAAAGTATAATATTCTGCAATCATGCAAAAAAATCGGAACTTATTCTGTCGGCTATTAGTTTTCCTGAATTAGTGAGGATAAGATGGTTTCGTTTCAGAATAATTTTACTGCAATCAAGATAATTTTTGGCTTCAGTCAAAAGTTTGCTGAGGTAATCTTCGCCAAACTCTGTCGATACTTTTTCCAGACTGATACCGGTTGAAGTTCGCAAGCCCGTCATCATATACTCATTAAAATTTTGCTCAGTGGTTAGTATTTCTTTTTCGCTTGGAATTTTGTTTTCGGCAATGGATTTAATATATCTGAAATTGTTGGAAACGTTCCATTGGCGTGAGTTTCCGTCAAATGAATGTGCCGAAGGACCAAGCCCTAAATACTTTACCCCTTTCCAGTAATTGCTGTTGTGTCGCGAATGAAAACCAGGTTTGCAAAAGTTTGAAATCTCGTATTGTTCGTATCCATTCTTTGTAGTTTCTTCCACCAGAATTAAAAACTGTTCAGCCGATTGTTCTTCATCAACTGGTTTTACTTTCCCTTTTTTAATGTGGCTTTCCAGTGGAGTTTTTTCTTCAACCGTAAGCGAGTAAGATGACAAATGAGGAACCCCGAAGTCAAAAACTTTCGCAAGATTTTTCTTCCAGTTTGTATTGCTTAAACCAGGCGTTCCGTAAATCAAATCAACAGTTAGGTTTTCAAATCCTGCCTGTTGACTTTCCTTAATGCAGTTTTCAGCATTTTGTGCAGTATGCGCACGATTCATCAGTTTTAAATCCTCTTCAAAAAAACTTTGAATGCCAATACTCAAGCGGTTTATAGGTGATAGCTTCAATTCCTGCAACTTTGTTTTACTCAAATCGTCAGGGTTTGCTTCCAATGTAATTTCTGCATTTTTTGTAATGCTAAAATTTGCATAAAGTGATTTGAAAATTTTATCTAATTCATCTGTTGAAAGCAGGGAAGGAGTTCCTCCTCCAAAATAAATTGTTTCAATCAAAGTATTTTTTCCCAGATAATTTTTTTGCAGCTCTATTTCGTGAATTAACGAAGAGATAAAAGCATCTTTACTTTTCAGCGAAGTTGAAAAATGAAAATCGCAATACGAACAGGTTTGCTTGCAATAAGGAATATGAATGTAAATACCAGCCACCTTAAGAATTCAAAATAATTCTGAAAGTAGTTCCCTTATCAACGACAGAATTTTTTACAAAAATTTTTCCGGAATGGTAATTTTCAATAATGCGTTTGGTAAGCGAAAGTCCAAGCCCCCAGCCACGTTGCTTTGTAGTAAAGCCTGGTTCAAAAACCGTTTTGAATTTTGATTTTGGCATTCCTTTCCCTGTGTCTGAAACATCAATAATAACTTGCCCTTCTTTCGCTTCCATTTCAACGCTAATAGTTCCTGCACCATTCATCGCATCAATTGCATTGCGACATAAATTCTCTATTACCCATTCAAACAACGGAATATTCATCGGAACATTTACATCTGTTGTATTTCCCGGATTGAAATTATAAACCACTTTTTTTGATGAACGTAACTTCATGTAATTAACCGACTCTTCCATTACCTGAGCAATATTTTTCAATTCAAGTTTTGGTGTTGCTCCAATTTTTGAAAAACGTTCGGTAATAGTTTCTAATCGTTTTAAATCCTGTCCAATCTCAGTTAACGTTTGTTCGTCAACACCTTTTGCTCGCAGGTGTTCCATCCACGCTAGTAAGGATGAAATAGGGGTACCCAATTGGTGAGCAGTTTCTTTTGCCATGCCTACCCAAACCTGATTTTGTTCAGCTTTACGTGAGGTGCTGAATGCAATATAAGAGACAAAAATGAAAAGTGATATTACGCCCAACTGAACGTACGGATAATATTTCAGGCTGTAATAAAGTTTTGAATTGCGGTAAAAGATCAGATTCTTTTCACCTGCAACAAGACCTACTTCTATAGGAGTATGTTCTTCTTTCATAAGTAGCAGTTGTTCTTTCACGTATGTGCTATCAAGCGATTGCAGCGAGTCAAGGTTTCTTACAGAAATAACATTTTCATTCTGGTCTGTAAGAATTACGGGAACCGTTTCATTGTCACGAATAACTTCAAATACAAAACTGATATCAATATTTTCATCAGCTGAGTTGGCAAGCAATTCAGTTGCTTTTGCCCAGAGTTTTACTTTGTTCTCTTCTTCCTGTGCCAGTTGTTTCACCAGCCTGTCGGTATATACAAGTGACGAAATACCTATCAAAGCTGCAGTAACAAAAAGCAGTCGTTTCCAGGTTTGTTTTTTGGAGTAAATGTTCAAGAGGCCTTATTTAACAGGTTTCAAAGCTATAAAATAAAGAAACAAAAAGCCCCTCGCCAAAGGCGAAGGGCTTTTCAAAGATTTGATTATTGTTATAAACCTTTAATTTTTTCTTTGTGTTTTTTTATTTGTCTTGTTAGTGCTTCCACTGCTGTGTCGGTAGCTTCCTCAAAGGTTTTGCATTGTTTTTTTACAAATAAATCATTGCCCGGAATATGAAGTTTTATCTCAGCAACTTTATTTTCGGTATTGCTGTTTTTGTCAAGTTTAAGAAATACCTCGCTTGCAATTATTTCATTGTAAAAATGACCTAATTTGTCCACTTTTTCTTCTACGAACTGAAGTAGTTTAACATCAGCGTCAAAATGGATACTTTGAATTTTCACTTTCATGTTGTCCTCCTTTTTTATGCCCTTGGATGGGCTTGTTTATAAATTGATTTTAATTTCTCTATTGTGTTATGCGTGTAAATTTGTGTGGCTGAAAGATTGGTGTGACCAAGGATTTCTTTTATCGTGTTTAACTCGGCTCCGTTGTTCAGCATATGCGTTGCAAATGTGTGTCTCATAACGTGCGGGCTTCTTTTTTCTATCGTTGTGACAAGGCTAAGGTAACTATTCACAAGACTGTAAACAAGTTTTTCGCCCATTTTTTTGCCTTTGTCATTCACAAAAAGAACTTCATTATCCATATTTTTTCCGGTTTGCTTCTGTTTTTCAGCGAGATAGACTTTAAGAGAGGCAGCCAGTTTATCTGTGAACGGGATAATCCGCTCTTTATTTCGTTTACCTAAAACTTTAAGCTCACGATTGTAAAAATTAATGTCAGAAGTTTTCAAATTAATTAGTTCTGCCCGCCTCATTCCAGTTGAATAAAGCATTTCCAGCACTAACTTATCACGTTTTCCCTTAAAACCAGGTTTAAATTCAAGCGTATTAAACAATTGCTCCATATCAGGCTCGCTGGCAAAGTGAGGAATTTGTTTTTTCACTTTCAGAGCAGTAATTTTCTGTGTTGGATTGTAGTCAATCACTCCTTCACGTTTCAGAAACTTGAAGTAGGAGCGAAGTGCGGTAATTTTTCTATTTACGCTGCGCGGATTGAGTTCTTTCTCCATCAGAGAAACAATCCAGGCGCGCACATCGTGGTGCTCGGGTTTGTGCTCGTCAGGCAATTGAAGTTCCCCTTTCATGAAAAGGTAGAACTGACTTAAGTCGTTTTTGTAAGAAATCAGGGAATGAGGCGAGTAACGTCTTTCCTTTTTCAGATAATCAATGAAAGTTTCAATCGCCATAAATAAAAAAGGAATTTGACTTTAGTACGAAGGCAAACGGTTAAAGTTTACCTTTATAAGTCAAATTCCTTTCTTCACGAAAAGAATGTATGTCTTGTTGAAGAGTTAAGCGAGTGCTTATTACTAAGCCTCTTCTTCTGCTCTTCTAAGGCCTTGAACGTAAACGGCCTTTTTTATTTCGGTTCTTCTTTTAACCGAAGGCTTTGTAAATTGTTGTCTTTCACGAAGTTCTTTAACAACAGCAGTTTTTTCAAACTTACGTTTAAACTTCTTAAGAGCTCTTTCAATGTTTTCGCCTTCTTTGATAGGAATTACTAGCATGTTTTTATCTTTTTTTTAAAACGGGCTGCAAAGATAGAAAAAGGTTTTTAATCACAAAATCGGTTTCAATATTAATTTAGCCGCTTCTTGAAATGGCAGGAACTTTTTTAGAAACCCCGATAGAATACCTCAAAGGAGTTGGTCCGGAGCGCGGCAAATCGTTAAGGGCCGAGTTGAGCATTGAATGCTTTGCCGACCTGCTTTCTTATTATCCCTTCCGCTATGTTGACCGTACTAAGTTTCATAAAACCACAGAGTTGGATGCCGATATGCCTTATGTGCAGTTGAAAGGCAAAATAATTTCAATGGAAGTAATTGGGAAAAGTCGTCCACAAAGGTTAGTTGCTGTTTTTAAAGATGATTTCGGTAAAATTGATTTGGTCTGGTTCCAGGGAATAAAATGGGTTAAAAATTCAATCAAGCCCGGAACTGAATATGTGATTTTTGGGAAACCAACGGTTTTTAACGGGAAGTTCAATATCGCACATCCTGAAGTAGATGAAGTGAATGAAGAAAACCTGAAACTGCAAAGCGCCTTGCAGGCCATGTATAACAGCACAGAAAAGCTGAAACTGAAAGGACTGGATAGTCGTGGGATTTCAAAACTTGTTCGTGCACTTATGCAAACCAGTGATAATAAAATTCCTGAAAATCTGCCTGTTGAAATTATTAACAGCAACCATTTTATTTCAAGGGGAAGTGCTTTTTATCAAATTCATCTTCCTGCAAATCCAGAGCTGCTTAAAAAAGCAGAATTACGTTTGAAATTTGAAGAGCTTTTTTACATACAGTTGATGTTGTTGCGCCAGAAAGCAATCAACCAGAAAATATATCACGGTTTCAGGTTTGGCAGTATTGGCGAACATTTCAATGCGTTTTTTAAAAATAACCTTCCGTTTGAATTAACAAATGCGCAGAAACGGGTTTTAAAAGAAATTCGTTCAGATGTTGGTTCCGGAAAACACATGAATCGCCTTTTGCAGGGCGATGTAGGAAGCGGAAAAACAATTGTTGCGCTGATGACTATGCTTATGGCATTGGATAACGGTTTTCAAGCTTGTCTGATGGCACCAACCGAAATTCTGGCGGTTCAGCATTTTGAAAGCATTACTGCACTTCTGAAAGGCATGAATATAAAAGTGGGTTTGCTCACAGGCTCTTCAAAAGGTTCAGCACGGAAGCAAATTCATGAACAGTTGCTTTCAGGTGAAATGCATATTTTACTGGGAACCCATGCCTTAATTGAACCAATTGTTCAGTTTAAAAATTTAGGGATGGTAGTGGTTGACGAGCAGCATCGTTTTGGAGTGGAGCAGCGCGCCAAACTTTGGAGAAAAAATGTCAACCCACCCCATGTGTTGATTATGACTGCAACACCGATTCCACGAACGTTGGCAATGACACTTTATGGCGATCTTGATGTTTCAGTTATTGATGAATTGCCACCGGGGCGTCAACCGATAAAGACCATTCATCTTTTTGATTCAAACCGGTTGAAAATTCATGGGTTCATGAAAGAACAAATTAAGTTGGGAAGACAGATTTATGTGGTATATCCGTTGATTGAAGAGTCTGAAAAAATGGATTACAAAGATCTGATGGAAGGTTATGAAAGTATGTTGCGTGCTTTTCCGCGACCTGAATATCAGGTGAGCGTTGTGCATGGAAGAATGACTGCAAAAGACAAAGATTTTGAGATGCAACGTTTCCAAAAAAATCAAACTAATATCATGGTAGCAACAACGGTAATCGAGGTTGGTGTAAATATTCCCAATGCTTCGGTAATGGTGATTGAAAGCGCGGAACGTTTCGGACTTTCGCAGTTGCATCAGTTGCGCGGAAGGGTTGGTCGCGGTGCCGATCAGAGTTATTGTATGTTGGTTACATCGTTCAAACTTTCTGCCGATGCAAAATTGCGTTTAGAAACCATGTGCAAAACCAATGATGGTTTTGAAATTGCAGATGTTGATTTGCGTTTGCGCGGACCAGGCGATTTGGCAGGAACGCAGCAAAGCGGACTTCCCGATTTTAAAATTTCAAACATTGCAACGGACGGTGCAATTCTTACTGAGGCGCGAAACGCAGCGTTAAAGATTCTGGAAGACGACCCGCAATTTTCACAACCCAAAAACAATGTGATTGCTTTGTATTTGAATTTTATCAATCGCAATAAACAGGACTGGGCGAGGATTTCATGATTTGAAAAATATTCGTTTAGATTTGTCAAAACTAATTTCCCCCATGAAAAAATTACTTACACAATCACTCATTCTTCTTGGTCTGTTTTTTATTACAGGACATTTTTCGTCATGCAAAAAAGACGACTGTGATCACGATTCAATTCCACAGAACGAAGTATGCAAAACGAGTAATCTTCCCGTAGTGATGGTGCATGGTTTTCTTGCTTCGGGTGACACCTGGGCCAATCATGCCATGCGTTTCAGAGAGAACGGATATGAATCAACTCAGTTATATGCATTTGACTGGAATACATTAAGCCAAAGCGGAAATGAAGCTTTACTGGATGCATTTATTGATGAAGTTTTGGCAGCAACGGGTGCCAGTCAGGTAGATTTAATTGGCCACTCTGCCGGTGGCGGTTTGGGTTATACCTATTTAAATGATAGCACACGTGCTGCAAAAGTTGCACACTATGTTCACGTTGCCAGTTCAGTTCAACCGGGACCTGCGGGTACAAATGGTGAAATACCTACTTTAAATTTATGGAGTGAAGATGATGAAATTGCTGCCGGAGGTGATATTACCGGAGCAACCAATGTAAAACTTGTTGGTGCTGATCATTATCAGGTAGCAACAAATGCAGAATCATTTGCTTCAATTTTTTCTTTTCTCAATGAAGGTAAAACAGCTTGCGTTACTTCTATAGTTGCTGAAGAGCCTGTTCAACTTTCCGGGCGTGTTGTTACCTTGGGCGAAAATACACCACTTCTAGCTGCAAGTGTTGAAATCTATGAAGTTTCTGCTGCTACCGGTTTCAGGGTTTCAACTTCACCTGAAACTATCTTAACAACAGACAGCAAAGGTTACTGGGGACCATTTGCCGCAAAATCAAATACAAACTATGAGTTTCGTGTGGTAAGTGCTGATCCAGCTGACAGAGTTGTGCACTATTATCGTGAAGGAGCAATCCGCTCTAATAAGTTTGTTTATCTGCGCACCTTTCCTCCTGCGGGTTCAACTATTGCATTGCTTTTAAATGGTGTTCCTGAAAACACCAATCAAAGCGCAGTTGTTGTATTTTCTTCCAGCCAGGCAGTGGTAAACGGAAGGGATTCGCTTTCATCCGGTGGTGTTGATTTGTCTTCTGCGCAATATGCTTCACCTGCAAAAACCGCTATTGCCTATTTTCTTTATGATGATGGCGACAGCCAAACCAGTGGAAGCCCTGTTGGTTTTTTTGGTTCATTTTCTTTTTTGAACGGAGTGGATATCTTTTTTCCGGCAAGCCCGGAAACTACTATTCCTGTTTACTTTAACGGAAGAACATTGAATGTAAAAAACTGGGCTTCGGAAGAAGGAGTTATTGTTACGGTATTCGATTAAATTTTTTCTGTAAGAAAAAATATTTTTTTGGCTTTGCACAATATCTGAAAATAATGTGCGTTAGACCTATATAACTAATAACACAAAGCCATGCAAAAACTAATTATCATCATTGCCATGGCGCTGGTAAGTTACCAGGCGCAGGCACAGAAAAGCGCAGCCGACAAGCATCTTGCCGGAGGTGGAGATTTTGATTTAGGAATGCGAACCTCTGTAAGTTTTTTTAACGATGCAGGTTACGTTGGTCAGGGAGTAGGGGGGCAATTTAGATTACGTTTCCTTGAACGTTTGAATACTGAATGGTATGCCGACATTCTTGCCACTAACATTGGAAATGTAGGAACAAGAAAAGATATGCATATTGGATGGAGCGTGATGTTTTACATGTTTAACACCGAACGGGTAAAAGGGAAATTCACTCCTTATATTATAGCAGGACATTGTTTTGACGGTTCGCATGTATTTGAAAACCGCGACCATTCCAACTCAGGAAAAATAAACAGTTCGGCTGTGCAAATGGGATTGGGAACTTCTTATAACATCACTGATAATTTTGATCTTACGCTTACCTGTCAATATATGAATCATTTGGGCGGACATATGCACAGCGAGATTTATACAGACCCTGAGGGTTATAAACGGTTGAACATTGAGCGTTCGTCAAAAACCGATTTTGATGGGCACCTGTTGGTGAATTTAAGTTTGAATGTGAAACTGTTTGATTTCTGGAAGTAGTTTTATTTTTAATAGAAGAACGACTAATAACCTTTAAAATTAGAAATCATGAAACGAATAATCATATTAATACTTGCAATTGCAGCTGCTAAGTTTGCTTTTTCGCAGAACGATAATCCTAAGATAAAATACCACCACATGTTGCGTGACGGGTTAAGCTTTGCCCCCGGATTTATGGTAAACGGTATGACCAACGCTTATATCAGCGGTGTGCTCGAATACTACATTGCCGACCATGTATCCATTTCATCCACTGCTTACTACTTTCTCAATTCGCGCAAAGAAGCCTTGCCTGAAATGGCTGAGTTGAAAATGAATCATCAGCTTTACACAGGTGTGCAATACCATTTGTTGAAAGACAAAGCCTTTGATCCTTACATTGGTTTGGAGCCGGGTTTCGCACTTACACAAACAAGGGCTGCATATCCGGTCAATATTGAAAATCCTTCTGTAACCCAAATAAAAGATTCAAATATTTCAATGAACCCTATGCTTTCTTTAGATGCAGGTTTTAATGTGTATGCTGTAAAGTTTTTTCACCTGTTTGTGAATGTGCGCTACGCAACAGGTCGCCATTTGGGAGGACCAACTTCATATAATCTGAGTGAAATTACTACCAGTTTCGGGTTAGGTTTGAATGCTAACTTCTGGAATAAAAAGAAGAAATAGAACGTGTGTTCATGATGTCGGAAGGCGTTGGGATTTATTCTCTGCGCCTTCTGTTTTTATGCGTTGGCTAATTTCTTAGCTTTGCGCCTCTTTTTAAAAAAGAAGATAAACCAGTGTCAAAAAAATACCCCGAATACAAACAACTCGAACTTTCCAACATAGGCAAGGAAATGCTGGAGGTGTGGAAAAAAGAAGAAACTTTTAAGCAGAGTGTGGAAAGCCGCAACGGTAAACCTGACTTTGTTTTTTATGAAGGGCCACCTTCTGCAAACGGGTTGCCCGGAATTCACCACGTTATGGCGCGTGCCATTAAAGATATTTTTTGCCGATACAAAACACTAAAAGGTTTTCGCGTAAAACGCAAAGCCGGTTGGGATACGCATGGTTTGCCAATTGAACTCTCCGTAGAAAAAACACTCGGCATCACCAAAGAAGACATTGGCAAAAAAATCTCTGTTGAGGATTATAATAAAGCCTGCCGCAAGGAGGTGATGAAATACACCCATGTTTGGAACGACCTTACAGAGAAGATGGGTTATTGGGTGGATATGGAGCATCCGTATATCACCTACGAGAATGATTACATAGAAAGTGTGTGGTACTTGCTCAGCAAGTTTTACGAAAAAGGTTTGCTCTATAAAGGCTATACCATTCAACCGTATTCACCGGCAGCGGGAACTGGGTTGAGCACGCATGAGCTGAATCAGCCGGGGGCCTACAGAGATGTTAAAGACAGGACTGCGGTGGCAATGTTTAAAGCAGTAATCAATAATAACAATGCTTATTTTCTGGCATGGACAACCACACCATGGACATTGCCTTCAAATACAGCTCTCGCAGTTGGAAAAAATATTGATTATGTTTTGGTGAAGACGTTTAGTCCGTTTACGTATCAAGCGGTTTCGGTTGTACTTGCGAAGGATTTGTTGGGGAAATATTTTCCGGAGAAAAATGCGGAACTGAAATTTGAAGAGTATAAAGAAGGAGATAAAAATATTCCGTTCGCTATTGTTGATGAATTTAAAGGAAGTGATTTAGAAGGTATTCGCTACGAACAGCTTTTACCCTTTGCACAACCCACAGATGGCGATGCTTTCAAAGTTGTGTTAGGTGATTTTGTAACTACATCGGATGGAACCGGAATAGTTCACATCGCTCCAAGTTTTGGTGCAGATGACTTTCGTGTTGCTAAACAAAATGGCATTGGTTCGCTGACCTTGGTTGACAAACGGGGACGCTTTTTGCCGGAAGTAAAAGATGATGTTTTTCTATACGGTGAGGAATATGTGAAAGAAGCATATCTCAGCGATGAGGAAAAGAAAGCGGAGTTTCAGAAGCAGAAAAAAATTCTTGAAACCACAGGAAAAATAAAAGACCTGAAAGCATATTTAAGTGTTGACGAGCGTATTGTTTTGAAATTGCAGGAAGAAGGAAAATTATTTAAAAAAGAAACATACGAGCACAGCTATCCGCATTGCTGGAGAACCGATAAACCAGTGTTGTATTATCCGTTGGATTCGTGGTTTATTAAAACCACTGCCATGAAAGATAAACTTATTGCGTATAATAAAACCATCAACTGGAAACCGGAAGCCACGGGTAGCGGGCGTTTCGGAAACTGGCTGGAAAATTTGGTGGACTGGAATCTTTCGCGTTCACGCTTTTGGGGAATTCCAATTCCTATCTGGAGAACGGAAGATGGAGCGGAAGAAAAGGTTATCAATTCAGTAGAGCAACTGAAAACTGAAATTGAAAAATCCGTGAAGGCAGGATTTGAAACATTGACTGATGTTCACGATCTACACAAACCATATATTGATAAAGTTGTGCTGGTTTCTGATTCTGGAAAACCAATGTATCGCGAATCTGATTTGATAGATGTGTGGTTCGACAGCGGCTCAATGCCTTACGCGCAGTTACACTATCCTTTTGAGAATAAAGAACTGATTGACGAGAAAAAATATTTTCCTGCCGATTTTATTGCAGAAGGAGTTGACCAAACGAGAGGCTGGTTCTTCACGCTTCATGCGATTAGCGTAATGTTGTTTGATTCGGTTGCTTACAAAACAGTTGTCTCAAACGGTTTGGTTCTGGATAAGAACGGAAACAAAATGAGCAAGAGCAAAGGAAATGCTGTTGACCCGTTTGAAACGATTGAGAAATACAGTGCCGATGCAACGCGCTGGTATATGATTACTAACGCTCAGCCTTGGGATAACCTAAAATTTGACACCGAAGGAATTGCTGAGGTGCAGCGGAAGTTTTTCGGAACGTTGCATAATACATATACGTTTTTCTCGCTGTATGCAAACATTGATAAGTTCACTTATGCGGAAGAGGAAATTCCGGTTGAAGAAAGACCAGAGCTTGACAGATGGATTCTTTCGTTATTGAATTCATTGGTGAAAGATGTGGATGAGGCATTGGCAGATTACGAGCCAACAAAGGCGGGAAGAGCGATACAGGATTTTGTGACCGAGCATTTGAGCAATTGGTATGTCCGTTTGAGCCGCAGAAGATTTTGGAAAGGAGATTATACAAAAGACAAAATTTCGGGCTACCAGACAATTTACAAATGCTTGGAAACCATTGCCAAGCTTAGTTCACCTCTTGCACCTTTTTATGCTGACAAGATTTTCCGTGATTTGAATTTTGCAACAGGAAAAGACAATTCAGGTTCTGTTCATCTTTCTGATTTTCCAGTAGCAGATGAAAAAATAATCAACAAGGAATTGGAAGCGCGGATGGAAGTTGCACAACGGATTTCTTCTCTGGTGTTATCGCTTCGTAAGGCTAGCAAGATCAGAGTTCGTCAGCCATTGAGCAGAATCATGGTTCCTGTTTTGAACGAAGAATTTCAACGCAACGTTGACGCAGTGAAAGATTTAATTTTGAGTGAAGTGAATGTGAAAGGGATTGAATTTCTTACCGATTCATCAGGAATATTGGTGAAGAAAATCAAACCGAATTTTAAATCGCTGGGACCAAAATTCGGAAAACACATGAAGGCGATTGCAGCCGAAGTAAACAAATTTGGGCAGGAACAAATTGCAGAAATTGAGCAGACCGGAAATTATAATCTGGAAATTGAAGGCGAAAAAATTCAACTTTCATTGGAAGATGTGGAAATCAGTTCGCAGGATATTCCTGGCTGGTTGGTAGCAAGTGAAGGCAAACTTACCGTTGCGTTAGACATTACTATTTCTGAAAAATTGCATGAAGAGGGAATTGCCCGTGAGTTTGTGAACCGCATCCAAAACATTCGAAAAGACAGAGATTTTAAGGTAACCGACCGTATCCGACTGAAAATGAAATCACACGAAGGCATCAATTCGGCTATCCAAAGCAATTTAAATTATATTTGCACCGAAATTTTGGCGGAAAGCCTTGATATTGTGGATGAAATCAGCGCCACAGAAGGAGTTCCGGTGGATGTGGAGGAAAATCTATCCACGTTAGTTTCACTTAGTAATCTGAACTAAAAAAGAGAAATTATGGCAAAAAAATCTACCAAACCAGCAAAGAAAACAGCAAAACCGGCAGCTAAAAAAGGACCTGCTAAACCTGCTAAAAAAGCTGCTCCTAAAAAACCGGCATCTAAAAAGCCCGCACCTAAAAAAGTTGCTGCTAAGAAGCCTGTGAAAAAAGTTGCTGCGAAAAAACCCGCAGCTAAGAAACCTGCTCCTAAAAAAGTAGTGGCTAAAAAGCCGGCACCTAAAAAAATTGCACCAAAAAAACCAGTAAAAAAGGTAGTAGCAAAAAAGCCTGCAGCTAAGAAACCGGCACCTAAAAAAGTAGTAGCAAAAAAGCCTGTGAAGAAGGTTGTAGCTAAAAAAGTAGTAGCAAAAAAGCCTGTAAAGAAGGTTGTGGCTAAAAAAGTAGTTGCTAAACCAGTTGCAAAAAAACCTGAGCCTAAAAAGCCTGCAGCGAAACCAGTAGCAAAAGTAGTTGCAAAACCTGTAGTTGAAAAAGCAAAACCGGCTGCACCTGCACCAAAACAAGCACTTATAAAAACGGAACCTAAAAAATTATCGAAACCAGACAGACGCTCATATGAAGGTTCAATTGACCCGGACCCGATTCAAGCGCCAATAATTATACCCCAAGCACAGATTAAAGTCCCTAAAGGAGCTATGCAAGACAACGAAAACAGAGTTAGATATTCAGACAAAGAATTGGCAGAGTTTAAAGAAATTATTCTCAAAAAATTAGACGAGGCACGCAAGGACTATGAATTGCTGAAAGCCACTATTTCTCATAAAGACGACCACGGAACAGATGACACTTCTCCAACTTTCAAATTATTGGAAGATGGATCTGATGTATTGTCAAAAGAAGAAAGCAATGCATTGGCTGTTCGTCAACAGAAATTTATACAAAGCCTGGAAAACGCACTTATCCGTATTCAAAATAAGACTTACGGAATTTGCCGCGTTACCGGAAAACTGATTGGAAAAGACCGTTTGCGTGTTGTTCCCCATGCTACATTAAGCATTGAGGCGAAAAATATGCAAGGCTAAAACCTGATTTTGAAAAAAGCGTTCATCGTTATTTTCTCGGTTCTTTTTATTGACCAATTTTTAAAAATTTGGGTAAAGACCCACATGTTTTTAGGTCAGGAATATGAGTTTCTGGGCGGGAAATTTATCCTGCATTTTACAGAAAATAACGGAATGGCTTTTGGAATGGAGCTTGCGGGTGAATATGGAAAACTATTCCTCAGCGTTTTCCGCATTGCAGCAGTTGCAGGAATTGGCTGGTATCTTTATTTACTTATTAAAACCCAAGCACCTTCACTTGCCATCATCAGCATTGCATTGGTGTTTTCAGGTGCCATCGGAAATATTATTGACAGCGCTTTTTACGGAATGATATTCACAGAAAGCTATGGTGAAGTAGCAAAGGTTTTTCCACCCGAAGGTGGTTATGCCGGTTTTCTGCACGGTAGGGTAGTGGACATGCTTTATTTCCCGATTATTGAAGGGCATTTCCCATCCTGGTTTCCAATTTGGGCAAACGAACATTTTTTATTTTTTCGTCCTGTTTTTAATATTTCCGATTCTGCTATTACTTGTGGAGTTGGGCTTATCCTTCTTTTTCAGAGAAAGTTTTTCATGACTAATGAAAACGGGAAACTTGTGAAAAAAATAGAAGAAAGTCAGTCAGAGAGTTAACGTTCCGTTTTTTCTATTTTGTAAGAAATAGAAAATAAATTCTTTGGACTGAAACTTGCGCAAGGGCATCCATCTTCATGATAACCACCATCAGAGGTTGCTGAAAAATTCGCATACTTTTTAGGTATTTCTTCCATGCTATGCAAACGAAAAGCATTGCCCAAAGGATCATCAAGGCATCCGCCAATACCAACAGGAGTAAAGTCAATCATCATGTTGTTTATTAATTTTTTGGTAGCACGGTTGCAGGGAGAGTAATTGTCAACAATGTGCCCAAAAAGTTTGTCTACCCCATCTGCTTCCCAACCATGAGCTGAAATCCTGAATTTCTTGTCATGCGGAATGTAAAGTGTAAAAGCATTGTTGAACCTCCATTTGTGTTTTCTTGTTTTACCTAATCCGTTTTTCAGAATGTCTTTGCTTTTTGCAAAATCATTTAAAAAAATGAAATTTCCTCCAATGTCAACGAACATACGTATCTCAGCTTTGCCTAATGCCTCATGAAAACGATCAAAAATCAATTCATCGAGCGTTACTTTTATTTCATCAATTTCATAATCTGAAGGAACTCCTTGTCCTTCGTCCCAATATAAGTAAACAGTTTTTGCAAAAATCGCATCATCATTTACTGCGTTTGACTTCCATGGAATTTTTATGGTTATTGTTCCTTGTTTTGAATCAGTACTATATTCAACCGATTCATTGAAACTGTTCGGTTTCCTTTCCTTTACAATATATTTCAAAACTGAACTTTCAGAAGGTTTGGGCAAGACCTGTTTAATAGTAAAAACATAATCTTTAGAACTCATTTTTACCTTACGGACAAAAGCTTTTTGGTTTGCACGGTTATTATCAAAAGCACCTCCATCACCACTGGCAAAAACATCAACACGTGTTGCGAATTTGTCAAGATTTTCTGTTCTGATTTTTTCGGGCAAAGCTCTTCTAATTGCCATCAGACGAGCAGGGTGGATTTCTGTTCCAGCCGGTGGATGTCCTCGGTCCCAAACCTTTATCCCTTCAACATGCACCCAATCACCCCAAGTTGGCCAGTTCCAGATAGTATCGCCTCGTTCATGCCCCGCACTGTAAAATCCACAACTTTTTCCTTGCCTGTTTAATTCAGCACAAATATTTCCTTTATTGCTTTGAGCTAATCCAGACTCCCATTCAATATGCATGATTTTGTTCCTTATTGTATCCCGGGTCCCATCAGGTTTTGTTTTCACATCATAAGAGAGCAATTTTTTGAAATTCTTATCGGGAATAAGATTAAATGAAAGATCATGTGTATAATGATAAATAGGTAAATCGCCTTCACTAACTGAAGGACGACCTGTTTCAGGCTCAACTATTCCTTCTGCTACTGTAACGGAATCATATCCAACTGCAGGTCTCCATGTTGGGAATAATAAACCGATATCATGAATCTGCGTTACAAAAGGAATGGGATGTATAGTATCGTAGCAAGGTTTGCAGCCATCTTCAGCTTCTTCTGAACTGTGGTGCATTTCAAATTCCTCTTCTTCGCCTTCATCAATATTCAGAAATTGAAATTGCTGGGCAAATGCAATTTGGTAAAGGAGAAAAAATAATGAAAGAAAAATAATCCTCATTTCAGCTTGTGAATTTTAGAAAAGATTTTCTCTCTGAAGATATTCAGCAATCTGCACGGCATTGGTAGCAGCGCCTTTGCGAAGGTTATCAGAAACAATCCACATATTTAATGTATTAGCCTGGCTCTCGTCTCTGCGTAAACGACCAACAAAAACTTCGTCTCTGTTATGCGAATCAATCGGCATAGGATATTGTAGATTTTTAACATCATCTTTTACTATTATCCCAAAAGAATTTGAAAGAATGTCACGTACTTCATTCAGGTCAAAATCATTTTCAAATTCTACATTTACTGCTTCGGAATGCCCGCCAATAACTGGAACGCGCACAGTGGTTGCTGTTACACGGATTGAATCATCCCCCATTATTTTTTTTGTCTCATTCACCATTTTCATTTCTTCTTTGGTATAACCATTTTCAAGAAAAACATCAATCTGCGGAATAATATTTAAGTCAATCGGATAAGCATAAGCCATTGGCCCCTGAATGCCATCACGCTCGTTGTAAAGCTGGTCAACCGCTTTTTTTCCGGTACCTGTAACGCTTTGATAAGTGGAGACAACTACGCGTTTAATTTTGTATTTTTTGTGAAGCGGATTAAGTGCAACAACCATCTGAATTGTTGAGCAATTTGGGTTCGCAATGATTTTATCTGTTTTAGTTAAAACATGAGCATTTACTTCAGGAACGATTAATTTTTTTGTTGGATCCATGCGCCAAGCAGAAGAATTGTCAATCACTGTTGAACCCACTTCAGCAAACTTTGGTGCCCACTCTAATGAAGTGCTTCCTCCTGCTGAGAAGATAGCAATATCAGGTTTCAAGGCAATAGCTTCTGCCATTCCAATCACTTTATAATTAGTCCCCTTAAAAGCAACTTCTTTTCCAACAGATTTTTCTGATGCTACAGGAAAAAACTCTGTTACAGGAAAACTTCTTTCCTCCAATACTTTCATCATTTGTGTTCCTACAAGGCCCGTGGAACCTACAACTGCTACTCTCATTAGTTAATATGTAATTACGTTTTTAAATAAAATTTGCCAAAAATACTACAAATAAAAACTGATTTATTTACACATGTACATTTATTAATCAACAATTCTCAACAAGATTTAAATTGTCATGCAGAGACTTTTATCCTATAAAATTTCATTTTTTCATGACGAGTTAAAATATTTTATATCTTGCCGCTCCTTTTTCCAAAAAAAAGTGATAAAAATCATATAGAAAAGGTAATAAAACATTTACAAAAAGCAATGAAAAAAATCTACTATTATTTATCCGTTTTAATCATTTCTCTATTAACCCTGAACAGCTTTGAAACCCAGGCTCAGTGCGCAAAGTCAATTTTTCAGGCTGCTAACCTTGGAGCACCACCTTGTGGAGGTGCCTATGCACAAACAAGTCTGGGAAGTGGAGAGTTTGTGTCACTTTCAGTTGTTGCAGGAGCTCAATACTGCATCAGTACTTGCGGATCTACTTGGAATACTCAACTGACAGGTTATAACGGAGGTAGTGCTGTTTTCTTTAATGATAATAATGGGTTTGATTGTAATCCTTCACAGCAGGCAAGTATTCAGTGGATAGCAACTTTTACCGGAACATTGGATGTTATGGTAAACAAAAGCAATTGTCTTGGATACCAGGGCGGAGGTACTGCAAACTCGGCTATTCTGCAATATAAGCAATGCTCTCCTACCATTACATCTTCTTCTGCTGATTTATGCACAGGACAATGCGTAACTTTAACAGCAGATCAGGCAGGCGGAACATGGAGCGTATCGCCAAATAATGGAAGTTTTAATAGCCCCCCTCAATTTTGTCCGACAGCACTTGGTGTTTATACTATTTCTTATACTCTAGCGGCATGTACAGTCACTCAGATAATCAATGTCATTACTCCTTCTATAGACCCTACGTCTGCAATTTCAAATCCATCTTCGGTTTGTCCGGGAGGAACAGCAGCAGTTTCAGTTATTGGAGGGTCCTTAGGAACAAATGCTCAATGGGTGTGGTATGCCGGAGGATGCGGAGTTGGAGCTCCGATAGGAACGGGAGCTACACTTAGTGGAAGTCCAGCTAATACTTCAACATATTACGTTCGAGCAGAAGGTGGTTGTTTATCTACTGCTTGCGCAAGTGTAACCGTTCCAGTTAATACATTATCAACTGACCCTGTTTCTGTTACCGCATCAAATACAACAATTTGCCAAGGAACTTCTACTACATTAACTGTAAATGGCGGTTCTTTAGGAAGTGCTTCCAACTGGTTTTGGTATAATGGTGCCTGCGGAGGTGTCCTTGTAGGTTCAGGTTCTTCTATAACAGTAAATCCGCTCTCTTCAACTACATATTACGTTCGAGCAGAAGGCCCTTGCAATACTACAAATTGTGTAAGCATTGCCGTCAACGTATTTTCAGCACCTCAGGTTGGTTTTAATTATATAACAACACCTTCTGCCTGCGGGGCGTCTGATGGAAGTATATCTGTTTTTGGTGGTGGTGGCACACCTCCATATAACTGGACTTTGAACGGAGCTCCATCTTCAACAATTATGAACAATTTGAGTGCAGGTCCTTATATTATTCAGGCAATTGATCAAAATGGTTGCAGTGATGTTGTTTCTGTATCCATGAATGATCCAGGTGCTACACCTGCAACAGTTGTTTCTTCTGATCAGGACAATATTATTTGTCAAGGTGATTATGTTACATTCACTGCAAGTGGATCATACCTATATACTTATTATGTAAATGGAGTTCCTGTATCTACATCAAATCCATGGACAACCAATACATTAAATAACGGGGACATAGTTCATGTGCAGGCGCTTGATTTCAACTTCTGCTCCTTTACAACACTTGGTATTACTATGACAGTAAATCCCAATCCAACTATTACTATGTCTTCTAACAACCCGTCACAATGCGGTTTGAATGATGGAGATGCTTCTGGACTAGTATCAGGAGGATTACCCCCATATACTTATTCATGGTCGCATGATGTTAATGAAACATCATCTGCTGCTTACAATTTGGTTGCCGGTGCTTATTTCCTTACTGTAAGCGATCAAAATGGTTGCTCTGATCAGGCTGTTGCTGCACTTAGTGACCCTGGAGCAGCTCCTGTTTCTCTTACCAGCAGCGATCAAGACAGCATGATTTGTTCCGGTGAAAATGTTGATTTTACAGCAACAGGTTCAGTTGACTATACTTTCTATCAAAGCGGTCCGATTGTTCAGGGTCCAGGAACAAATAACATTTACTCAACCACAGGATTAGTTGATGGTGATATTGTAATTGCAACAGGAACTGACGCTAATGGATGTACTGCAACAAGTAATTATTTTACAACTGCAGTTCTTCCAGGTCCAAACGTAGTATTGGTTAGTAGTGATATTGATAACACTATTTGTATAGGTCAATCAATTACCTACACTGCAACAGGAGCCTTGTTTTATCAGTTTTTCATAAATGGTGTTTCTCAGGGACCTCCGGGGTCAAATGATGTTTATCAATCAAACACATGGACTCATGGAGATGTAATTTATGTTGAAGGAACAGATGCAAACCATTGTATTGTTGCCAGCGCGCAAATTACTATTACTGTTAATCCTCCACCAACTGTTTCTATAACTGCTCAGCAAGACCCAACAAGTTGCGGTGCTCAGGATGGTTTGGTTATTGTAACTGCTGCAGGCGGAACATCACCTTACAACTACGTATGGAATCAAGATGTTACACATACTACCTACGCAGATGCTCCTAATATTACCGGAGTTTATGCTGGACCTTACCATGTTGAAGTAACTGATGCATCAGGTTGTTCTGCTGATGTTACTGCTTCATTAAGCGATGTAGGTTCATCTCCTGTAACATTAACAAGCAGCGATAATGATGGAGTAATTTGTGAGGGAGAGACTGTAACATTTACAGGAACAGGAGCTACTACATATGTTTTCTATATTGATGGAGTGGTAGCAAGTACTAATAATCCATTTACAACAAGTACTCTTCAAGATGGACAAGGTATAGCTGTGGTTGGACTTGATACAGCACTCTGTGCTGCTACGAGCTCAGCTATTGATTATGTTGTTAACCCAACTCCTTTTATTCAGATGGGAGTGGTTACTCCTCCATCTGCATGTGGGTTAAGTGATGGAAGCATTACTACCAATACATATGGTGGAACCTTGCCTTACAACTGGACTTGGAACGGAGGGTTACCAAATGCTGAGGATATTACAGGAATTCCTGCAGGTTCGTACACAGTAATTGTAACAGATTTTAATGGTTGTTCAGATCAGGTTAGTGCTTCCATAAGTGATATTGGAGCTCCGCTAGCTACCATTTTTGCCAGCGACCCAGATCTTCTTATCTGTGAAAATGATACAATTGACTTCCTTGGTGTAGGCACAGGAGGCGTATCACCGTATACATTTAATTTCTTTTTAAATGGCCCACCCGCAATACCGGGAGCACCTGATACATACTCTGCATCAACACTTGCAGATAATGACGTTGTAGCGGTAACCGTAACAGACGCTAATGGGTGTACCGGAACATCACAATCCCTTACATTCTCTGTAACGCAAACCATTGTTCCTTCATTTGCCAGTGCATTTGCGGATGTTTGCGAAAACATTGACCAACTAATGTTGCCCGGTTTAGCAGGTGAAAGCCCAAGTGGTGGTGAATTTAGTACCGACTATAATGGAATAGAAATTACCAGTGACTTATTCTTCCCTTATGGCATTGGTGATGGAACTCACCCGATTACCTATACAGTTGATAACGGAAACGGCTGCTTTACATCAGTAACACAAGATATCAATGTTATAGCAAGCCCTGTTGTTGATTTGGGAGCAGATTTTGCAGTTTGCGACTCGGCAATTATCGTTGCTCCGGGTGGTTATGTGAATTATGATTGGTTCCCATCTGACTTGGTTTTATTAGATGACTCTACAGTTTTAATCTACAACTCTGCAAACGTTTCGGTTGATGTCACAGACGTTAATGGTTGTATAGGAACTGGAGAGATTGGAGCAGTTATAAATCACCCTCCAATTCTTGAAATTGTTACTTCACCAGCAAATGCACCTACTGAAATCTGTATGGGTGATACCGTTACACTTTGTGTGGTTGGAAATTGGGCTACTATTACATGGAGTACAGGTTCTTCTAATGTTTCCTGTATTGATGTTTATCAAAACAGTAATATTGGTGTGTCTGCAGAAGATCCAAACGGTTGTGCTGACGAAATCCTGCAAGGTCAGGGAGTTGTAGTTACCGTTCACAATCCAATGCCTGTTGTTACTGTTATTCAGGATGAATTCCAAAGCTCAGGTGGTTTTGTATCTTACCAGTGGTTCTTAAATGGTGACTCAATATTGACTAATGGTAACTTCCAGACTTACCATGCTACTGAAAGTGGTAATTACTATGTGCAGGTTACAGATCAATGGGGTTGTGTTGGTCAATCATCAGTTATTGAACACACTTGCGTTTGCGTTGGTATTGAAGAAAATGAGTTGAACTACAACCTGAATATCTTCCCGAACCCAACCAATGGAGTATTCACAATGAATGTAGGTTTTGATTTACCTGTTAATATGCGTTTAGAGTTGACCAACATACTTGGTCAGCCTGTAATTAATGTTGAAGATGTGAAGAATACTCAAAATCTTCGCAGAGATTATAACCTGAACCATTTGGCACAAGGTGTATACATCTTTACTATCAGAACGGGTGAGCAGACTATTGTTCGCAGAGTTGTGAAGAACTAAGTTTATTAAATTGAATTAAACAAGAGAGGCTTGTTTTGCAAAGGCAAAACAAGCCTCTTTGATTTATGAGAGTGGTGAATAAATTTTTTTCAGGTCTTATTGTTGCAATGTTTGCGCTGATTACTGGGTGTGCAAATATCGTTACACCTTCCGGTGGTGATAAAGACATAGCGCCACCTAAAATTCTGCAACTTGTTCCCGAAAATCAAAGCTTGAATTTTAGCTCTAAATCATTTGTTATTTCGTTTAATGAGTTTGTTCAATTAAACGATATAAGTTCTCAGTTGATTGTTTCGCCTCCGTTGAAATCGTTGCCGGAATTTATAGTCAAAGGCAAAAATGTGATTGTAAAATTCAATGAAGCGTTGTTGCCTAACACAACCTATACCATGAATTTCGGGAGCGCTATTCGCGATATCAACGAAAATAATCCGCTTGAAGGATTTACGTATGTTTTTTCTACAGGTAGTTTTATTGATTCTCTTTCATTGAAAGGCTCGGTGAGAAATGCCTTAACACTTGAGAATGAGAAAGAGGTATTGGTTTTATTGTATGAAGAAAATACCGATTCTATTCCTTTCCTCAAGCTACCTTATTACTATGCAAAAACAGACGGTTCAGGAATTTTCGCCTTGGATAATCTGAAGTCAGGGAAATTTAAAGTAGTGGCACTCAAGGATGAGAATTCAAGTTTTCTATACGATGATTTCGATAAAGAAAGAATAGGTTTTGTTGATACTTTGGTTTCACCTTATTTTATTGAAAAAGCAAAACCTGAAAAAGCAGACAGTCTGAAATCGGATTCTATTCCTGTTGCTAAAGCAGATACGATCTCTAAAGAAATGGGAATGAAAAAATCAGGCGAAAAAACTTTATCGCTTTATATTTTCAAAGAAGAAAAGAGTAAGCAGTATTTCAAAAAGGCATACTGTGAGTATTACGGCAAATTGGTTTTTATTTTCAATAAAAAACCGGAAGAGCTGGTACTAAACACACTTAATACTTCTTTTAAAAAAGAATGGAATATTCAGGAGCAAAGCGTAACAGGTGATACTGTTATTGTTTGGTTAAGTGATGTGGAAATGGATAGCCTTAAGCTCGAAATATCTGACAAAGGAACTGTTCTTGACACCGTTGAGCTTGCTCTGAAAAAACGCAATGATAAAATTGAGACACAAGGTGGTTCATCAAAAGGCGCAAAAAAGACAGCACCCTTCAAGTTGCTAATAGAACAAAGCAAAGCCGCTTTAATCCATAATGCCGCCAAAGATTTTTACATCACCTTCAATCATCCTGTAAAAGATTATGTGATTGAAAATTTAATGCTGAAAGAAGATAGTCTTCCAGTAAAATTTGTTCTTGATTCAAAAGACCCGGCATTAAGAAAATACCTAATTCGTTATAAATGGAAAGAGGAGAAAAAGTATGAACTCTTTTTGCCGCCCTCAACAGTTACCGATATTTTTGACTTAAAAAACGACAGTATAAAAATCAATTTTACTACACAGGCAAAAACCTATTTTGGCAATGTTCAGTTCATCCTGAAAGCTAAACCTGAAAATTATATCCTGCAATTAACGGATGACAAGAATAACATCGTTTTTGAAAAGCCTGCAACAGGCAACGACAAATTTTCTGTTGAAGGATTAGACCCCAAAAGCTACAACTTGCGCTTAGTGGTTGATGAAAATAACAACGGCAAATGGGACACCGGAAACTATTTGCAGAAACGTCAAGCCGAAAAAATTATCCTCTACCCCAAAAAAGTAACTGTCCGCAGCAATTGGGATGTTGAAGTGGAATGGGAGGTAAAATAAAAACCTATCTTTGCTCGCTCAAAAAAAATGAATATGAAGAAACTATTTATACTTACCGCCTCTTTTATTTTTGCATTATCAGCCATTGCATCTCCTCCTGACAGCACTGTTACAAAGAAAAAACCTGCTGCAGCCAAAGACCGCATTTTAATAGGTGCAGGTTTTGCAAACTGGTTGAATGCACCTGCAGGTGTAAATGTAAAATTTGCAGGTAGCCGCAGTTTTGATGCAGCCGTTATGTACGACCAGCCGCTAGGCACCAGCCCCATCAGCCTTGCTCTTGGTCTTGGTTTCTCGGCACAAAATATTTCTTCTAACGCACAGTTTAAAGACACTTTAGGTGTTACATCACTCGCTCCTTATGCTGATTCAGTTTACAGCGATATCAAACGTAACAAAATCTCTATGAGCTACCTTACTGTTCCTTTTGAATTACGGTTCCGCTCAAAACCTGATAAAGCATATCGCAGATGGAATGTAGCAGCTGGTTTTAAGTTTGGCCTTTTGGTGCAAAGCCACAGTAAATATCAGGATAGCAATGTTAAAACAAAATCATACCCTGTTGATAACCTCAATCTATTAAACTACGGTCCAACCTTTCGTTTTGGTTACGGACAGGTTTCACTTTATGGCTACTACGCCCTTTCAAATGTATTTGAAAACGGCAAAGGTCCCTGGGTTACACCTTTCAACTTTGGATTGGTGTTAGCACCGTTCTAAGTAAGTTGGATTTTTAAAAATAAATGAAGCTATAAGGTAACTCTGTTATCTCTGGCACACCTATTGCCTAAATCTCTGCGCTGAAAAGAAAAAATTCTACCTTTGACATCCCTAAAAAAAATAAACCAACATAAAAGAACGAACATGAGAATGAAATTTTTGATTGCAACACTAGCAGCAGCAGTATTTACAGTGCAGGGTGCATTGGCCCAGATTAAAATCGGCTACACTAATATTGAAATGATTTTGGCCTATATGCCAGAAACCCAGCAGATGAATAAGGATCTTCAAATCTATGCCGGAAAATTAGACAAAGCCATGCAGGTTGAAGAAAACTACTTCCAGTTGAAAATGGATGAATACACCGCCCTTTCAAAACAAAACAAACTAACTCCTGCCGAAGACGAAAACCGCCAGAGAGAACTGATGAAGTTAGACAGCACCCTGCGTCAAAAACAAGCCGTTCAGGAGCAGCAGGTAATGGCTATGCAACAGGAATTAATTGCACCAACATTAGATAAATTGCAAAAAGCAATTGACGAAATAAGCAAAGCAGAAGGCTATACCTACGTGCTTAACCAAAGCACATCAACCGGTGTTTCTACTATTCTTTTCGGTCCTGAAAGCGATAACCTTACCGAAAAAATATTAACTAAATTAGGCGTTCCAATTCCTAAAGAAATGCAGGACGCAAAAGCAACACCACCCGGACAATAACAACCCGTTTTGATTGACAGGCAAACGATAGACAAAATCTTTGAAGCCGCCCGCATTGAAGAGGTGGTAGGAGATTTTGTAAGCCTGAAAAAACGCGGAGCCAATTTGCTTGGCCTCTGTCCTTTTCACAACGAAAAAACACCTTCGTTCAATGTATCACCTGCCCGCGGCATCTATAAATGCTTTGGCTGCGGCAAGGGCGGCAACCCCGTAAATTTTATCATGGAACACGAGCACCTCACTTATCCTGAGGCGCTGCGTTTTCTTGCGCGTAAATACAGCATTGAAATAGAGGAGAAAGAAGAAAGCCCCGAAGAAATTCAGGCGCATAATGAGAAAGAAAGTCTGATGCTTGTCTCAGGTTTTGCCCAGCAATTTTTTACCGAAACGTTACTGGAAACCGAAGACGGCAAAGCCATAGGTATGCCGTACTTTATTGAGCGCGGTTTTACTGCCGATATTGTTGCAAAATTTCAGATGGGCTACAGCCCCGAAAAACGTACAGCCCTGGCCGAAGCCGCCACAGCAAAGGGCTACAAAGCCGAATACCTGGAAGCAACGGGCCTTTGCATCAAGCGCGATGATGGTGGTTTATTAGACCGTTTTGCAGGCCGTGTAATGTTTCCCATTCACAATGTTTCGGGTCGCGTAATTGCATTTGGCGGCCGCACCCTGCGCACCGACAAAAAAATTGCCAAGTACATCAACTCACCCGAAAGCCCGATATACCACAAGAGCAATGTGCTGTACGGAATTTATTTTGCAAAAAATAAAATCGTAAGCAACGACAATTGTTTGTTGGTGGAAGGTTATACCGATGTTGTTTCCATGCATCAGGCGGGTATTGAAAACGTGGTGGCCTCATCGGGAACATCACTTACCGTTGAGCAAATCAGATTAATCAAGCGCTACACAAAAAATATAACAATCCTCTACGATGGCGATGCCGCGGGTATTAAAGCATCGTTCCGCGGAATTGATTTGGTGCTGGAAGAAGGCATGAATGTGAAGGTAGTGCTCTTCCCCGAAGGCGATGACCCCGATTCATTTTCCAAAAAAGTGGGTGGCGAAGAACTGCAGGAATTCATCAGAAAAGAATCAAAAGATTTCATCGGCTTCAAAACAGGTCTGTTATTAAAAGACACCCAAAACGACCCCATAGCCAAAGCCGGTTTAATTCGAGAAATCATGGAAACCATCTCCCTGATTCCCGATGCCATTTCGCGCAACATTTATACTACTGAGTGCAGCCGCATTATGAATGTGGATGAGCAATTGCTCATCAGCGAGCTGAACAAAACACGCAGAAAAAACTTCACCAAAAACTTAAAGGAAGAAGAAGCACAACAAATTCCTGAAAGCGAAGAACCGTATGACCATCCGCAACCTGTTTCCGAAAAAATGGAACCTGATTACGAAGAGCAGGAGCGTGATATTATTCGTCAACTCATAACCTTTGGCGACAAAGCTGTGATGCCTGCAAAAACAATAAATGAAGCCGGTGAAGAAGTGGATATACTCATCACCGTTGCCGAATTTATCTACCACGATTTAACTGCCGATAACATGTATTTCGATAACCTGCTTTACCAGCTCATTTTCAATGAAGCCGGCAAAGCAATTGAGAAAAACATCATTCCCGATGATAAATTTTATGTGCAAAACCCTGACCAGAGAATAAGCGGATTTGCCGCAGGAATAATCTCAAGCCCTTATTTACTAAGTCCTAAATGGCTTGATAAACATAAGATACATACCAATCTTGAAGAAGGAGTAATTTCAAAGTCGGTAAAGCACTCCATCTATTCTCTTAAGGTAAAACGCCTGATGAAAAAGATCAGCGAAACCGAAGAACAGTTTGCCACAGCCAAAACCGAAGAAGAAACAATGGAGATTTTGGAACAGCACAAATTGCTGTTAGACATCAAACGAAAAATTGCTACACAAGAACTGGGTAGGGTAGTGCTGAAGTAGTTCTAAAACCCGCCTGTAATTTCTTTCTTCTCTTCGCCCGTAAGCGCAGCCGAAAGATATTCGCGATTCATACGCGCAATATTTTCCAGTGAAATTCCTTTAGGGCATTCAACTTCGCAGGCACCTGTATTGGTGCAGTTTCCAAAACCTTCCACATCCATTTGTTCCACCATGTTCAGTACACGCTCCTGTGCTTCAATTTTACCTTGCGGTAACAAAGCCAGTTGCGAAACCTTAGCTGAAACAAACAACATAGCCGAAGAGTTTTTGCACGTTGCCACGCAGGCACCGCAGCCTATACAGGTTGCAGCATCAAACGCTTTGTCGGCATCAACCTTACTAACAGGAAGGCAGTTTGCATCCTGTGCTCCGCCTGTATTTACAGATACAAAACCACCAACATTCATAATACGGTCAAACGCACCGCGGTCAACAACAAGGTCTTTCACCACCGGAAAAGCCTTAGCTCTCCATGGCTCAATATAAATGGTTTCACCATCTTTAAATGAGCGCATGTGTAATTGACAAGTGGTTACCAGTCTTTCAGGGCCGTGCGCCTGTCCGTTAATATAAAGACTGCACATTCCGCAAATGCCTTCGCGGCAATCGTGGTCAAATGATACAGGCTCTTCCCCTTTTACAACTAACTGGTCGTTCAATACGTCCAGCATTTCAAGAAACGACATATCTTCTGAAATGTCCGTTACAGGGTAATCAACCATTTTGCCAGGTGAGTTTGGACCTTTCTGGCGCCAGATTTTGAGTAGTAGATTCATAGTTTAATATAAGCCACAAGCCACTTAGCCACAAGCCAAATAGTTATGGAGTTGTTTCTATTTCTTTTGGTTTTTCAATTGTATTAATAAGCGACTTCAACATTTTGCTGATTTCTTCATTTGGCTAACTCCTAATTGGCTATTTGCCTACTTATAACTTCTTTGAGCAATTTTAATATTCTCGAATTTCAATTCTTCTTTGTGTAATACAGGTTCTGCATTCTCTCCTTTGTATTCCCAGGCAGCAACATAAGCGTAGTTTTCATCATCACGCATTGCCTCACCTTCTTCTGTCTGGTATTCTTCACGGAAGTGTCCTCCACAGCTTTCGTTGCGGTTAAGAGCGTCTTTGCACATCAGTTCGCCTAACTCTATAAAGTCTGCAACACGACCTGCTTTCTCCAGCTCCTGATTAAATTCATTCAGACTTCCGGGAACTCTTACATCTTTCCAGAACTCTTTTTTCAGTTCCTGAATTTCTGCAATGGCTTCTTTCAAGCCTTTTTCGTTGCGTGCCATTCCACATTTGTCCCACATAATCTTACCAAGCTTTTTGTGGAAGTGGTCAACAGGTTTTGTGCCTTTATTATTGATAAAATGATTCAAACGTTCTTTCACCTGCTTCTCTGCCTCATCAAATTCAGGTGTATTAGTTGGAATCTTTCCGGTGCGGATATCATCAGCTAAATAATCACCAATGGTATAAGGAATAACGAAGTAACCATCAGCTAAGCCTTGCATCAGTGCAGAAGCTCCAAGGCGGTTTGCACCGTGGTCAGAGAAATTAGCTTCGCCCAACGCAAACAATCCGGGAACAGTGGTCATTAAGTCATAATCAACCCAGATCCCGCCCATGGTATAGTGTACCGCAGGATAAATACGCATCGGAGTTGCATAAGGATCTTCATCCGTAATTTTTGCATACATCTGAAACAGGTTGCCATACTTGGCTGCAACTGCATCTTTTCCTAAACGTTTTATTGCATCCGAAAAGTCAAGGTAAACAGCAAGCTTTGATTTTCCTACTCCGTAACCTGCATCGCAGCGCTCTTTTGCAGCACGTGAAGCCACATCGCGCGGAACAAGATTTCCGAATGCAGGGTAGCGTCTTTCCAGATAATAATCTCTTTCCTCTTCAGGAATATCAGTTGGTTTACGATTATCATCTTTCTTTTTCGGCACCCAAATTCTTCCATCGTTACGCAATGACTCTGACATCAGGGTCAGTTTACTCTGGTGGTCGCCCGAAACAGGAATACAGGTCGGGTGAATTTGTGTATAGCAAGGGTTTCCGAAGAAAGCACCTTTCTTATGTATCTTCCAGGCAGCTGTTACATTACTTCCCATTGCATTGGTAGAAAGGAAGAAAACGTTTCCGTAACCGCCCGTTGCAATAATAACTGCGTGTGCTGAGTGTCTTTCAATTTCACCGGTAATTAAGTTGCGAGCAATAATCCCGCGTGCCTTTCCATTTACAACTACCACATCCAGCATCTCGTGGCGGTTATACATTTTAATAGTTCCTTTTCCAATCTGGCGGCTCATTGCTGAATAAGCTCCAAGCAACAATTGTTGTCCCGTTTGTCCGCGGGCATAAAATGTACGTTGTACCTGCACGCCACCAAACGACCGGTTGTCAAGCAAACCTCCGTAATCGCGTGCAAATGGAACACCTTGTGCAACACACTGGTCAATAATATTAGCAGAAACTTCGGCAAGACGATAAACATTTGCTTCGCGTGCACGGTAGTCACCACCTTTAATAGTATCATAAAACAAGCGGAAGGTGCTGTCACCATCATTCTGATAATTTTTTGCAGCATTGATACCGCCTTGTGCGGCAATACTGTGCGCTCTGCGAGGACTATCCTGAAAACAAAATGCTTTTACACTGTATCCCATCTCGGCAAGCGAAGCGGCAGCTGCTCCCCCGGCAAGACCTGTTCCTACTACAATAATATCTATGTGTCTTTTGTTGGCAGGGTTTACCAGACGAATATGGTCTTTATGGTCAGACCACTTTTTTTCTAAAGGGCCTGCAGGAATTTTTGAATTAAGAGTTGACATATCTTGAATGTTGAAAGATTAATGAACCAAGTGGAAATACATGCTGATAGGCATCAGAGCAAAAACAGCCGGAACTATAATAGAAAAAGCAATTCCGGCTACCTCAACAGCTTTATTGTACTTAGAATGATTTAGTCCCAGACTTTGGAAGGCACTTTTAAAGCCATGCAATAAATGCCAGAAAAGTGAGAAACATCCTGCGCAATAAAGCAAAACAATAGGGAGGCTTTCAAATCGTTCCTGCATCATTTGAAAAAGATCTTTTTCTTCACCTGTTGTAACATATTCAACGCGGTTGGGTGCCCAGAAATCGTACAGGTGAATAACAAGAAAAAGCAGAATAAGTGTTCCCAGAACTGCCATGCTGCGTGAGTACCATGTTGAATTTTTGCCCGGATTGTTATAAGCGTATTGCACCGGACGGGCATCTCGGTTTTGTTTCCAGAGCAACAAACCATCAACTATATGAAGGATTAAACCCGCGAACAAACCTGCTTCAATAAAATGAACAATAGTATTTGTTCCCATAAAGTGGGCATAAAAAGTAAATGTTTCTCCACCATCATTAAACCAGATGCATGCATTAATAGAGGCATGTACCACTAAAAAGCTGATGAGAAATAAACCGGTTAAACCCATGATGATTTTTTTGCCGATTGAAGATTTTATTAAACCAGAGGAAGTCATAAGTGAAAGTTAAGAAAATATAAATATTTCGGTGCAAATGTATGTTCTGCAATCGTATGTTTCAAGGAAATTATAGGATTATTTCACCACTTTTTAAACATAAAAAAAACAGCTGCTATTATTAACACAAAAGACACTAAATAGTTCCATTTCAGCGGCTCTTTCAGGTAAAATACCGAGAAAATGGCAAAAACAGCCAAGGTAATTACTTCCTGAATGGTCTTGAGCTGTGCTCCACTGAACTGCTGGTAGCCAATACGATTGGCAGGAACCATAAAGCAATACTCGGCAAATGCGATAAGCCAGCTGAAGAGCACAACTTTCCAGAGTGCCACTTCCTTAAATTTAAGGTGTCCGTACCAGGCGAAAGTCATAAAAATATTGAAAGCGCATAGCAGAAGAATTGTTTTCATAACTGAGAAGTTTTGTAAATAATGGATTGCAATAATCCGTAATTTTGGTAAACTTTTATGAAAACTCAGGCTTCGTTTTCTTATATTATTGAAAAGGGCATTGCCATTTTCACCATCAGCACCATCCGTTATATTGTGTTTGCGGGTTTGGCGTATCTGTTATTTTATGTCATTTTTAAAAACAAATGGCTCCATAAGAGAATACAACAAAAGTTTCCGGGAAAGGAAAATATCTTTTACGAGATAAAATACTCAATGCCTAACATGGTTATTTTTGGAATCAACGGGATGTTTGTTGTTTGGGCTTCGCGGCAGGGATGGACGCATTTTTACACAAAAATAGCTGACTACGGAACAGCCTATTTTATTTTCAGCATTGTATTAATGATTTTTGTTCATGATACTTACTTTTACTGGACACATCGTTTTATGCACATGAAAAAAGTGTTTCCATTAGTGCATAAAGTTCATCATCATTCATTGAACCCTACTCCCTGGGCTGCTTTTTCTTTTCACCCTATAGAGGGCTTTATTGAGGCAGCAATTCTGCCATTAATTGTTTTTATTTTTCCGGTTCACCCGATAGCAATTTTAATCTTTTTGCTTTTTATGACTGCACTAAATGTGATGGGACATCTTGGTTTTGAAATGTACCCTAAAGGATTTACAAAACATCCGCTGTTGGGTATTAACAATACATCAACACATCATAATATGCACCACAGTCTAACTAATTGTAACTATGGTTTGTATTTTAATTTCTGGGATAAATGGATGGGAACCAACCACAAAAAATACCACGAAACGTTTGAAAAACTTGCTTCAACTGAGAGCTCAGCAATAAGCAAAGAAGCAGAAAATCCTGAAACGGCCTTTGCAGAAAAGGTCTATTGAAATTCTATATCAAACTCACCATTTTTCAAAATCTTCTTTACAAATGAATTTGAAAGAACAATGGTGTCAAAAGTGCCTTTTACTCTTGTGTCGTTAATTTCAGTAACAGTTATAGTTCCGCTGCTACCGTAAAGATTTTTATAAATGTCCCATGTGCCGGGTCCGTCAGTATATTGTACGTAACTCGCTGTGCTGTCCATTACCTGATAAACACCCGGATCCGTTAACCCGTTTATATTTATTATCAGTGTAGATACACTATCTCTTCCAATAATATTTACGGGTGCACCTGCATGAAGCGCAATAGTTTCTTTTGATGCGCTCCAGACGAGGGGATTGATAGTGTCATTTCCCGAATAAATATCACATTTATAGATACCTAAACCCGGATTACTTTTCTTGCAGGATGAGATTAATAGAACTACTGCAGAAAGAATAAATAATGAAGAATAAATTTTTTTCACGTCCGTAATAAATTAATGGGTTAAGGATGCCCGAAAATACGGATTTATTTTATTCATTTTAATCTAAAATTTATTCCAGAAATTTTTCCATGTGTTTTACCAAGTCAAGAGAAGAGACAATTCCCGTCACTTTCCCACTTTCCACAATAGGAATAGCATGGAACATATTTAATTTAAATAAAGCTATAGCATCTGACAACTTTGAATCAGGACTTAATGAAACAGGGTTGGGTGTCATTAGCTTTTCAACGGTTAAGTAATCCAGAATTACTTTATTGATTCCTTCGTTGTCAAAGGTTTCTCCTTTCTCAACAATTTCAGCGCCCAACGTAACGCGCAGAAAATCGGTAAGGCTGATGATGCCTGCAAGTTTTCCGTCTTTCACTACCGGAATATGATGCAGATGATGATGCTCAAAAAGTTTTTTCACATCTTCGGTTTTGTTAGTGATGTCAACTGTAATGGTTGCAGCCGACATAATTTCGCGGAGGGTTATGTTTTTCATGGGTTATTAATTTTATTGCAATATTTGCTCTATTCATTTACAAAATAAATGACAGTAGTCAATTAATAAACTGACATATATCACATGCAAAAACTTGTACTCTCTACTTTCTTCTTGTTTATTGCTTTTAACACACAGGCACAGGTTGTTTACACTGACGTAAACCCTGATTCTCTGGTAAGTTCAAACTATGAACTTGACCTTAATAATGACGGAACGCCTGAATTCCTGATTGAAAAAACTACCGATGGCGGAATTGATATTGTACAGGCAACAGGTCTTTCTAATCAGGACTCACTTATAGGTTATTATGCAGGCTTTCCTGCAATTACAGGATACCCTTCAGCACTGTCTTCGAATGAAGTTATTGATGGCACTTCAACATTTGTAGATGAAGGAGTAATGGGTGGAGACCATGAGTTAATAATGGAAGATGCCGATTGGCCCGATGGCTTTAACCGTTATCTCGGCTTAAAATTTAACATTAGCGGTGAGGTGCATTATGGCTGGGCAAAAATTAAAATCTCAACCGATTATGTGGCATTCACTATTACTGAGTATGCTTACAATGCAACAGCAGGTGCTGCAATTAATTCAGGAGTAGTATCAGTAGAAGAAAATACTTCTGTTACAGAAATGACGTTTTTCCCTAACCTGGTAAGTGAAAATGCAACACTCAGCTTTTTTCTGCGCGATGAATCTGCAATTGATTTATCCGTTTATGATTTAAGCGGAAAGTTGATTTTAGCAGAAAGCAGAAAAATTGAAAAGCCCGGCAAGCAGGCTTTTCAATTGAATGTTTCGCAATGGAATTCCGGAATTTATTTCTGTCGTGTTAATTCCTCCACGTTAAAATTAAGTGTGGTGCACTAACGCACAACACTTAATTTTCCTGATGCTTTATGCAGGTTATTTCTGTCAATAAACTGCCACGAGTATAAACCCTGTGGTAAATTCTGCACCGAGAAATTATAGGTTGAGTTTGATGTTGCATACACTTTTTCCTGCATCAGCATTTTTCCTGTTAGATCATAAACGGTGAAAAAATATTCACCCGCTTCAAATTCATTTCCAATTCTAATTGAAACAGTTTCTGAAGCCGGTACAGGGAAAATTTCTGTGCTGATGGTATTTTCTTCAACACCAACAGTTCCCGGAGGAGGTAATAAAGTCCATTTGAATGTTTTGGGCTGGTCAAGACTATCATAGTTCAATTCTGCAACAGCAAGTTTCATTTGTTTTCCCAACCACTGATAGCTGAAAGAAGTATCATCCTTTGTGCTGAAAACCGACCATGCAGGAGGAAAGCCGATGGTAGGCAATATCCAGATGGTGTCTTTTCCGTGATCGCTGCGTTTTACGCGCAACACATCACTATAAGTGCCGTTAGGCGTTGTAATTGAACCCCAGCCATCGGTAACATCGGTAACAGTTGCCACACGTTTGTAACGAACCTGACTAACCAAGGGAGAAATAACGCTTCCGTTTATGGTAATATCTACAGCATAATTATCAGTGAATGAGCTGTTATAAGTGCGTGGAAAATTGTGAAGTTTTAAATCAGGATTTAAAGGAGCTACAATTGTATTCCCCAACATCAATAAATCTCCCGCACCGCCCTGTGTAGTCATGGTTGAGCTATTGTTGTTTGTGTAAACATAGCTTACATTATCATTGGTCATTGCAACATTAGAATTTGAAAATTGTGCAGCATAAGGTGTGCTGGCAACGGTAACTACCGAAGTATTTTCGTTCAGGATATAAGCAGTGTTTGAACTAATCGTAGTCATTGTCCAGGTTTGGTTAGCACCTGCCGGACCGGGACCGGTAATAGGAGTAAGTGTATCAGCTTTGCGGTTGATAACATCACCAATAACTGCTATATCACTTAAATCAATGCTTATTTGCGCAAAGGCAGAGAACGAGAAAATTGAAAGAGAAAAGAGTAATAGTTTTTTCATTTGTAGTATTTTAATTTTTGCGAAAGGTAGAAAAAAGTAAAGAGTTTATAACCTATTTGCTCAAGAAAAACGTTTGATGAGTTAATCATTAAATTTACCGCCTTTCAAATGATTTTCAGAAAACTTGTAATCCTTTTTTCAGCCCTTATTTTTTCGGCTACTGCCTTTGCAGCAAAACTCAGCGGCCGTGTTTCTGATAAGAAAAATGAGCCGTTGGCTTTTCTTACCGTTAATATTGAAGGTACAACAGTCAGCACCATGACCAACATTAATGGTGAATACTTTCTGGATCTGAAAGATGGTTTTTATCACGTAGTGTTTCGCTACATCGGTTACCGCACCGAAACGCGCAATATTGAAATACGAGGGAACGATGTTACATTGGATGTTACTATGGATCCTCAGGCAATCGTATTAATGGAGGCCGATGTAAATGGCAATGGTGAAGACCCTTCTTATGAGATTATCCGCAAGGCACAGCAGAAGCGTAAGTTCTACTTAGAGCAGGTAAAAAAGTACTCCTGTGATGTATACATCAAAGGGATGAACTATGCCGAAAATGTTCCTAAAAGTATTCTCGGGCGCAATATTGAAATTGACGGCTTGGATAAAAATCGTAGCGGAATAGTTTACCTGAGCGAATCGGTTTCGCGCCTGCATTTTGAAGCGCCAAACAAACGCAAGGAAACGGTTATCTCTTCTAAAGTAAGCGGCAAGTCGCAGGCCTTTACATGGAACAGCGCTATTGATTTTGATTTCAACTTTTATGAACCCAACATTGAGGTAAGTTTTGCCGAGCGTAATTTTATTTCGCCCATAGCACCTTCGGCTATGCTTCATTATCGCTACAAGTTGGCAGGCGCATTTTATGAAGACACAGTGCTTATAAATAAGATTGAGATTATTCCGCGCGTGAAAGGTTCGCCTGTTTACAATGGATTTATCTACATACAGGAAAACACCTGGCGTATCCACAGCATTGAGTTTTACCTGACACGGGAATCTAACATTGAGTTTTTAGATACGCTGAAAATAAAACAGGTTTACATTCCTGTTAGCAATGATGTATGGATGAAAGGAACACAGAATTTCAATTTCAAATTTGATGTAAAGTTACTTGGATTTAAGGGCAACGGATATTTCAACGGAGTGTATTCAAAATACGATTTAGGGCCTGAGTTCAGCAAAAAATTCTTCAAAGCCGAGAAACTAAAAGTGGAAGAGAATTCCAACAAACGCAGCGAAGAATACTGGAACGATGTGCGCCTTGTACCCCTTACCCCGCTTGAAGTTCAGGACTATAAACTGAAAGACAGTGTGGAGGTTTTAAAAGAAAGTAAAGTGTATATGGATTCCATCGACACGAAGAAAAATAAATACCATGTTTCTAATTTTATTTTTGGTTACACGATGCGAAATTCGTTCAAAAATATTGACTGGAATATTCCCACACTGTTTGAGATATTGCAGTTTAATACCGTGGAAGGAATTGTTATAAATCCGACTTACAGTGTGGAGTGGGAACACAAGGAACTAAAAAAACGGTTGCGCATTGATAATGCATTCCGTTACGGTTTCAGCAGTCAAAAATTTTATGGTAAGCTTGGGTTTAATTATCGCTTTAATGCTATCAACCGCATGAGTATCCGCGCTGAGGTTGGAAAATTTGTAAGCCAGTTTAATGAGGCAAATCCGATAGCGCCTTTCATCAATTCACTTTACACCGTTTTCTTAGAAAAAAATTATCTGAAAATTTTTGAGAAGACTTATGCAAATGTGGGTTGGGGAAGCGAAATTTTTAACGGTGTAACACTTAACACCGGTATTGAATATGCGGCAAGAAATCCGTTGTTGAATGCAGGCAACCTTAGTGCTGTTTATGTTGACAGCAAGAACAAAGAGTTTACTTCTAATAATCCGCAAAATCCTGCCAGCGATTTAGCTGCATTTGTGCCATACCGTTCATTTACTTTCAATGCCAGTCTGCGTATCCGTTTTGGCCAAAAATATTATTTGTATCCGCATGAAAAGTTCAATTCCGATTCGAAATATCCTGCTATCAGGATTGCTTACGAAAAAGGAATTGCAGGAATTTTTCAAAGTAAAACAAACTTTGATTTTGTAAAAATTTCAGTTGAAGATGATATGAAGCTGGGAGTGTTTGGTACTTCTGAATATACCGTAAGTGTTGGAAAATTCTTTAACTCCAACAATATCCCTTTTGTGGATTACCGCCACTTTATGACGAGTGAAGTTATTCTTGCTCCTCAACGTTTATCAGCGTTTCGTGCCATGCCGTATTATCGCTTGAGCACCACAGGCGAATACCTGGAGGCGCATTACGAACATCATTTTAATGGTTTTCTTTTCGGCACCATTCCCGTTTGGAAAAAGTTAGGATGGCAGCCGGTTGCAGGCTCGCATTTGCTCTTGGACTTCCGCAACAATCACCAGTATGTGGAGGTAACTGCCGGACTGGAACACATTTTCAAAATAGGCAGAGTTGACTTTGTGGCTGCTTTTGAAAACAACCACAAAGCCCGCACTGCAATACGAATTAGTTTAGGATTTTAGTGATGATGCCCGCCCGGTCCGTGAACGTGACCGTGTGCTAATTCATCAGCAGTAGCCGCTCTTAAAGCAACTACCTCGCCTTCAAAACGCAGGTGTTGTCCTGCCAGCGGGTGGTTAAAATCCATGGTTACATCATTGATTCCAACTTTTGTCACAACGCCACGCATGTGATGACCTTCATTATCCTGCATGGGAATAATAGCTCCCACTTTTAGCATATCGCGTTGAACTTCTCCTTTCTCATTTTTAAAAGCTTCTATAGGAAGGTCAACCAGATTATCAGGATGTTTTTCACCGTAAGCATCTTCAGGTTTAATGCTGAAGTTGAAGGTGTCACCAAGTGAAAGACCGTTAAGATTTGCTTCAAATCCGGCAATCATTCCGCCCACACCAAAAAGGAAAGTGAGTGGATTGTTTTTTCCTGCCTCTTCAATAAATTTCTCTTCTCCGCCTTCCGGTTTTGAATTGAGTTTGTAGGTTACTGACACTACTGAGTTAAGTGTTATTTTCATATTTTTTTGAATTTTTTTGCATAGGTAATACTTTTTCCTGCAATGAGAAAATGTTTCGTCATTGCGAGAGAGGAACGAACGATGCAATCTCAATAAAATACCAGATTGCTTCGCTATGCTCGCAATGACGGGATGATTTCCTACTTTTATTCCCGAAACAAAAAGAGCCATGCAATTTCCCGGAGAAGTAACTTCACGATTACCAAAAACAGGTACCACTATTTTTACTGTAATGTCAAAACTTGCCGCTGAAGTTGGTGCCACCAATCTTTCGCAGGGTTTTCCGGATTACAGCAGTTCACATGATTTGTTTGACAAGGTGCATCACTACATGAACAAGGGTTTTAACCAATATGCACCTATGCCGGGTTTAATTGGTTTGCGCGAAGCCATTGCAGAGAAGATTGAAAAACTGTATGCAACAAAATACAATCCCGAAACGGAAATAACCATTACAGCCGGAGCCACACTTGCCATTTATACAGCCATTGCAGCTTTAATTCGTGAAGGTGATGAAGTGATTGTATTTGAACCTGCTTATGATAGTTACACACCTTCTGTAGAGCTGAACGGAGGTATTCCAATTTATATTCAGTTAAAGCAACCCGATTTTCACATCGACTGGAATGAGGTGCGTAAATTAGTTTCTCCTCGCACCAAGATGATTATTATCAATAGTCCGCATAATCCAACAGGAAGTGTTTTAAGTGAAACAGATTTGCATGAACTGGAAAAGCTCACCAATGATTCAAATATCATTGTTTTGAGTGATGAAGTGTATGAGCATATTATTTTTGACGGGCAGCAACACCAGAGTGTGTGCAGATTTCCAAAACTTGCTGAACGAAGTCTCGCAGTTTTTTCATTTGGAAAAACATTTCACAATACAGGCTGGAAAATGGGTTATGTTGTAGGTCCTGAAAATTTAATGACAGAATACCGTAAGGCACATCAATACATTGTTTTCAGTTGCAACACACCAATACAAATGGCACTGGCAGATTTTCTGAAAGAAGAAAATAATTATTTAAGTCTTCCCGGTTTTTATCAGCAAAAAAGAGATTACTTCAATTCACTGATAAAAAATTCACGTTTCAGTTTTGTGCCCAGTGCGGGAACGTATTTTCAGTTGGTGAAGTACGAGAACATCTCACAAGAGAAAGATACTGAGTTTGCAGTTCGCATTACCAAAGAAAATAAAGTTGCTTCTATTCCTATTTCTGTTTTTTATCACGAGGGAGTGGATAATAAATACATACGGTTTTGTTTTGCTAAAAGTGAGGAAGTGCTTACTGCTGCAGCAGAAAAACTTTGTAAAATATAAATGGAAGACTTAAAAATATCACTCATTCAAACTCAACTGCACTGGGAAAATGTGGACAAGAATATTTCCATGTTCGATGAGTTATTGAACAGTGTCAAAGAGCAAACAGATTTAATAATTCTTCCTGAAATGTTCAGCACCGGTTTTACGATGAACACTTCTGTTGCTGAAACCATGGACGGAAAATCAATGTCCTGGCTGAAAGAAAAAGCGAAAGAAAAAAACTGTGTTATTACCGGAAGCCTAATGATTAATGAAACTGGTAAAAACTACAACCGCTTAATCTGGATGCATCCTGACGGTAATTTTCAAACTTATGATAAACGCCATCTTTTCCGCATGGCGAATGAACAAAATCATTTTACCGCAGGAGAAAAGAAACTGATAGTAAAAATAAAAGGCTGGAATGTTTCACCTCTCATATGTTATGATTTACGTTTTCCTGTTTGGAGCAGAAATGCGGCAGCATCGCGTGGAGGAGCAGGCTGGTATGATTTATTGATTTATGTTGCCAACTGGCCTGCGCGGAGAAGCCTTGCATGGAATACACTGGTTCCTGCACGTGCAGTGGAGAATCAAAGTTATGTTGTTGCCGTAAACCGCATTGGTGCTGACGGATATAATGTGGATTATTCGGGAGACAGTGCTTCTTATAATCCGTTGGGAGAAAAGTTAAGCACCATTCAGCCGAATGAATCAAAACACGAAACGATAACACTTTCATGGAAATTTTTGCAGGATTATCGTGAGAAATTTCCTGCCATGCTGGATGCCGATGACTTTGAAATAAAATAAATGGAAGAAAAATTCGCGAAAATAATCTCTATCATTTTTCAGCCTCTGATGATGCCGCTGTTAACTCTGCTGATACTGTTTAACAGCGATACATTTATTGCTTTCAGCATCGCAGATGAGATGAAAACATTTATCTATTTCCTGTTCATAGCATTTACGGTAGTGTTGCCTACTATGATTTTTCTTTGGCTTATAAAACGCGGAGTCATCTCCAGCCTGGATATGCCTGAGGCCTCAGAGAGAAAAATTCCATTTCTCATTTCCATTATCTTGTATTTTGCGTTGTATTATTTGTTGCGCAAACTAGCACTGCCGGAACTGGTTTATCTGTTATTACTCGGAACAATTTTATCCATTGTAGTTTGTTTTTTCATCACCATCATCTGGAAAATCAGTATCCATATGATTGCTGTTGGTGGTGTTATAGGAAGCTTGCTGGCATTGTCAATCCGCTTAGGTGCAGATTTTATTTTTCCGATATACGTAGTTACACTTCTGGCAGGTTTTATCGGTTATGCAAGACTTAAATTATATGCACATACACCTGCACAGGTATATTCCGGCTTCATTGTTGGAACAGCATTGATGGCAGGGATTATTTTCTTTGTGTAGAATTCCCGTCATGCTGAACTTGTTTCAGCATCTCACTCTTAAGACCCTGAAATAAATTCAGGGTGACGTTAATCAGACAACAATATTCACAATCTTTTTATGCACCACAATCACCTTTTTAGGCTGTTTGCCTTCAAGGTATTTTTGTGTTTGCTCTAATGCCATCACTTCTTTCTCCACATCCTCTTTTGAAAGTGCAACATCAAGCTCCTGAAAGAAACGTGTTTTGCCATTAAATGAAACAGGATAGCTGAATGAATTCTCAACCGTGTGTTCTTCTTTGTATTCAGGCCATTTGGCAATTGTTACGCTTTCAGTATGCCCAAATTTATTCCATAATTCCTCAGCAATATGAGGAGCTAAGGGAGCAATCAAAACAACCAATGGTTCTAATATTTCACGTTTGTTGCATTTCAAATCGGTGAGTTCATTTACACAAATCATAAATGTGCTCACGCATGTATTGAACGAAAGCTTCTCAATGTCATCAGTGATTTTCTTGATGGTTTTGTGAAGCACTTTTAATTCTGCTTTTGTTGCAGTCTCATCAGAAACGTTTTGATACAGCTTCCAGAATTTTTTCAGAAAGCCCGAAACACCTGTAATTCCATTGGTGTTCCAGGGCTTGCTTTGCTCCAGCGGACCAAGGAACATTTCATACATGCGTAAAGTATCTGCTCCGTATTTCTCTACCAACTCATCTGGGTTTACAACATTCCATTTTGACTTGGACATTTTTTCGACTTCTGGTTTAAGCCAAACTTTATCTCTAAAAAGTTTGCCTTCTATTTTCGGTTTAATTTGATTCTTTTCTTCTACGGTTGTTGGCCAGAAAGAAAAGTAATCTTCAATTGTTGCAACCCGAGCAGTCTTGAATTTAGAATATGTATCTTTTAATTTTTCAAGTTCTTCGCTTGTTAAAAAATATTCGCCATTTGAAAAGGAAACAGATTCAACGGGGATTCTTTCCATTAAAGTATTTGGTAGTCTTTCTCCTAAATTTAAAGGGAAAAGAAGCATCTCTGTTGAGTCGTCTGGCTTTGTGAGTTCTTCCTCTGAAATAGGTTCATCACTGCTATTCTCAAGTGCAGATAACAAGTCCTTAGTATAATTTGGATTCAAACTTTTATAAGCTACGCCAACAAATTTTGTTTCCCCCTGTATCATCCCCTGATTTACCAATTTCTTTGCAGGTTCTTCAATAGAAATAAATCCACGGTCTTTCAAAAATTTTGTCCAGAAGCGCACATACAATAAATGTCCTGTAGCGTGTTCTGAACCACCTAAATAAAAGTCAACATCTTTCCAGTAATCAGCTGCTTCTTTGGAAACAAACTCTTTGTCGTTATTCGGATCCATGTAACGCAGATAATACCAGGAGCTACCAGCCCAGCCTGGCATAGTGGTAGATTCGTAATCGTACTGTCCTTTGTATTTCCAGTCTTTCGCTCGCGCTAGTGGCGGTTCGCCATCCTCTGTTGGTAAAAATTTATCTACTTCAGGCAACACAACCGGCAAATCTTTTTCATCAACTGCAAACGGAATTCCGTCTTTATAATAAATAGGAATTGGCTCGCCCCAATAGCGCTGACGACCAAAAGCAGCATCTCGCAAACGGTAATTTATTTTTCCTTTTCCTAATCCACGTTTTTCAATTTCAGCAATTATTTTCTTGATTGCAAATTTCACTTCCAAGCCATTCAGGAAATCTGAATTAATCATTTTTCCATCCTTGCTTTCGTTTGCTTCCTTGTCAATGTCGCTTCCTTCAATCACAGGAATAATGGGCAAACCAAAATGTTTTGCAAAACTCCAGTCGCGTTGGTCTCCACCCGGTACCGCCATAACAGCGCCTGTTCCGTAACCTGCCAACACATAATCACCAACCCAAACCGGAATCTGTTTTCCGGTAAAAGGATGAATAGCATAAGCGCCCGTAAATTGTCCTGTTATTTTTTTTACATCCGCCTGACGCTCACGCTCACTGCGGTTTTTGGCGTAGTTTAAATACGATTCAACATCTTGTTTGTATTCGGGTGTTGTAATTTTTTCTACTAAATCATGTTCAGGTGCTAAAGTCAAAAATGTAATTCCGAATAATGTATCTGGTCTTGTTGTGAATACTTCAATTGTCCATTCTCCATTGTCCATTTTAAATTGCAGCGAAGCACCTTCACTTTTTCCAATCCAATTCCTCTGAGCTTCTTTAATTGATTCACTCCAGTCAATAGAATCTAAACCGGTTAATAATCTTTCAGCATAATCAGTGTTGCGCATACTCCATTGTTTCATCAACTTTCGCTCAACAGGATAGCCGCCACGTTCCGAAACACCGTCTTTCACTTCATCATTTGCCAGCACCGTTCCCAATGCAGGGCACCAGTTCACAAATGCTTCGCCCAAATAAGCAATGCGATATTCCATAAGCACATCGCTCTTTTCTTTTTCATTTAACTCATTCCACTTCTTGTCTCCATCTAACTTCCAACTTCCAGCTTCTAACTTCTGAATCAAAGTTTCAATTGCTTCCGCTTTATTCGTTTCAGGATTATACCACGAATTAAAAAGCTGTAGAAAAATCCACTGAGTCCATTTGTAATAACTAGGGTCAGAAGTTTTAACTTGTCTGTCCCAGTCAAATGAAAAACCTAATTTATCTAATTGTTCGCGGTAGCGTTTAATGTTTTGTTCAGTTGTTAAAGCCGGATGCTGTCCTGTTTGAATAGCATATTGTTCAGCAGGCAAACCAAATGAATCATAGCCCATCGGATGCAATACATTAAACCCCTGCGAACGTTTATAGCGCGAATAAATATCGGAAGCGATGTAGCCCAGCGGATGACCTACGTGCAGCCCAGCACCTGAGGGATAGGGGAACATATCCAATACATAATATTTTGGCAATGAACTATCGTTTTTAGGAGCGAATGTTTTTTTATCGGCCCAGTATTTCTGCCAGCGCTCTTCTATTTCTTTGTGATTGTATTCCATAATTTCTGCTTGTTCCTGAAGCGCGCGAAGTTAATCAGAATTGAGATATAAGAATTCTATTTTAACTTTGGAAAATCAAATCCTGAAAAACATATGATAGAATACAAACAGATTTTTGAGAATAATAAAAAATGGATTGAGCAGAAGCAAAATTCTGAAGCAGATTTTTTTGAAAAGCTGAATAAAGAACAGCACCCTGATTATCTATACATCGGTTGCAGCGACAGTCGCGTAACTGCTGAAGATTTGATGGGAGCTGAACCTGGAGAAATTTTCGTGCACCGAAATGTTGCTAACATGGTAATCAGCATTGATCTGAATGTGATGTCAGTAATTAATTATGCGGTACGCCATCTGAATGTGAAGCATATCATTGTTTGCGGACATTATAATTGTGGTGGTGTGAAAGCTGCCATGACTTCAAAAGATTTAGGAATTCTGAATCCCTGGTTGCGAAATATTCGCGATGTGTATCGCTTACATAAAGAAGAATTGAATGCCATTGAGGATGAGCATTTACGCTACAACCGATTAGTTGAGTTAAATGTAAGAGAACAATGCATCAATGTAATTAAAACTGCTGCAGTTCAGGAGCATTATATAAAAGACAAATTACCAACCGTTCACGGCTGGGTGTTTGATATTTCAAACGGTAAAATTATAGACCTGGATATTGATTTCAGGAAAGAACTGGAAGGTATCCGCGAGATTTATAACTTAATGGGAACAGGTAAATAATTATTCTTTTTTCTTCTTTCCGTAAAGTTCTTTTTCGTCTACTACTTGTACCTCATCTTCTGCTTTTAATAGCTTTGAAACCTGACTGTAAGGTGCAGTGATAACTTCTGTATTTTCCTGTAAGCCAGAAATTATTTCAATGTAGTTGTTATCCTGAATTCCTGTTTTTACATACACCAATTTTGCTTTTCCGTTTTCCAAAACAAAAACACATTCTTTAACCTCTACTTCGGTTTCGGCAACAGTTTTTTTCTCGCTTTCTTCCGTTGCATCGGCAAACTCTTTTTCTTTAAATTTTTTCTTTTCTTTCTTCTCTTCAGGCATTAATGTGTCATTTGCGGAGCGCGATGTTACTGCTTGAATAGGAACAGAAAGAATATCCTTTGATGTTTTGGTACGAATTTCCACAGTTGCTGACATTCCCGGGCGGAAAGGAGAAAGCAAGGGTTGTTTTTCGTTCACTAAATCTTTGTAAGATTCCTGTAGAATGCGAATTTTTACTTCAAAGTTGGTTACCTGATCAACCAAAGCTCCAGAAACATTTGCAGAGTTGGCAATGCTGGTAACAACACCGCGAAATTTTCTGCCGATGTAGGCATCCACTTCAATGTCGGCACTATCGCCAACTCCAACACGCACAATATCGTTTTCGTTTACATCAACATTCACCTCCATTTCATTCAAATTGGCAATGGTCATAATCTCTGTTCCTGCCATTTGCGAAGTGCCTACTACACGCTCACCTTTCTCAACTGAAAGCTTTGAAATAGTTCCGCTTACTGGTGAAAAAATGGTTGTCTTGGTTAAATTTTTCTTTGCTTCCTGTAGGGCTGCCTGCGCACTTTTTACACTAAAATCTGCACCATTTACGTTTTGTTTTGCAGCTTCTACTTCGTTCTTAGCAACTTCATAACTTGACGTTGCAGCATCATATTCCTGTTCTGAAATTACTTTTTGTTCAAACAGTTTTTTGTTGCGTTCATACAAAGCTTTTGCATTTGTGTATTGAGCATCAACCTGCGCTTTTCTTGATTTGGCATTGGCTAGGGTTGCTTTTGAAGTATTGAGTCCAGCCTCCAAACGCTCAACTGTTGATTGCTGAATATCCGGGTCAATGCGCAGCAGCAATTGCCCTGCTATTACTTTATCGCCTTCTTTTACTGTTAGTTCAATAATTTCACCGGGAACATCGGGTGAAATTTTTACCTCTGCTTCAGGTTGTACTTTGCCACTGGCAGCAACGGTTTCAACGATTGTGCGTTTGGTAACTTTTTCAATACTTACTTCAGTAGTATCGCTTTTGCCAATCCAGCCCTGTTTTTTACCAATTATTAAAGCAATAATAATAATGACGGTTGCAATGCCTGCAATAATCAGAAGTTTGTTGTTCTTCATGAAAAGATTTTTTTAAAACGCAGGCAAATGTAATGATGATTACAACGTAATTGGCTTGCCCATGTAAAAATCCAACACCTTGGATTTGAAAATAAAGTTGAACTTATTGCGCAGTAAATCAGATTGTGCGTTATTCAGCCTGTTTTTGGCAGTATTGTAATCGGTGCTGTTCAACGCCCCGGCATTGAATCTTTTATCTGCATAATCAAAAGCCTGTGAAAGTGCTTCGACCGATTTCTTTGTTGCATAAAACTGTTTCAGAGCACTTTGTGCATCTACGTGTGCCTGCTCTATGGTTTTTCTCAGATTCTGTTCGTTCAGCTCCAGCGTATATTCAGCATTTTGTTTGGCAATTTTGGCTCGACTGATGGAATTCTGGCTTTGCCACCCGTTAAAAATTGGGATGTTAAGATTGAAGCCCAGATTTTCGTTTACATTGTTTTTTAATTGTTCACCGAAAGGAGTTTTTTCTGTGATAGGAATTACAGATGAAGAAACCGAATAAACTGGAACAGTATCGGGAGTATAGCCTATAATACTTGGAGTGCCGGGTTCAAACCCTACTACTTTTTTACTCAACCCTGAATAACCTGTTCCTACTGAACCGCTCATTGTTATGCTTGGATAAGCTGTTCCTTTTGCAACTTTTATAGCTCTGTCGGCACTCAACACTTTTGTTTCAGCACTTTTTATCACCGGTTGATTATTTACAGCAAACTGATAAATCTGTTCAGGATTCTCTGCAAGGATTGGATTTGATGGCATTTCTAAATTTGGTTTTACAATAGTAAAATCAGCTGTATTATCAAGATTGATAAGCTGAACCAGTGTAAGATTGGCAATGTTTAGTTGGTTTTCATTGTTTACCACATTTAATTCATCAGTGGCAAGCTGCGCCTGCAAATCAAGAAGACTGCCAAGCGCAAGTGTTCCGGCATCTACTAATTTTTGTGTGCGGGTAACCTGTGATTCGGTAATTGATTTTTGTGTCTTTGCAACGCCCAACAATTCCTGAGTAAACAAAACATTGAGGTATGCAGTAGCGACATTAAGTGAAATGTCGTTTTTCATTTTCTCAACATCGTATTTGCCGGCAAGGTAATTCAGGCTGTTTTGTTTCAGCGTATTTTGCAGTTGCAATCCACTGAAAAGCGTTACCTGCGAACTAATGAAAAGATTATTGGAACGCACTCGGTTTGTAGCAAATGTGTTTGTGAAAGGGTCAATACGTTGCCCCCAGTTGTAGGAGTGCGATGCACCAGCATTAAGAGAAGGAAGTAGATTTGCAATACTCTGATTATAATTTTCTTTTGCTACATCAGCATTCAGTTCATTTTGTTTTACAGAGATATTATTTTCAAGTGCGTATTCAATGCACTTTTGTAAAGACCATGCTTCCTGAGCCTTTCCCTGCAATGAGAAAAGTGTGATTGAAGCAAAGAAAAAAAGGAATATTTTCAAAGATTTCTGGTTCATTTTTTGGCTGTTAAAAGCGTATAGCTTTTTTAGAATTGGCGGCAAAGTTAATGATTGGCAGATAATCGGCAGGGTTCCGGTTTCGCTTAATTATTAAATAATGTTAAATACCTACTTTTGCCACCTACAAGACAAAATGAGCAAGAAACAATTATTTGATACCGCGAAAAAGCAGGAGACGGCAATTCTTATTGGTATGATTAACCAACACCAGAATGAACAGAAGGTGAGGGAGTACATGGACGAACTTGCTTTCCTGACAGAAACTGCAGGAGCAATTCCTGTAAAACGCTTCACGCAGAAAATGGATAAACCTGATTCCGCAACGTTTTTAGGTTCTGGAAAAATAAACGAGATAAAAATTTTCATCAAGGAAAATGAAATTAACATTGCCATTTTTGATGATGAATTAAGTCCTTCTCAGCTGCGGAATATTGAAAAAATTCTTGAGTGCAGAATCCTTGATCGTAGTAATCTTATACTCGATATTTTTGCAGCACGAGCGCGAACAGCTCATGCAAAAGCGCAGGTAGAGCTTGCGCAATATGAATATTTGCTCCCAAGACTGACGAGAATGTGGACTCACCTGGAGAGGCAGAAAGGTGGTATTGGTATGCGTGGTCCCGGGGAATCGGAAATTGAAACTGACAGACGTATTATCCGTGATAAAATTGTGCTCCTGAAACAAAAGTTGGAGACCATTGATAAGCAGATGGCAACACAACGTAAAAACCGAGGGGCTTTGGTTCGTGTTGCATTGGTGGGTTACACCAACGTTGGAAAATCTACCATCATGAATTTGATGAGTAAAAGCGAAGTGTTTGCAGAAAATAAATTGTTTGCAACGCTGGATACAACGGTAAGAAAAGTTGTAATTGAAAATCTTCCTTTTTTGCTGACTGACACTGTTGGATTCATTCGCAAACTTCCTCACCAGTTAGTTGAATCGTTTAAATCAACATTGGATGAAGTGCGCGAAGCAGATATATTATTGCACGTTGTTGATATTTCACATCCTGAATTTGAAGACCAGATGCGAGTGGTAAATGAAACGCTCATAGAGATTGGCGCAAAAGACAAAGAAGTGATTGTAGTGTTCAATAAAATTGATGCATTTACTTACACTAAAAAAGAGGAAGATGATTTATTGCCTTCCACAAAAGAGAATCTTTCATTGGATGATTTGCGAGAAAGTTGGATGTCGCGATTGGGAAATAATTGTGTTTTTATTTCAGCCGAGAAAAAAATAAACATTGATGAATTCCGTGATAAAATTTATGCGCAGGTAAAAACGATTCATATGAAGCGTTACCCCTTTGAGAATTTATTGTTCTGAAGAAATAAATATTTAGTAACAGCATTTTGTTTAAAAATTGAATCGCTTGATTCGATTTAATGTGATTCCAAAACATACTTTCGTTGCGAACTATCCCCCCAGCATCGAGTATGCCGCCAAAAGAAAAAAACAAAAAAATCTTCGTTCTTGACACTTCTGTAATCATCTACGACCACAATGCAATCCAAAGTTTTCAGGAGCATGATGTAGCTATTCCAATAACAGTTCTTGAGGAACTTGACAACTTTAAAAAAGGTAACGACACCAAAAATTTTTCAGCGCGTGAATTCATCCGCATGATTGATGCACTTTCTGAGCATCACACTTTGCAGGAGTGGGTAAATCTGAATGGCTCCGATAAAAAAGGGAAATTCAAAGTGGTAATGAACAGTCACAGCACCGTAGATGCAGACAAAGTTTTTGGTGAGAAAAAAGCCGATCATAAAATTCTGAATTCTGCACTTTCGCTGGTGAATGAATTTCCGGACAGAAAAGTAATTCTGGTTTCAAAAGATATTAACCTTCGTCTTAAAGCAAAATCGCTTAACCTCACTGCAGAAGATTTTGAAACGGGAAAAATTAAAAATGTAGATACACTTTATACAGGTAGAACTATAGTTGATAAAAGCACTACCGAAGCTATCAATAAAGTATATGAAACCGGAACCTGTGAAGCTAAAGAAGCAGGAATAAAAGAACCGCTCACCAATCATTACTACATTCTGCGCAACGGAAAAACTTCAGCAATGACTTGTTACAATGCTGAATCAAAATTGCTGGAGCGGGTTGAAAAAAATAGTGCGTTTGGTATAAAGGCGTTGAATGCTGAGCAGGTTTTTGCATTGAACGCGATTATGAATCCACGTATCAGTCTGGTAACAATACAAGGTGTTGCCGGAACAGGAAAAACATTGTTGGCATTGGCTGGCGCTTTGGAACAAAAAAGAGAATTCCGTCAGATTTATCTTGCACGGCCAATTGTTCCGCTAAGCAATAAAGACATCGGTTATTTGCCTGGCGATATAAAATCAAAAATCAACCCTTACATGGAGCCGCTTTGGGACAATCTGAAATTTATACAGAACCAATTTCCTGAAGGTGGAAAAGAATTCAAAAAAATTCAGGATATGGTTGATAACGAAAAGTTGGTAATCACCCCGCTTGCATACATACGAGGGCGAAGCCTTTCTAATATTTTCTTTATTGTGGATGAAGCGCAAAACTTAACACCACACGAAGTAAAAACCATCATCACTCGTGCAGGTGAAAACACAAAAATTATTTTCACCGGTGATATTTTCCAGATTGATACACCTTATCTTGATACCCAGAGTAACGGACTTTCATATCTGATTGACAAAATCAGAAACCATCCGATTTGTGCGCATATTACTTTAGAAAAAGGAGAGCGGAGCGAGTTGGCAAATCTTGCGAACGACTTGCTTTAGAGATACAAACTACTTCACCAGCGTAACAGTTCCTTTATAATCCTGTTTGCGGTTGTTCTTGTCACGCACATAGATGCGCCACACATAAACGTCAGAGATTGTTACTCTTCCGGCATTGCGCACACTTCCGTCCCAACCTTGAAGTGGATCAAAAGTGGTGAAGACTTGATTTCCTGAACGGCTGAAAATACGTAGCTCATAATCTCTCCAACCAATTCCTTTAGGAAGAAAAATATCGTTTACACCATCTCCGTCAGGAGTAAATGCATTTGGAACATAAATAGTAAACGAGGGAGTGATAACAACTGTTTGGCTTATGGTATCTGGGCAACCATATTGGTTCAATACTTCAAGTAATACGGTAAAAGTTCCTGTATCAGGAAAGCTATAAATTGGACTCTCTTCTGTTGAAGCATCACCTGTTCCAAAATCCCAGTTCCATTCGGTTGGTGCACCTGATGATAAATCTGTAAATGTAATTTCTGGATATAAAATTTCAGTACGATCAGGAATAGCAACAAATTGAGCAATAGGGTTTGGATGAACAGTAATAAAATTGCTTTGTGTAAGTGTTGTTATACAGCCTTCATCAGATGTAACGGTTAAAGTAACATCATATAAACCTGCATTTGAAAAGGTTTGTGCAGTGTTTTGTTCGTTAACTGTACCAACGCCTTCAATATTCCATAACCACGAAACATTAGTACCTGATACAATGGTGCTCAAATCATTGAACTGAACATCAAGTGGAATACAACCATCAGTGGGAACCGCTTCAAAATTAACAACAGGCAAAGGGTAAACTGTAACATTTTGGGTTATTGAATTGGTGCAGCCTTGGTCAGAAACAACTGTAAGTACAACCGAATAACTACCTTCAGTTGCATAGGTATTTGAAGGACTTGCCGCTACTGAGGTATTTAGATCTCCGAAATCCCAACTGTAACTGACTATTGTTCCGGAACTCACAGTACTTTGATTGGTAAAAACAGTTGGTTCGTCTTTGCATACTAAGGTGGCTGAAAAAGCTGCCACTGGAATCGGGTTGATAGTGACTATTACAACATCTGTACTGGTGCAGTTATTTGCGTCTGTCATAGTAACAGTGTATTGTGTTGTTGCGGCAGGTGTAGCAACAGGAGTTGCAATGTTAGCATTGTCTAATCCTGTTGCAGGACTCCATGAAAAAGAAACTCCGTTTCCTGTTGCTGTTAATGAAACAGGGTCACCTAAGCAGGCGCTTGCATCATTACCTGCATTTACAGGTTCGGCAGGAATTACAGTTACATCCACATCATCTGTTGAAGAGCATGAGTTTGCATCAGTAACAGTTACAGTATAAGTAGTTGTAACCTGCGGACTTGCTGAAGGATTTTGCAAGGTTGCGTCATCAAGACCCGTTGCAGGGCTCCAAAGATAAATTACGCCTCCCGCACCATTAAGTGTGGTGCTTGAATTCTGGCAGATGCTTGCATCTGTTCCTGCATCGGCAATGGGCAATGGATTTACAGTTACATCTATATCATCGGTTGCAATGCAACCGTTGTTGTCGGTAACTGTAACAGTGTAAGTAATAGCAGCAGCAGGCGTGCAAACCGGGGCAGCAATGTTTGGGTTGCTAAGGTCGGTTGTTGGTGACCAAGAATATTGTGTTCCTCCGCTTGCCTGCAAAGTAACTGAAGAGCCTGTGCAAACAGGAACATCCGGCCCTGCATCAGCTGGTGGCAAAGGATTTACAGTAACAATAACATCATCAGTATCGGTGCAGCTATTTGCATCGGTTACAGTAAGGGTATACGTTGTAGTAGCGGCAGGTGTGGCAACAGGGTTGTTAATATTAGTTGCGCTTAATCCTGTGGGAGGTGTCCATGCATAGGAAACTCCTCCAGAGCCGTTTAATGTTGTAGATAAGCCATTGCAAACATCGGCATCAGTTCCTGCATTTGCATTTGGAGTAGGGTTTACAGTAATAATAACAGCATCAGTACCTGTACAACCATTTGCATCCGTTCCGTTTACAGTATAGGTTGTTGTTGCAGCAGGTGTTGCAACAGGATTGGCAATATTAGGATCACTTAAACCTGTTGTTGGTGTCCATACATAAGTTGAGCCGCCTGTTGCATTTAATGTAGTACCTGTTCCGGCACAAACTGCTGCATCAGTCCCAGCATTAATAGGCGCATTGGGTGATACGGTAACAGTAAGAAAGTCAGTATATGGACAACCAGCAGCAGATGTAATTGTTACAAAATAGGCAGTTGTTGCTGCTGGCGAAGCTGTGGGATTTGCAATATTTGGATTACTCAAACCCGTTGCAGGCGACCATAAATATGTTGCTCCGCCAGTAGCATTTAGTTGAACTGAACCACCAATGCAAAGTGTAGCATCGGGTCCGGCTTCTCCACCTGCCGGGTTTACTGTTACAGTTATATCAGATGTTCCCTGACAGGAGTAGCGGTCTGTAGTAGTTACAGTATAAGTAGTGGTAGCATCAGGAGAAACAGAGGTTGATTGTGCATTAGGGTTGGTAACAAATGTAGATGGTGACCAGGAATAGGTATAAGGATTTGAACCGAGTAATGTTGTTGTTGTATTAAGTGTAGCCTGATCACCAAGGCAAATAGTCAAGTCAGGATCTGCAGTAGTTTGAGGGCAGATATTTACTTCAATCAATGAAATGCTTAGTCGGTCGCAAGGAAGATCATTCCACATCCCGTCAGGATAAATTTGCACACACTGTTCACCATTGTTGCAACGATATGAGTCGCTGCATGCAAAATTGCAACCAAAAGTACAACCATTATATCCATTGTTATTAGGTTCTCCTCCTGCCCAGCTCTGATAAACTCCTCCGCCTGAAGGCACAGGAAAATTACCTGTAGTTCCGTCCAATGCATAAAAAGTGGCGGAGCCGGTTCCTGTGCGGTGATAACCAATCCAAATGGTAGCCCCACCATATCCTGCTGCATTCAGACCTGCTACAACATTTGTATTCTCAGCTGCATCGTTAAATACTACAGTGTGTGCACCTAATGCCTGCGCCTGTGCCTCGCTTGCTGCTGCATCCTGTGAGGTAGGATTAATAAAATACATGCTGCACGGCTGACCGGTAACAGGTACTGCAATATACCCCGCTCCGGTAAAAGCTGCATTAATTGCGTTTATATCACAATTGTTTTGAGCCTGAGATAATAAAGCCTGAAAAAGTATGCTGATAAAAAAGACCCGAAAAACTATTGCTTTCAAAATAGTGAGTAGCCTAAGAGAATAAATAAATTCATTGTTTGGCAAATATAGTTTAGAAATGTAGAAAAAACAACTTCTTTAAATTTATGAATAGCTATCCTCATTTTGGTTTTTGTATTTTCGCGCGGATTAACAATTAGATTAATGAGCATAAAAACAGCAGATTTGTGTGACGAACACATCGAAAAACTTCAGGTGGCCGAAGATATTTTTAATGATTTTGGAGGCAGAAAAACATTTAATGGTCAAATTGTTACTGTCAAGGTTTTTGAAGACAACACATTTGTCCGAACTGCACTTGAAGCAGATGGAACAGGAAAAGTATTGGTAGTTGATGGTGGAGGTTCGCTGCGTTGTGCATTGGTTGGAGGATTGATAGGGGCACTTGCAAAAAAAAATAACTGGAATGGAATTGTAGTTTTTGGCTGCATACGCGACAGCGAAGAGATTTCAGGAATTGATCTGGGCGTAAAAGCAATAGGAACTTGTCCGGTAAAAAGCATAAAACGTAATGAAGGACAAACCAATATTCCTGTTCGTTTTGCCGGAGTTAATTTTGTGCCGGGTCATTTTTTATATGCTGACGAGGATGGATTAGTGCTTTCTGAAAAGGCATTACATTAGAAAATATTTTCAAAAAACAGTATGAGCAAAGAACTTACAGAACTTGAAATCCAACGCAGAGAATCGTTGGAAAAAATAAAAGCATTAGGCATCAATCCTTACCCGCAGGCATTATATGAAGTGAATGTTTCATCTGCAGATATTCATCAACACTATACTGCTGATTCAACAAATTATACCAATGTGAGTATTGCCGGAAGATTGATGGGCAAGCGCATTATGGGCAAGGCAAGCTTTGCGGAACTTCAGGACAGCAGCGGAAAAATTCAGTTGTATATCAACCGTGATGAAATTTGCCCTGGCGAAGACAAGGCATTGTACAACGATGTTTTTAAAAAATATCTTGACCTTGGAGATTTTATTGGTGTTACAGGTTATGTATTCATCACACAGGTTGGTGAAGTTTCTATTCACGTTAAAACACTCACACTGCTTAGCAAATCATTAAAGCCGCTGCCTGTTGTAAAAACTGATGCAGATGGAAATGTACACGATGCTTTTGCAAATCCTGAGTTGCGATACCGCCAGCGTTATGTAGATTTAATTGTGAATAAAGGAGTGCGCGATACATTTATCAAACGCACGCAATTGATGACTTCAATGCGTGATACCTTTAATAAGCATGGGTATCTGGAAGTGGAGACTCCAATTCTGCAACCTATTGCAGGTGGTGCGGCAGCTCGACCTTTTGTTACACATCACAACGCATTGGATATTCCTTTGTACTTAAGAATTGCAAATGAACTTTATCTGAAACGTCTTATTGTTGGCGGCTTTGACGGTGTTTATGAATTTGCAAAAGATTTCCGTAATGAGGGAATGGATCGCACACATAATCCTGAATTTACCGTTCTGGAAATTTATGTTGCATACAAAGATTATTTCTGGATGATGGATTTCACAGAAACATTACTGGAAAAAATAGCAATGGATTTGCACGGACAAACTGTAGTTAAACTTGGTGATAAAGAAATTGATTTTAAACCGCCTTTTAAACGCATCAGTATGTATGATGCAATAAAAGGATATACAGGAATTGACATTTCAGGAATGGATGAAAATCAATTACGTGATACGTGTAAGCAACTTCATATTGAAACTGACCCAAGTATGGGTAAAGGAAAAATGATTGATGAAATTTTTGGTTCCAAGTGCGAGAAAAATTTTATTCAACCTACATTCATTATTGATTACCCGATAGAAATGTCTCCACTTTGCAAAAAACATAGAACTAAAGAAGGCTTGGTTGAGCGGTTTGAATTAATGGTAAACGGAAAAGAAATCGCAAATGCATACACGGAGCTAAATGATCCGATTGATCAACGCGAGCGCTTTGAAGAACAAATGAAACTTTCAGAAAAAGGCGATGATGAAGCGATGTTGATTGATCAGGATTTTCTGCGAGCTTTAGAATATGGTATGCCACCAACTTCAGGAATGGGAATTGGTATTGACCGCTTGACAATGCTGATGACTAATCAGGAAAGCATTCAGGAAGTATTGTTCTTTCCGCAGATGCGGCCAGAGCAATAAGTTAAGCTGATAGTTTCCCCAGACTCTCTTTTGCTCTATACAACCTCCACCATGGAATCGAAGGATTGTCGTGGTGTTCGTAGTGATACCCGAAAAAATAACAACTTACAAACGCCCACAGGTGATTCTTATCCTGTGTTCCGCTTTTATATTTGTTGTTATGTATTCCGCTATGTGGCTGAAAGGTGCCGAAATAAAACAATTGAATAGTGCTGAGGCACATTGGAAACACATAAAATAAAAGCAAATTCGCCAAATCTATTTTCAAAATCCACAACAGAGAATTAAAAAAAATAGCAGTAAGCAGCAAAGGTTTCCAACCGATATAATGGCGGATGAATGAAATAAACCATGGAATAAATTTCCGGCTTGAATGAAAATCAGGGTCAATATTGTCGCCAGTATTACTGTGATGTGCATGATGATTCTTATACATCAGATCATAAGAATTAAATGCGAAAAGTGAAGCACATAAAATACCAAAAAGTCGATTTATTTTTAGGTTAGCAGGATACACTACACCATGAATAGCATCGTGTGCAGTAATAAAAACTCCTGTAAAAAGTTGCGTAAGCAACACCACAAGCGGAACAGCCCAGAATCCTAACCAATATAACGGTTGCGTTAGCGCAAACACAAAACTCACAAACCACAGTAACAGAATAGTTGTGCCAATCAGAATTCCTTTGTTTCCGATTTCGTTTGTGAGCGACATTTTATTTTTTCTCTAACTCAAATAAAATTGAAATGTAGGCCATGCGTCCAATTCTTGGGCCGCCATACACCTGAAATTGTTTATTGTTTGTAAGGTTTGACGCGCCTACTTTTAATGTACAGTGAATTTTCGGAATCTGTTTGTTAATCTGTGCGTCTACCATATAGTAAGATGGCACAAAACCTGTAAACTGTGGACTGCCTGTATAATCAAAGCCTTGCACCCACTTGTAATTGGTGTTAAAGCCCCAGTGATGTGTTTTCCATCCAAACAGGTTGAGGTCAAAATCGCGCCCGCTTATGCCTGCATTGTATTTATGAGCAGGTGTATTGAACGCAGGAATAATCGGGTCTTTTGAACTGGATGATTCGTTTAGCACATTCCACGAATAGTTTCCATTGATAGAGAAATTTTTTGCAAAGAATAAATTTGCGCCTATTGAAAAACCTTGTGTTGTTACAGCACCTTGCGCATTTGTGGCTATGCGGTAGGCCTGCAGATAATTAATCTGGTTAGTAAACAAAGTATCAAATCGTGCAACAGCAGCAAGTTTATATCCGATAAAATCGGTGTAATAGCTGAAATAATAATTCAAGTCAATGTATAAACGATTGAATAGGGTTGAGCGGTAACCGATTTCAGCAGTCTTTACTTTTTCAGGACGAATTGGGTCGATGTGAAAATATTCCAGCAACGATTTATCTAAACTGGTAGAGTTGAAATAATTTTGCAATGATGGAATGGTGATGAGCGAATCATAACCCGTTACATTTCCAATAAGGATTGCGCGACCTACGTTATAATAAAGATATTGGTCGGCCAGCGTAGGGTTGCGGATAGCGGCAGAAAATGAAACACGCAGCGTATGATTCTTATGAGGATTCCAGATAACAGAAGCTGCAGGCGAAACAAGGAAATTGAAATTTCTGTTTTTATCAAGACGGGCCGTAAGGTTAAATTTCCATTTATCTTCTTTCAGTTTCTTTTCAAGGCCCAGATAAATACCGTATTCGTAATTATAAATCTTTATGCGGTTGCTGTCTTTATCCAGCGTATCGCTGAAAATGGTTCCTTGTGAATTTGGAGTGTACAATCTTCCATTAGCTCCAACAGTAATATCCATAAACGATGGTTTGAATTTGTATTCACCATGGGCATGATATAATGCTGACTTGTCATAAAACAACGTCCCGCCTTCGCCAAAAGATTTGCGTGAGGTGATTGCATTTCTCAAGCTGTCGAAAGCTGCTGTTCCGGGCGCATAATAAGCACCACCTCCTGTAACGCTATTTGCTGAGTTGGCAAAGTCGCGGGCCTGATCATGCCAGTTGTTCAGTGAATCCATGTACATATTCATTACAGCATTAGCTGCTGTAGTATCATAAGGAAAAGTGGTAGGAGGGAATCCCGGAAGTGCACGCACATCGTTCTTTACATAAATACTCCAGTAGTTGCGGTAATCTCGGCTCCATTCATTGTTATCTTTTGCTGCATTTTGCATCAGGTAGGCAGTGAAAACCGCATCGTAGCTTTTTCCCGCATCTTCATTTGTTGCATATAGGCGGAAAAAATATTTATCACGTTTGTTGATTTCGATTCGGTTCTGAAAAAACAAAATGTCTTTCAGGCTGTAGCGGTTATCGCCCTGATAAACGGTTGTTCCCGTTCCAAAATTAGAAGCAACAATAAGTTCCACATCTTCTTTAATGCGGTAGTGCATGGCTAAGGATGCTTTCAGATTCTTAGCATCGTAGCTTACAAGATCTTTTTCCCAGTAACCATCGCGATGCCAAAGACCCAAACCCGGGAAGTCGCGTTGCTGACCAACTGTTGTTGCATTATTTATTCCGCTGGTAAGATTTTCATCACCATAGCGGTTCACGGCATCATATCCTCCGGGGTTTTGTTTTCCTACACGGCTGGAGGTGGAGGGGTCGCTGTTGGTGGCTTCCCAATCATGCGCCTGCATGTAAAACAGGTTCAGTTTATAGGCAAACTTATCTACACCTGCTTTGTTTTTAAACACCTGAGCATAGCGTACTGATGTTTCTAACAAGCCACGCTCACCAGCCTTAAATTGCACGGCTAGTCCGGGTTTTACAAATGGGTTCCGGGTTGTCATACTCAGTACCCCGTTAAAAGCATTGGGTCCGTAAAATGCTGAACTTGCTCCCTGAATAATATCTACTTTCAATACATCTAAATCAGAAGCTCCCAAAAAATTTCCTAGCGAAAAATTCAAGCCAGGACTTTGGTTATCAACCCCATCAATAATTTGCAATGAGCGAACAGGTGAGGTGCTGTTAAAGCCCCGCGTGTTAATGATTTTAAACCCGATACTTGCTGAGGTAAGGTCAACGCCTTTCAGGTTTCCAAGCCCTTCGTAAAAATTAGCGGCAGGGGTTTCTTTAATGGCTATAACGTCCATGCTTTCTACCGTTAGCGCACTTTCTTTTTGTTTCTCAGAAATGCGTTGTTCTATTTTAGTAGCTTCTTTCAGGGCTATTTTGCTGCTACCTAAATTTATGTTAAGCGGAGTAGCTGCCGATTGCAAAACTTTTTCCTGAGTTTCGTAGCCCATGTAAGAAATAACAAGGGTATAGGGCGCTTTCTGGTCTTTGGGATTGAACGAAAATTTGCCGTCAAAATCAGTTACAGCTCCTATGCTGGTGCCTTTTATCACCACACTGGCGCCTATGAGTGATTCTCCTGAGGCTTCATCTTTGATTACACCCGTAATATTTTGGGCAAAAAGCTGAAAACAGGAAATAATCAATATCGCTAATAAACTTAGTCGCTTCATTTGGTTTCTTTTTTCTTAAGGATTGCAAAGAAAAGAAAAGTTTGCAATTAGTCTTAACTATGAGTGAAAGTCCAAATATAAATTGTTTTAAGATTATTTCTTTTGTTAATCTGTCTTTCAATAATAAAAGTTTATTACTCAATTCATTTATGAACACGAGATTAATCAACCCATTTGCTGATGTACATCATTATCCCTTAGCGATACCCTTCCTATCTTTGTAAACAGAATTTACTCATTCAAAAATAGAACTATAGTGAAAAAAAAGTTTCTTATCCTTTTGCTGCTTACCCTAACGCTCAACGTCTTTTCACAAGAAGGCAGTCTTAGTGATTTACTGAATGAGCAGACTCCTGCCGAAAAATCGCCCGTAATAGCCACATTTAAAACCACAAAACTCATTAATGCTCAAACAATTGAGCAGATACGAAAAGGTGAACTGGATTTCCGTATATCCCATCGATTTGATGATATGGCAGGAAAGGCAGGAGGCGTGCAAACACTTTATGGTTTTGATAATGTTACAGATATCCGTCTGGCATTTGATTATGGAATAACCAATAATTGGTGTATTGGTTTTGCGCGCAGCAAAGGTGCATATTTCCATCGCCAGATACTTGACTTCTCCTCAAAGTACAAACTCATTTCGCAGCGCAGTAATGGTGGATTTCCTTTAACAATATCTGCTTTTATTGATGTGGGCTTAACTACCATGAAAAGCTCAGACGATATTTATTCAGTCACTTATTTTAAAGACAATTTTGCTCACCGAATGAATTATGTTGGGCAGATAATTATAGCCCGAAAAATATCAAACGCAATTTCACTGGAGGTCTTGCCAACCTACATCCATCGCAATTATGTTCACTATACTGACAAGAATGGATTGTTTGCCTTGGGAATTGGAGGAAGAATAAAGTTTACCAAACGAATGGGGATTGTGTTTGATTATTTTCACACCTTTGATAAAATACGAACTGCAAAAAACGGCTATTATGATAATATAGGTATAGGTCTTGAAATTGAGACAGGAGGACACGTATTTCATCTGCTCTTCAGCAATAATAAGGGTTTAATAGAAAGCCAGTTTTTAACTGAAAACAGATCCAACTGGCTCAAAGGCGAGTTTCGCCTTGGCTTTAATATTTCCAGAATATTTACCCTAATCAAAAATAAACAATAATGAAAATCATACATACTATACTACTTGCATTTGCAGCGATTGTATTTATTACTGGCTGCACAAAAGATAAAACCCCCGTACCTTTAACAGAAAACGGAGGCAGCAACTGCGACTCCAATCACGTTTATTTTGTAAACGATGTACTTCCTATCCTTAACAGCAATTGTGCTAAAAGTGGATGCCACGATGGCATAACCCATACTGAAGGATATAATTTTTCAAATCATGTGGGCGCCTATTCTTCTATTCATCCGGGGAATTTAAACGACAGCAAATTATATGAAGTTATAACCACTAATAATACTGAAGATATGATGCCACCTGCAGGAAACACGCCATTAACAAATGCCCAGATTGATATTATTGCACAATGGATTATACAGGGAGGATTAAACGATGAATGCACTCAGGACAGTTCAAACTGTAATACCTTAAACATGTCGTATGCAAATAACATTGCACCTATTATTTCAACCAACTGCAATGGTTGCCACAGTGGAAGCTCACCCTCAGGTGGAATAAATCTTACGAGTTACTCAGGAGTTTCAGCTACAGCCGCATCAGGTAAATTATACAATGCGGTTGCACAGAACGGAATGGCACAATCAATGCCGCCAAGTTCAAAGTTGAGCACTTGCGACATCAATAAAATTAAATCATGGGTGGAAGCAGGTTATCCTAATAACTAAAAATAAGAGAAAAGTAATACTACTTCAGTGTTCCCTTGCGGGGCAAATCTTTTTTCGTAAATTTTTTAAACGAAAACCCGTCTAAAAACTCATAGGGCACCCTCATGTCGGCAGCCGAGCGGGTGTGAACATATAATACTGCAAGTGCATTTCTGTCAACCCAACCTTTTACTGCCCACTGCCCTCCACGCTCATCTTCCCAGAAATCAAGAATGCCGTTGGCATCTGAATTAGATGGATGTTTTTGTTCCCTGATATATCCAATACCGCTGGTAACATCATAGGATAATTTTAAAAGCTGCATGTAAGAAACCAACAGGCTTTCCAGTGTTTCTTTATCTGAATTAAGAAAATTTTTGCCCAGCAATACTAATTGGAGACCATAACGTTTTCCGTTACTGGAAACTTCCATCATGTACTCTTCAAGTTCACTGTTGTTCATTGAAAAATCAGCCTTTCCCGGGTCGGCAGGAAAAAGGGCAGAGTAACCGGTATTATTAATAGAATAGTTTTTCAACTGGATTGTTTGCGCTGAAATTGAAGTGAAAACAGCAACAAAACAACAAATGAGGGGCATAGAATTTTTCATAGCGCACAAATTATCGGTTCCGCTTTATTCTATGTAACAGGGGAGAGGGATGTTACATTTTTTCGTTGAACGACAGTTTATTCACCCAACTCTTTTACAAACCAGAACGTAGTGCTTTTGTATTTGCCGCCTTCAAGCAACTTGCGTACATTCTTAAGTGTATTGTATGGTCCGGTATCAATTGTTGAATTAATAAGCCATGCGGGAATCGTGCCGCCCGGGTCAATGCTTGCAAAATAATCTACATCCACGTAACCACCTGCAATCGGAGTAAGTGTCCATGCACTGCGGCCACCTCTTATTCTTACTATGCCTTCGTTTTCTGCAAGCATATCAGGAACACAGACTGAGTTTGTTTTTATTACAAGCGTTGTGCTGTCCTGTTTTAGTGACGAACGGAAAATCAAATCGCGGTTGCTTACCGGCCAGGGTAAATCGGTTTGGGTATAATAACACTGTGCAGTGTCGCACACCATTTTAATAACCTTTGATTCCACACAGTTATAGGCCCAGGCTTTGTAACCATCAACATCTTTAAGCAAAGCCGTAAATGCCGACAGCGTAGTTTTTACACATACAGTGGCGCGCACCTCATCTAAACTACTACCCTCGGGCAGGCGGGTGTAAACTTTTATTCCGTCCTCATTTTTTTTCAAGGTCCATTCCTGTGCAAATGCGCTGAGGGATAAAAATAAAATGAAAATGGAGATTAAATTTTTCATGCTCTCAGATAAAAATCCTCACCCATTCCCAATAGATTTTCAATCATCACTTTTTCGCCAGTTGTCTTTTTCAGATAGCCGTTGAAAAAACCATAAGGTCCTTCGTACTGGCTTTTTAAAATCAACAGATTTATGTTAACCGAAGTATGGATTACGGGTGTGAATTCCAGATTCGCCATATCGTATTCATCACTTATTTGCCATTTGCCTTTTACACCATCAGGGCGTTTTACTTTTATGGGCGGTAGAGGATGCAATTCGCCATCGAACCACAGACAATTCTCGTTATATTTTTCCTGTTCTATCACCTGATTGTTCGTAAGGTTAAAACCAACGATACGGTTTTCTTTATCTCGCCCCATGCCCGTTACCCAGTCGTAAACAGTGGGGTAAGGGTAATAACCTTTATGATCGTCCAGTATCATTTGCGAATCGCTTTCTTCAAACTTTAAATACTTGTCGCCAATAGTTAATTCACCGCTCATGGGCATCAAACATTTGTGAGAATACATTACCCGTCCAGCTGAAAACGGATTGCAAACTACCATAGGTGTGTATTTTATAACATCGTGCTGTCCTTTGAAGTGTGCACTTACCTCGGGAAGATTTTGGAATCCTTTTATTTTAGCAGTTAATTCTAATTTGTTAGTAGCAAGATTATGTTTTGCTTCCAGCGAAAAGTTTTTGCTGGTGTATGATGCAACTGAATTATACAGTGTATCAGGAACGGTTAAATCCCACGAAGCAACTTTCTTTTCGTATTTTATTTTGTGGTTGTTCTTAATGTCGTAAACAATAAACTGCACCAGCGAAATTTTCTTAGCGTTGTAAACAGCCACCATAATAAAATGGTCTTTACCCATCAGTTGAAAAGCCTGCCACTCGCGCAACTGCAATGCTTTTATACTACGCGGCAAGGGCAGTTTATAGGGCGAAGGGAAATCCAACAAGTTTGCCTGATTTACAGGCGTATTGAAACAACCAAGTTTATACTTTCCGTTCTCCACTAATTTTTCGGGAGCTGCTGATATCGGGCGCGAGTAGGTTTTCATTTTGCAATTTTAATGATTTTGAGGGCTGTTTGAGGGAAAATCTATCTTTGCTTAAAATAAATTCCATGAAGAAATTTCTACTCGCTGCATTCTTAATTATCAATTGTCAACTATCAATTATCAATGCTCAGATTGTTATCAACGAATTCTCCTGCTCCAACCTTGATCAGTTTGTAGATGATCACAGCGATTACAATGATTGGATTGAACTTTACAACACAACAGGCAGCACTGTAAACCTAACCGCTTATTATCTGAGCGATGATTCACTGAACAATACAAAATGGCAATTTCCTTCGGGCGCATCCATTGCTGCCAATGGTTATTTGCGCGTGTGGGCATCAGGAAGAAATGTTTCATCAGGCGGAATTTATCACACCAATTTTACACTCAAGCAAACAAAAAATAATGGCGAGTTTGTTGTTTTCTCAAACCCCGGGGGCGTTATCATTGACTATAAAATTACGTTTACGACCAAACTCGGTCACTCCTATGGTCGCACCACCAATGGAAACAGTGCATGGAGTATTTTCTCAACGCCCACACCTGCTGCATCTAACAACACGTCCACGCCATACAGTGCGTATGCGGTAAAACCCGTAATGAGTGTTGCCGCTGGATTTTATACTTCCACGCAAACTGTTACGCTTACCACAACAGAACCATCTTCATCCATCCGATATACAATCAACGGTGATGAGCCTCTTCAATCTTCCACGCTGTACACAGGGCCAATCACGGTTTCATCTACCACTGTAATTAAGGCAAAAACATATTCCTCCAACTCAACTATTTTAAGCAGTTTCATTCGCTTCGAAACATATTTCATCAACGAAGTTCATTCACTGCCTGTCGTTTCCGTTACCGGTTCTCAACTCACTACGCTTGCCAATGGTGATAATAGTTTGCGTCCTTACGGAAGCTTTGAATATTTTGATACTGCAGGTGTTCGAACCGCTAAAAGCTATGGTGAGTTTAATAGCCATGGTCAAGACTCATGGGCAAACAGTCAGCGAAGTCTCGACTTTGTTTCGCGTGACGAAATGGGTTACAACCATTCGGTTGAAACTCCATTGTTTAATACAACGGACAGAAATAATTTTCAGCGTGTGATACTTCGCGCAGCCGGTGATGATAATTATCCTGCCGACCACAATCCTTCCAATGATGGCAGCGCTCATTTGCGTGATGCATTTATTCATAATTTAAGTTTGCAGGGCGGTTTAAATCTTGATGTCCGCAGAGGTTCAAAGTGTGTGGTATATCTTAATGGCGCTTACTGGGGCGTGTATGATTTACGCGATAATCCCGATGACCATGACAACACTAAATATTATTACAATCAGGATAAATTCAACCTCTATTTCATTGAAACCTGGGGAAACACATGGGCGCAATATGGCGGACAACCTGCGCTTGATGATTGGTACACCTTGTACAATTACATCATGGCAAATGATATGAGCGTGCAAGGCAATTACCAGTATGTCGCAGACCGTTACGATGTAACAAGCTTAACAGATTATGTATTGGTAAACATGTTTACCGTTTGCAGCGACTGGCTCAACTGGAATACAGGGTGGTGGCGCGGTACCGACCCTAATGGCACACATCAGAAATGGGGCTATATTCTGTGGGACAATGATGCAACCTTTGGCCACTACATCAATTATACCGGCATTCCTGATATTTCACCCAATGCCGATGTTTGCGATCCGGAAGGTCTTGATGGAGATTCCGACCCCGAAGACCACATTGGTGTGCTCATGAAACTACGCGAAAACGAAGGCTTTAACGATTATTATATTTCGCGCCAGATTGATTTATGGAACACGGTTTTCAGTTGTGATTACATGCTTCCAAAATTAGACAGCACTGCCGCATTGATTGATCCCGAAATGGCGCGCCATGCCAGCCGCTGGAGCGGAACCTACAGTGAGTGGACACAAAACGTTCAGCAGCTCCGCGACTTTATTGATGACCGCTGCACAGCGCTCACCACAAGCTGGACAGATTGCTACTCCTTAACTGGTCCGTATGATATTACCCTGAAAACAGAACCTGCTGGTGCAGGAACAATTTTGTTCAATTCACTAAACCTGAATCAGTTCCCTTGGACAGGAACCTATTTCGGAAATGTAACCAGCAATTTTACAGCAACCGCAAACCCTAACTATACTTTCAGCCATTGGGAAACCACTAACGGAAATGTGCTTAGCAATAATACACTCGACCCACATGTGTTTACAGATTTTACCACAAGTGATACTATCACAGCCGTGTTTACCGACAATACCATCGGCATTAATGAACAGCAATCATTCTTTGATTTTAATGTTTATCCAACACAAACTGGCGACATAGTGAACATTGAATACACACTTACAAATGCTGAAAATGTCACTTTGCAACTTTACAGTACAAGCGGTCAACTTCTGTTTGACATTGGCAAATCTTCCAAAACAGAATCTGTTGCCGGAATAAACCGAACTAGCATAAATCTTGCAGAAATGAATTTGGCTCAGGGCGTTTATTTTATTCGTCTGCAAACGGAGCAACAAAGGGCGGCAAAAAAGGTGGTGTTCATCCCGCAATAGTTTTTCAACAATTTATTGTCTGTTTCTTCGTTTTTTACCCAAAGGACGTCTAAGATTTGTATTACTTTTAGGCCCTGATTTACTATGGCAAAAACCACAGACAATAAAAAATATGTCCGCCTCTTCTGGCTGCTGTTTGCATCCCCTTTCTTGCTGATTGGATTAATTATTCTCCTCATTTCTGTAGGTCTGTTTGGCGAACTGCCTAGTCTGGAAGAGTTGGAAAACCCAAAGAGCATGCTTGCTTCGCAGGTTATATCTGCCGACCAGAAAGTGCTCGGAAGCTATTATGCAGTAAACCGCACACAGGCGCGTTACGAAAACCTTTCACCAGATTTGGTAAATGCCTTGGTGGCAACCGAAGATGCCCGTTTCTACGAACATTCAGGCATTGACTTCCGTGCATTAGGCCGTGTAATAAAAGGCGTTCTTACCGGAAACTCCAGCAGCGGTGGCGGAAGCACCATTACACAGCAGTTGGCAAAGCAACTTTTCAATACCCGAAAAGCTATGAGCGGAGGTATTGTAATTGAAAAACTTTCGGAATGGATCATTGCCGTGAAATTGGAAAGACGCTACACCAAGCAGGAGATTCTGACCATGTACCTGAATGAGTTTGACTTTCTCCACAATGCTGTGGGTATTCAAACAGCAGCAAGTGTTTACTTCAACACCTCTCCCGATTCCTTAAAAATTGAAGAAGCCGCTTTGCTGGTGGGTATGGCTAAAAACCCCTCACTGTTCAATCCACGCAGAAGACCCGACACTACCGAACACAGGCGCAATGTGGTGATGATGCAAATGGTGAACTATGGCTACCTCGAAAAAGTAAAGTATGATTCACTAAAACAAATACCTCTTAAACTTACTTACAGAAGTGTTGACCACAACGAAGGAAGCGCAACGTATTTCCGCGAATTTTTGCGTGGCGAATTAATCAAGTGGTGCAAGGAAAATAAAAAGCCTGATGGCACCAATTACGATTTGTACCGCGATGGATTGAAAATTTACACCACCATCAATTCAAAGATGCAGATTTATGCAGAAGAAGCAGTGCGCGAGCATTTATCAGTGTTACAGGAATCATTTTTCAAAGAACACAAAGGCAGAAGCAAGGCTCCTTTCTATCAACTTACCGATGAAGAAATTCCGAAAGTGCTAAAGCAGGCTATGAAACGTTCCGAACGTTATCGCAAAATGAAGTTGCAGAAAGCGCCAATGGATTCCATTGAAAGATCATTCAATACTCCAACCGAAATGTCCATCTTTTCCTACAAAGGAGAAATTGACACAGTGCTTACTCCAATGGATTCCATCCGTTACTACAAGCATTTTCTCAACACAGGCTTTATGTCCATGGACCCGCAAACGGGTTATGTAAAGGCCTGGGTTGGTGGTATCAATTACAAGCATTTTAAATACGACCAGGTATATTACGGCAAACGTCAGGTAGGTTCAACCTTCAAACCTTTTGTCTATGCACTGGCAATTCAGGAAGGCTATTCTCCTTGTTACAAAGTGTTAAACCGCCCTTATACTTTTGAAAAAGGAACTTTTGGTTTGTTGAAAAACTGGACACCAAAAAACTCAGATCACAAACATGAAGGTGAAGAAATTTCGCTCAAGTTTGCGTTGGCGCAATCTGTCAACTACGTAACCGCCTGGGTAATGAAGCAATACGGGCCTGAAGCAGTAATCAACCTTGTCCGTAAAATGGGTGTTACTTCACCCATTGACCCGGTTCCTTCAATCTGTCTTGGTACACCTGATATTTCGGTGTATGAAATGGTTGGTGCAAATTCAACATTTGCCAATAAAGGAGTTTATACCAAACCGGTTTACATCACACGTATTGAAGACAAAAACGGAAATGTGTTACAGGAATTTGTTCCGCTAACTAATGAAGCCATGAGCGAAGAGACAGCTTATGTAACATTGAATTTACTGGAAGGAGTGGTGCAAGGTGGTTCAGGAGTTCGTTTGAGATACAGATACAAGCTTATGAACCCGATTGCCGGAAAAACAGGAACAACGCAAAACAACAGTGATGGTTGGTTCATGGGCTTAACTCCTAATCTGGTTTCCGGTGCATGGGTAGGTTGTGAAGACCGCAGCGCACACTTCCGGGGAATGGCTTTAGGACAGGGCGCTTCCATGGCTTTACCTATCTGGGCTTTGTATATGAAAAAGGTTTATGCCGACCCAACACTTGGTATTTCACAAGGCCCTTTTGAGCGACCTTCAACACCTATAAAAGTAGAATTAGATTGTGTGAGATACGGCAAAGAGAAACTTCAAAACAAGAATAAAGACAATCAATACGATTAAGATACAATGAACAAGACAGTAAAAAACGCTGACGAAGCACTTGCGGGACTTGAAGATGGAATGACGCTTGCATTAGGCGGTTTCGGTTTATGCGGAATACCTGAAAATAGCATTGCAGCCTTAGTGAAAAAAGGAAAAAAAAATCTCACATGCATTTCTAACAATGCAGGTGTGGATGATTTTGGTCTGGGATTATTGCTGCAAAAAAAATTGATTAAAAAAATGATTTCGTCTTATGTGGGCGAGAACGCAGAATTTGAGCGCCAGATGTTGAGCGGTGAACTTGAAGTTGATTTAATTCCTCAAGGAACTTTGGCTACCCGCCTTATGGCTGGCGGTTATGGAATGCCCGCAATTTTTACACCTGCAGGAGTTGGAACTGAAGTTGCTGAAGGAAAAGAAGTGCGCAGATTCAAATTCAATGGTGAAGAAAAAGACTACCTCATGGAATATGCTTTTGAACCTGATTTCTCAATAGTAAAAGCATGGAAAGGTGACACAATGGGAAATTTGATTTTCAGAATGACTGCACGAAACTTTTCACCTCTTGTTGCCATGGCAGGAAAAATTACTATTGCCGAAGTGGAAGAATTAGTGCAGCCCGGAGAATTAAATCCTCAGGAAATTCATTTGCCCGGAATTTATGTTACCCGTATTTTTCAGGGTGAGAAATACGAGAAAAGAATAGAACAAAGAACCGTAAGAAAAAGATAATCATGCTTGACAAAAACGGAATCGCAAAGCGCATTGCGAAAGAAATAAAAGACGGATATTATGTAAACCTTGGTATTGGTATTCCAACGCTTTGCGCCAATTACATTCCTCAGGGAGTGAATGTAGTATTGCAAAGCGAGAACGGAATTCTGGGCATGGGTCCATTTCCTTTTGAAGGTGATGAAGATGCTGATTTGATTAATGCCGGAAAACAAACAGTGACACTTTTGCCGGGTGCAGCTATTTTTGATTCAGCCTTGAGTTTTGGAATGATTCGCGCACAGAAAGTAAATCTGACTATTCTTGGTGCAATGGAAGTAAGTGAAAATGGAGACATTGCCAATTGGAAAATTCCCGGCAAAATGGTGAAAGGAATGGGAGGCGCAATGGACTTAGTTGCCTCTGCAAAAAATATAATTGTGGCAATGCAGCATGTGAACAAAGCAGGCGAATCAAAACTGTTACCGTCATGCACTTTACCAATTACAGGTTTGCGTTGTGTGAAAAAAATTGTGACAGAATTAGGCGTGCTTGATGTATTACCAGAAGGTGGATTCAAGTTACTGGAGCGCGCTCCCGGAATTTCAGTTGAACACATACAGAATGCAACTGCCGGAAAATTAATTGTGGATGGAGAAATTCCTGAAATGATATTAGACTAAAAAATGAGAAAAAAACTCTCTGTTATTATTCCCATTTATAACGAAGAAGGCAATATTCCTGCTCTTTTTGAACGCCTTAGTTCTGTGGTTTCAAAAATGAATGTAGAGCCTGAATTTCTTTTTGTGAATGACGGCAGTAGAGATAATTCCATTGCATTGATAAAAGCACTGGCAGCAAAAAATACAATTGTAAAATACATTGACTTCAGTCGCAATTTTGGTCATCAGGTGGCTGTAAGTGCAGGGTTAGATAAAGCATCAGGTGATGCTATTGTGATTATTGATGCTGATTTGCAAGACCCCCCTGAGTTGATTATTGAGATGTTTGAAAAAATGCAAAGTGGTTTTGATGTAGTATATGCAAAACGCAGAGCACGCAAAGGTGAAAGTTTTCTGAAAAAATTTACAGCCGGAATGTTTTATCGTATTCTTAGCAGTATCACTTCAGTTTCTATTCCTGTTGACACCGGTGATTTCAGAATTATGAGTAAGCAGGTAGCTGATATTGTAAAGAGCATGCCCGAAAAAGAAAAATTTCTGCGCGGACAAATTTCGTGGGTAGGTTTTGAGCAAACGTTTGTAGAGTACGACCGCGATGAAAGACAATCAGGTGAAACAGGATATACTTACAGCAAGATGATTCGTTTTGCGTTGGATGGAATAACATCGTTCTCCAACTTCCCTTTGAAATTTGCAACAGGTGCAGGTTTTGCAGTTTCAGGCTTTTCGTTTCTGATGATTTTATATGCGCTTTACTCACGCTACATTTTAAAAGTATATGAACCTGGTTGGACATCACTGATGCTGGCAATTACTTTTATTGGCGGGATACAATTAATCTCCATCGGCATCATTGGCGAATACATCAGCCGCATGAGTGCCAATATCCGCAACCGACCGCTTTACGTTATTAAAAATACTAACATAGATTAAGCCGATGTGCGCTAAAAAACTTTCCATCATTATCCCGGCTTATAACGAAGCACGAACCATTCATCTTATTCTTGACAAAGTAAATGCTGTGCAACTGATTGGAGGGTTTGAAAAAGAAATCATTATTGTGAATGATTGCTCAACAGACGACACAAAAACAGCATTGGAGAAATACAGTGCAGCACATCCTGAACTTAATATTCAATTGTATAATCAGGAAATTAATCAAGGCAAAGGCGCTGCTATTCACAAAGGAATTCAACTTGCTTCAGGTGATTACCTGATTGTGCAGGATGCGGATTTAGAATATAACCCTCAGGAATTTAATTTGTTGCTGCAACCAATCGTTGACGGTTTTGCTGATGTGGTATACGGTTCGCGTTTTATGGGCGGTAATCCTCACAGGATTTTGTTTTTCTGGCATTCCATAGGTAATAACATTCTTACGTTCCTGTCAAATATGTTCACCAACCTGAACTTAACGGATATGGAAACCTGCTACAAATTATTTGATAGTAAAATGGTGAAAAGCCTCAATCTGGTTGAAAACCGTTTTGGTTTTGAGCCCGAAGTAACTGCTAAAATTGCGCGCATAAAAAACATCAGAATTTACGAGGTGGGAATTTCTTACTACGGTCGTACTTATGAAGAGGGAAAAAAAATAGGATGGAAGGATGGCTTCCGCGCTATTTATTGCATTCTGAAATACGGTTTGTTCAACGCAAAATAAATGATGGGTTCAATTCTGAAACCTTTTGCCCTCGGAGTTCTGCTGCTGTTGCTCGCTTTGGGAGCCAACATTCTTTTTCAGAATAAAACGATTTACGATAAAACAATTGGCAAACACATTCGTCAGATACAAAAGGTTAATGGCGAGATTATAGCACCCGACAAAGCATTTGAAAAAGTAACGAACGAAAACATGCTGCGATGGGATGCCGTGCATTATCGTTTTATCCGCGATAATCATTACGACCAAAACAAGGTGGGCGATTTTATTTTCGCATTCTTTCCTTTGTTCCCGCTTATCTGGGAAGTGACAGGATTATCCAACATTGGTATCAGCATTTTTAATTTTCTGCTGTTTATTTCAGGGTTGATATTGCTTTTTAAAGCACTTGATATTTCATTGGATAAAAAAGAAAACTTACTGAAATATATTACGCTGCTTTCGTTGCCGGGCGCTGTTTGTTTTTTTATTCCTTATACCGAATCAGTTTTCTTCTTTACAATGTGCCTGGCATTTTACGGAATGATAAAAGAGAAATACCTGCTTTACTTTACCGGCATGCTGTTGTGTTCTATGACACGACCTGCTGCATTGATAATAGGTGCTGCCCTTGTGAGTAAAGATATTTACATGTTTGTTACTACCAAAGAATATTACTCGTTGCCGAAAAAGATTGTGCTGAATGTCTTACCAATATTAATCGGCACATTAATTATTAGTGCAGTGCAGTATTATTTCGACCCTTCTCAGTTTTTTCATTTCTATCATGTAAATAAATACTGGGATCACAAACTGCAGGTGCCGCATAACCTGCGTGATTGGTCGCAGGAAGGTTTTAGTTTAAACATTGCTGCACTTTTTCTACTGGTTCCCCTGATGATTTTCCTGCTTGCAAAAAATGTTTTTGTGAAAAGCGCAACACTCAACAGAGGTGATGAACTTTTTAACTTCTCAATATTTTATTTGTTAGGAGCAACGTTTTTTATTCTCCTTTTTCAAGGTGGAAATCTGCATGGTTTATTTCGTTATGTAATGTGTACGCCTTTCTTTTTTGCCTTTTGTGTTTTGAGTTTTGAGCGTTTCGTTAAACTGGAATCAAATCAGAAACTTGCGCTGTTTGTCTTTACCTTTTTACCAGCTTTATTCACTTACTCATTTTCCTCTTTTCTTGGCAGCTGGGAATTTTACAGCATGGGGTTTTTTCTGGTTTTTCTGAATTTTGTTTTCCTGTTTTATTTGCAGCCATTTAAGAATGTATTCAGCAAAATTGTTTTTGGTTTGGTTCTGCTTTTTAATATTGTGTGGAATGTTTTTATGCTGAATTGCTATTTGAATGACGGCTGGATATTTACTTAATCAAGCCAAATAGCCACAAGCCAATTAGGAATTAGAAAAAAGAATCATGGCACTTATAAAATCCGTAAAAGGAATTGAACCTAAGTTTGGCAAGAACTGCTACTTAGCCGAAAATGCAACTGTAGTTGGCGATGTAGTAATGGGTGACGAATGCAGCGTATGGTTTAATGCTGTGGTGCGCGGTGATGTGCATTACATCCGTATGGGCAATCGTGTGAATGTGCAAGACGGTGCTGTAATCCATTGCACCTATAAAAAAGCGGCTACTACTATCGGCAATAATGTATCAATAGGACACAATGCGCTGGTGCATGGCTGCACAGTAAAAGACAATGTGCTGATTGGCATGGGAGCAATAGTAATGGATAATGTAGTAGTGGAAGAAAACTCCATCATTGCTGCTGGTGCGGTGGTTTTGGAAAACACGCATGTGGAGAGTGGCTGCATCTATGCCGGAGTTCCTGCTAAAAAAGTTAAGACACTAAATGCAGAACAAACTGCAACGCTCATAAAAGGCATTGCCGAAAACTATGTAATGTATTCGGGTTGGTTTACTGCGCCAGCGTAAACCTCAGCGCTATACCCGCGTTGGTATTATCGGTAGGGAAGGAGGAGGAGATAACCGGCTTGGTAATGATCCGGTCGTAGAAAGCGCGGATGTTAAAGCGTGGGCTCAGCACATAATCGGCTGAGAATTTAATGGTGGTCAGTTTTTGTCCTGCCGTTGGCTGGTTCACATCATTCTCAATTTTGCGGATAATGGTGCGGTTGTCGCGTATGCTTAAATCAACCCGCACGTTTACATCGCTCACAGGTTTCTTTTTACCCTTACCTAATTTTATCGGAAATTTCACGTTCTTGAAACGATAACCCAATCCCATTACCCACTCATCACTTTTTATTTCCGTAACCTGTGTATTTACCATGCTAAGCGAAAGTGTCCGGCTTTTCTTCAATTCAAACTTAGCTATCAAACTATTGTTAAACGTAATATCAACCCCAATAAACGGACTGAATTGTTCTGAAATGGTAATGGTTTGTATTGTGCGCTGAGGAATAAAATTCTGGCTAGAATCCAATCCGTTATTGCTTGCATTATAATTAAGGTTGGTCATCCATGACGAAACTGCGTAGGTAGATCGGTAGGCATGACTGAACACAATAGACTTAAATATTTTCTTCATGAATGCAAGTTTGCTCAATCCGTCATACTTGGCGCTCCAGTTCACTTTAGGCATTTTCGGGAAAGGCGACAAACCAATCTGGTCTGCATTTTTACCCGAGTAAGCAGCAAGGAAGGCAGGAATTAAAACATCTTGCGAAGTTTGGGTATAACCAATAGGAAAGCCTTCAGAATTATAAGATGGTGTGCCATTCAGTTGCGCTGCTAAACGGTCGGCAATAGGTTTGCGGTTAGCACGCAATTGTTCAAACGCTGCTGAGGTAAAATCACTATTATTCCCTTCAAAGGCTGTATTAAATGTGTTCCACGAAACGCTGTAACTTCCATTGGTCATAGGACTGTTAGAGCGGAAATCCTGAAGCGTATCAATCCATTGAAAAAACTCGTTGTGGTTTTCTGTTTCACTGTAATTCATGGTAAGGTCAACCTTCAGGTTGGGCAAAGGTTCTACTGTTGCTCTGCCATTCCAGGTAATGGCCTTGGTGGTAATGTATTGTCCGCTTACAATATCACTTTGCGAAAGCCAATGATTATCCCTTGCCCGGTATCGCATATCTGCCTGACTTCCGAAAATAAAATCCCAACCCGGAGCCATTCTGTCGCCCCAATCCATACCCATATAATCCGTTTGCGGACGATAGCCCGGTAACACTGTTCCGTTGGTTTGATTGTAAGTGAACGAAGCGTTTTTAACCGAAATCAACAGCCGCGAAAGTGTGATGCCAATACCGTCCAGAATCTTAGGCGGGTCTTTTGGTGTTTTGAGTGAATCCGCAACGGGCGCCTTCGGGTCTTTAGGCTTGGGCTTGGGTGCGGGTTTGTTTGTCTGCGGTTGTCCGGCACGTTTAAAGTATTTTACCTTGTTGTAAAGTTGTGTAAAGTTCAGGTTTACGTTTCCTGTTTTAGTGTTGGAGTTGGAAATGGTATTACCCAGACTTAAAGCCGCCAAAGAAGCAGCATTCCACATATAAGTAGATGAGTAACCCACGTTGGCATTTACAAAGTCAAAGATTGGCAGCTTGTTAATCGGCAGCGTATAAGTAACGTTGGTGGCATGCTGATACATGGTGGTTCTTCCTCCTTGCTGTATGTTGTGCCAAACGCTGTCTTTCCAGTAATCGTAATGTGCCTTATCATCTTTATCAACCTTGCCCTGCGGCTCGTCAATACGGGCATTGTTGGTGGCGGTGAAATCTATTTTCAGTGCCTTTGTCAAATCATACTTAAAGGTGTAATACCTGTTCCAAAGGAATGATTTGTTATAGGTAGCATCAATAATCAGATCATCGGTGGTAGTGTTGCGCAGTTTCTGTTCGGCATAATCACGCAACACATCGTTACGCACCCCAAAGTTGCTGGGCAGGTAATTGAAATTGAAATCTTTTATAGGCTTTAAATATCCAGACTTAAAGTACTTGTCCGATGCTTTTATAAAGCGGTCTTTTTTCCTGGTTCTAAGTGCCAGTTCATCTTCTGCTTCTTTCAATGCCGATGGTTTTTTGTTGTCTTTCTTCAAACTATCAACTACAGCTTTAGCAGCGGTTTCCTTTTTCTTCTTGTGTTCAATAATGCTGTCCGAAATCTTTTTCATGATTTTCAGTTTCGCAAAAGGGCGCACGTTCTTAGGGTTAGGATTATAGGCGTAGTTGAGAGAGCCGCGATGCGATTTATCATTATTGAGCTCGTAATTAATGTCGCGGCTTTGCATTTCGGTATAAGCATACGTTGCCGAGAAATTGGAAATGTCAATTGGTGTGGGGAATCCAATGCCCTTGCCGCGCGTTCGCATAACGTTACTGAAGTTAAGACTTTGCCGCTTTACATAACCCTGTGCAATTTCCTTTACTGCTTTGCGCGTTGAATCGTCTTCGTTTTTCAACTCAATGTCCGGGTTTAACGGATTGTAGTGCGGGTTACTGAATGATTCGGAAATACTGTAGAACATCGGCAGCTTAACACCAATCTTTTGCGGGATAAATTTGTCGAGGGCAACGGTGGTTGCAATATCATAACCCAAGCTGTCGGTCCAGCTGCGTTGGTTTAACTTTTCGTGTACCTGTCCCCAGCCAAAGGTGTGCAAACCGGTTCCAATGTTAATGGTTGCAAAATCAGCCAATGTAATTTTTGCCTGCAAACGGGCAGCCGAACCGCTCTCGTTATTGAAATCAGTAAGGCGCATTTCATTCACCCAAATCTCGGCACATTTTTCTTTTCCGTCATCGGCATGCGGGTTAGCAGCCTTTGGTGGGTTGCGGATACCAATCATGGCGGTGCGCACATTGGCAAGGTTGGGGTTACCCACAATGGTGATACGATGTTCTCCGTCCATTACATAGTAAGGCTGGGTTTGCGGAATATTGTTTGCATTGCGTTGTTGCTTTGCATTAAGCAGCACCTCAAAAGCAAAATCAAAGTAATTTGAATCGGGCCATATTTTGGTGGAGTCAATATCGGGATTACCAAGTGGAGTAAACTTCAATGGTATCTCGTACTCGTAATAGTTGTTTACATAGTCCGTTCCGAAACGCACAAAGCAGGTAAGGTCGCCATCGTGTATTTCATCAGGTCCGCGTTGCTCGGCATGCACATACATTTTAAAGTGTTTGTATCTGCGCACATCAAACTGCACGTTTTTAAAAGCAGCACGTGCGTCACCGTCATTCAGTCCGCATACACGCAATGAAAGCGATTGCTCATTCAGCTGGCGAAGCGTGTTGCTGTTACCCTGATTAATCTGCTGGCGCTGAATCCCCGGAGGCAGTTTGTAGTTGATAGGAATACGGTTTGAGTTCTGCTCAATGTTTACAGCGCCCACGTTAAACTCAGTATCATCACTGTTGTCAACAGGAACATATTCACCGGGTTCCAGCAACGAGAAATCATAAGGACGCCACTCACCGCGCACCAGTTCCATTTTTGCAAAACGGCAAATAACACTGTCTTCAAATCCTTTCATAAACAAACGCATGAAACGTATAGAACGGAAGTCAGAAATACTTCCCACAACTCTGTCGGGCTGGCGCACCGGAATACGGAACTGATACCATTTCACAGGGTTTTGCTGATTATTAAGCAATGGTGGTGTAACCTCAATCATATCGGTGATGTAGTTTTGACCTACCACCATATCCTGCGGCCGCAGACTGATCTTGTACTGGTAATACGTTTCTGATTCGCTCAGTGTATTGTCTTTGTTTACATCCTCAGCATTAGGCACAGTAGTAGCCGAAGTAGGAAAACTTTCGTTGGCAGATTCTGAAGCAGGTGAGTTGCCCTCCAGGTTATTGTATTTTTTGTAGCGCCAGAGAATAGAACGTTGCTGCGCATCGTAATCAGCGTTGCGGTAAAAAGTATAATCGTCTGAAGATGGATCGGTAATAGCATTGGTGTAAGCTACAGAATTCATTCCGTAAAGCGTAACAACTTCATCAAGGTATTTCTGTTTGAAAAAAGTGTTTTCTGCGGTGTCAGACAAACCATCCAGACCAATATCCTGATAAGGACGTGAAGCAGGGTCGTTGTCAAATGCGTTTACAATCTGTTGCACATTGGGTACAATTCCCCAAGCTGTAGTGTCGGTTGCATTGCCGTTGGTTGGTGCAGGTAATCCGTTTTCAAACGCTTTACGTGAGTCACGTAAAATATCTTCAGATGTGTTACCAAGGTTTACATAAAAATCACCACCGGTTGTGTTCAGTTGGTTAATACCATCTGCTTTAGCAAACGGATCCATCATCCAGAACTGAACAAACTGAATGTTGGCCGCTTCAAAATCATTAGGGTCAATTTTGCGCATGATACCGCCCCAACGCGATTCGGGGTCATTCAGGTATCCCGAAGAATTTATTCCGGCTGAATGCACAACACCACTTAATGGTTTCGAGTCAAAATTGTAAGGACCTTTTTCTCTTGGATAATAAGCCATATCAAAAACGGTAAGCGCATTGATTTGTCCGGCCGCCACCTGTTGATTAGGGAATACTTCAGTAACCTGCACCATACGGGTAAAGTGGTTACTCTGGTCGTCTTTCGTAATGTGGTCAGGTGTTAATTGGTTACCGTCCTGAATAAACAAAGGGTCAATAATATACCAAGCCAATTTTGCGCGGTTCATACCGTAACGCAAATCGTTAGATAGGCTTGCCTCAGGAAATAAATCAGATTGTCCTTGCGGAGTAGAGGCAATGCCCCAGGCCTGTACGTTTTTGATGTCAATGAGTGTTTGCGTTCCCTCAAAGTCATCCATGTAAGAGATACCGCCATCCTGACTGATAGCTTTTGCATTGCCGGGAAGAAGTTGTGCAAACTCACCGTTTAGTGCTACGCTGGAAGGAGCTTTGGTATTGATGAGCGGAATTTTGTCAACCAGTTTGGTAAGCAAACGTGATTCTTTTCTCCAACTTCCGTCCAGTCCCCAGATGCTGTTAGAGATTGGCTCATCACCGATGTTTACTTTTTGGGTAAGCGGACGCTCGTTCATGTGCATGAACGTTCCACCCAGTTTGAAGTTTTTATTGATGGTATAATCTAAGTGTGTTCCATACAAGGTTTTGGTTTGTATGTTGAACATACTCTGGCTCTCTAAGTTGATACTGATAGGCGTTCCCGCATTCAGAATACTTTGGTTGATGATTTTTACACGACCCAATGTGTAGTCAACGGTATAGTCAGCACCTTCGGTAAGCGTTGTTCCGCCAGCAGTAACGGTTACAGAACCTTGCGGAACGTTAATAGCATTCAGCGGTATCTCTGAACCCGACTCGGATTTATAGCTTCCCGAGATCAGGAAGCGGTTGAGTTGTGGCTGCTGAACAGCTTTTTGGTGTGTGGAGTCATACAGTATCTGGTAATCAAACTGGTCGGCCAGTTCGGGGTGGGGGCCTGCTAAAATCTGCTGGCGCAAATGACTTCCGAAAGGTTCTATAACCGGTAAAAAGATCCGGCCTGTTTGCGAGTTAATAGTAAGGCCTTCCACATAATCGAAATAACCATCGGGTACAGGGTCATTGTTTACGTTCAGTTTATCCACGTTCATCACTTTCAACAGAATTCTGCTACCGTCACTTGGGGGAGGATTTACTATGGCTTCGTTGGGAAGATAATTCAGACGAGTTCCGCTGGCAAAGTTGTCATACAATATATTCAGCGTAAAATCTTCGCGGTTCAGTTGGTAAGCGCCCAATGAGTAAACGTTTTTCATCATCCAGTCCCACATCGGAAGTTTGGTATTGAGTGTGGTACTCTTCAGCATTTTCAGGATAAGCGCGTTGGGTGCGGCAATACCATCGGTTGAAAACTCACCCACCTGATACGTAGTTCCGTTCAGGGTATATTGGAAGGCAACGGCAAGAACCTCATCCGCATTCAGAGGTGTGCTTAGGGAGATGTAACCCAAGCGGTTGTTAACGGTGTATTCAGAACCTTCGGTAAGCCTTCGTGCATTTTCAATTGCCTCGTAGTCGCGTGAGTTCTGCAAACCGGTGCTTAGCAATGTGCTCGTTACCTGATTGATGGTGCGGATGCCGGAATATTGAGAGGTAAGTTTACTGTAGAGGTTGTTGTTGTTGTTGAAAGGGTAAGCTCCGCCCTGATTGTTTTGAATAAAGGTTTGTCCTCCAGGATACTTTGCAGTGTAAACATCTGCATTTTCACCCAGCCCCTGGAAAGGAACAATGTTGCGGGTATTATCAAAAATGGAGGTTTTGTTGGTTACATACACCTCTACTTTTGTAATGATGGCGTTGGAAGAAACAATAGGCAGATTTGCCAAAGCATGGTCGTAATTGCTGCGGAAATACTCGGCAAGGAAGTAGTGCTTGTTGGCTTCATAGTTATCGCCTTTAATCTCAAACTTGGTAACCTGTGCACCGCCCTGCACATCTATGGTTTGTGATTTACCGCGCTGTTGCGAGAAGATGCTGGTAACAGTAAGTCGTCCGAATTTCAAGGCTGTTTTTACCCCAAACAAACTCTGGCTTCCCTGAATAAGGCTTCCTGTTAACGGCAGGTTTACGTTACCTGCTTCAATCAACTGTATGATATCATCTTCCTCGCCCTGATAAGCCAGTTTCATCTGGTTGTCGAAATCAAAGGTGGCTTCGGTATTGTAAGAAGTGGTGAGTTTCATTTTGCAACCGATGTTTCCGGTTACGTTCATCTGAATCTTCTGGTCGAAATTGAAGGTGGTATTTTTTCGCTGACGGATTGGAAGTGCAGGGTTATTCACTTTAGAAGTGTTCCACCCGAAAATAAGCTCAGCCGACCCCTGGGGTTTTATTTCAATAGGGCAATCACCAAAAATTTTGTCAAGTACTTTGCTGTTGATGTTTAGTTTTGGTATAAGCGGCTTTTTAGCGTTGGCGCTTTCTTCGGCTGAACGCGATTCCCAGTATTCCTCTTCCTGTTTTTGTGCTACATAGCGCTGATACTCATCAAAAGTCATGTAGGTGGGCGGTTTGGTATTTTGTCCGCCTACAGTTTCGGTAATGATGTAGGTATTGGTTTCGGGGTCGTATTCCACATTGGTCTCCACGTTTGACGGGTTTTGCATCTGCAGACTTGGTGTGCTGTCGTTTCCTGGCTGCGGAGCATAATTATCGGAGAAAGGGTATTTTAATGTGTCAACTGGAGGTGTGTCTACCTGAAAAATTTCGGGCTCTAAGGCTAAACTCAGGGCAGAAGAAGCATCTACCATTTCAAAAAGCATTTCTTCGGGGAGCACGACCGCACCGGAAAACAAAACCAGCAGCAATGCAGCAAGAAAAGGAATCAAACGAAGAATATTTTTTGAAAGTTTTTTCAAAAGTTTTTCCTGTTACAAGTTGTTAAGAGCTGTTTTAATAATGTCTTCCACAGCTGCTGTATTTCCTTTTTCTTTTAGTGCTTTGTCCACTGCTTTTTCGGCAACAGCTTTTGCAAAACCAAGCATTACCAAAGCCGATAACGCCTCTTCGCGCACTTTATTGTGAGGACCTGAAAAAATTTCGGAAGGCAGGCCTTCTTTTGCGAGCTTGTCTTTCAGATCAATGAGGATACGTTCGGCTGATTTAGGCCCAACACCTTTTACCGAGCGTAGACGGTTGAGGTCGCGGGTAACAATGGTTCTGTGCAGTTCTTCGGGGTTCATGGAAGAAAGGATCATGCGGGCAGTAGCCGGGCCAATTCCTGAAACGGAAATAAGCTGCAAAAACAGTTCACGTTCGGCTTTGTCAGCAAAACCGAAGAGCACATGCGCATCTTCGCGAATAGCGAGATGGGTATAAAGTTTCAGTCTTCCGTTCTCGGGAAGTTTTGAAAATGTATTCAGGGAAATGTTAAGGAAATAACCTACGCCATTGCAGTCAATAACCGCATGGGCAGGGGATTTTTCCACCAACACACCTTCAAGATGGGTGATCATGAATTTATCAGTTTTTAGCTTAAAACGGGTAAAAATTCAGATCGATAGATGAAGGGTTTTAGGGTTAATTTTTTGCCTTTTTTTCTTAAAAGGGTCGTAAAAGTAGTAAAAATATATATGCTGCCAAATCCGTTGGGCGTTGGATTTGGGGTTTTCGACTAACGTAAAATCGACTACTTGGCTGTATATTTATTTCTGAACTTGCGGTAAAGTTGTTTCTGGTGGTTATCCAGGTCTAACTTTCTGCCCTTGATAAATGCCATTTCCACATTGTTGGTGCGCATGTCAAGCGCATCGCCTGTGGAGATAAAAAGGGTTGCGTCTTTGCCTCCTTCGAGTGTTCCCACTGTTGCATCAATCCCCAGAATTTTGGCGGTGTTGAAGGTAATTGCAGAAAGAGCTTGTTCTTTGGTAAGTCCGTAAGCAACGGCAGTACCGGCTGTGAAGGGAAGGTTGCGCATTCCGGCAGTTTCCATTCCACCCATGTAACTAAGGCAATAAAGAACACCAGCATCCTGCAATAGTTTTGGAGTTTTGAATGGAAGGTCAATATCGCTGTCGGGCGAGGATGGTAAATCGTGAACACGGTCTAACACCACTGCCACGTTGTTGTTTTTCAAAACATCGGTAACCAGTGAAGCATCTTTTGCACCAACAATAATTAAATGCGGTACGGCAAAATTTTTGGCAAAATAAACAGCTTCAATTATGTCTTTGGCAAGTGTGGCATTGATGAATAATCTTTTCTCGCCTGTAAATAAGCCTTTCATAGCTTCCATGCGGATGTCTAATTCGTTTTGTCCTTTTTCGCTGTATGCTTTTGCATCGGCAAAAAATTTCTGAAGCGCGGCAATGCGTTTCTCATATTCTTCGTTTTTCTTCATAGGCTCAGGTTCGCCCCACCAGCCGCCTGCCGAGTAGCGTGCAGGCCAGTTGACAAAAATACCGTCATCGGTTTTGTAAACGGCATCTTCCCAGTTCCAGCCATCTAGTGCAAAAACGGATGAAGTTCCTGAAATAAGTCCTCCGCGAGGAGCAACCTGAGCCAGCAAAACTCCATTGGTTCGGATGGTTGGAATGATTTTAGAGTCGGTGTTGTAAGAAATTTCGCTACGTACATGGGGATTGATAGAGCCCACATCTTCAAAATCGCGGGTGGAGCGCACTGCTTCAATCTCAACTAATCCGAGTGTTGTAGAAGGTGCAATAAACCCGGGATAAACCTGTTTTCCGGTGATGTCAATTACGTCATCACCTATTTGTCGGGTATAGTCTTTTGCATCGCTGACAAAAAGGATTTCACCGTTTTCAAAACCAATTGCAGATTTTTGAATCACCGTTCCGTTTCCGATGTGAACTGTGCCGTTCAGCAGAACTATTAGTTTTTGCTGCGGCTTAGCAGGGGTTTGGGCGAAGGAGTAGGCAGTAAACAGTAGGCTGCAGGTAGTGAGTAGTAGAAAATTTTTCATGTTGATTTTATTTTGATGGAACGCAGATTTTTATGATTGTTAAGATTAATTAAGATTTGAAATCAGTGTAAATCATAAGCATCATAAAAATCAGTGTTCTATTTGTTGATTCTCGTTTTCCATTGTATCGCAGTGATACAATTTATCTTCTTTCTTTTCAGGTTTTTTTGTTTGTTCACCGCCTTTTTTAGCGGCAATCATTTTTTGAATCAGGCGTGCGCGTTCTTTGCGCACTTCATCGCGCAATTGCGAATCTTTCTCAACATCAAAGTAGCAAATGCCATCAACAAATGTTTTTTCAGCACGTGCATAAATTGAAAGCGGGTTGTCGCTCCATAAAACCACATCTGCATCTTTGCCTTCTTTGATGCTGCCCATGTGGTTATCCAGATGCAGTAGTTTTGCAGGATTTAGTGTTACCATTTTCAAAGCATCTTCTTCGCTCATACCACCGTATTTCACAGACTTTGCAGCTTCCTGGTTCAATCTTCTTCCCATTTCGGCATCATCAGAATTGATGGCGGTTATAACTCCCTGTTCATTCAATATGGTTGCGTTGTAAGGAATGGCATCTACTACTTCGTACTTATATGCCCACCAATCAGAGAATGTAGAAGCGCCTACACCATGTGACTTCATCTTGTCAGCCACTTTGTAGCCTTCAAGAATGTGCGTAAATGTGTTTACTTTAAAACCCATTGAGTCGGCAACATGCATGAGCATATTTATTTCGCTTTGAACGTATGAATGACAAGTGATAAAACGTTTTTTGTTAAGAATTTCAACCAAGGCATCCAATTCAATATCTCTGCGCGGAGCAACAACATTTTCTTTTTGTTTGGCCGGAATAGCATTGTAATCGTTCCAGCTTTTTTCGTAATTTCTGGCACGGATAAATGCATCGTAATAAACCTGTTCTACACCCATTCGTGACTGAGGGAAGCGCACAGTGTTATTATCGCCCCAGTTGCTTTGTTTTACGTTTTCGCCCAAAGCAAATTTTATGAAGCCATCTGCGTTTTCAATTTTCATTTTTTCAGGTGCAAGTCCCCAACGAAGTTTTATTAACGCACTTTGTCCGCCAATAGGATTTGCAGAACCGTGCAACAATTGCGAAGCTACCACACCACCTGCCAATTGTCGATAGATATTAATGTCTTCTGAGTTTACCACATCACCAATCCGCACTTCAGATGAGGAAGCCTGTGCCCCTTCGTTAACACCCTTGCTGATGGCAATGTGTGAGTGCTCGTCAATGATTCCGGCAGTTAAATGTTTTCCTGTTCCATCAATCACTTTTGCATTTTCTGCTCCTGAAATATTTTTACCAACTATTGCTATTTTTCCATTTTCAATCAACACATCAGTGTTTTCCATTTTTCCAAAACTCTCATTGGTCCAAACGGTGGCATTTTTAATCAACACTGTTTCCTGTTTAGGCTGTTCGCTCCAACCGAAAGCCATAAAAGGGTAAACAAGTTTTCCGATTTCTTTTGGTTTGTTATCGGTACTGTCTTTTTTTGCTTTTTCTACAAATGCTTCTTTGTAAACCGCTTTCCAATCCGTCCAGGTTCCGGCAGGCAACTGGCATCTTCCGCTCAGTTGTTTGTCTTCTATAACACCGCTCATACGTATCAAATCGGTTTTGCCTTTTTCAACAGGGAAAGAAAGTGAAACCATTTTTTTGTCAACCGAAATATCGCCTGAAGTGGGAACAGTATCAGAGTAAAAAACTTTCAGTGATGGTTTGCGATCTTCGCCTTCAATTTTTAGTTTATAGTTTACGCTGCCTCCGATTGTTATGTCATACGTTCCACGAATATCCTGCACTTCCAATGTGTTTACTTTGTAAGAAACTCCGTCAACCCAGTTTTCCAGAATGATATTTTTCTTATCGAAAAGATTGGCAGAGGTGATAATGAAATTGGCTTTCAATCCTACTTTCAAGCTGCCAACAGTATTTTCCATTCCAACTAAACTTGCAGGCGTGTAGGTAATTGCTTTTAGTGCTTCAGTTTCTGAAAGCCCGTATTCAATGGCTTTACGCAGGTTTTTCCAAAATTTTGAAAGGTCTTTCAACCCATCTGCAGTGATGGCAAACGGAATTTTATTTTTTTCAAAAGCCGCCAAATTGGTTGGCGCCATTTCCCAGTGTTTTAAATCATCAAGGTTTACAATCAGCGCATCATAAGGGTCTTCCACATCATAAGGGTCAGGGAAATTGAGCGGCAAAATGTAGGATGCATTGGTTGCTTTTATTTCATCCATTCTGCGGTATTCGGTGCCGCTGCCTTTCAGAATATATTGTCTGCCAAATTCATCACCTACTTTATCTGCGCGCAGCGCTGAAAGAAAATCATCTGTATCAAAAATTTGGGGCAACGATTGAATGTCGTTCCATGATTGTAACGATAGGTTTTTTTCAGCTCTGGTATTCTGAGCATACCATTGTGCATCAAGATAAGTCTGACGCAACAAAGCGATAGAACCCATCAGCGAAGATGGATAATCCTGCGTTGAATTTCCTTTTTTGAAGGAATAACAAGCTGTGGCTTTTTCTTTTAATAACAGTTTGTTGTCTTTTCCTTCACCCAGCAAAACAAATGCAGAAGTACCTCGGGCAATGCCGTCCTGTTGCAATGTAAGAACAGAACCAAACCCGTTTTTTCTCAGCTCTTCAGCTTTTTTTGTATCAGCAGAAAATACAGATGAGGCATTAAATTCGGGCTTCAACGCCTGATTCCAGGCGTAAGCTCCTTTGGTTTTACTTTCCATTTGCGGCCCCTGACCTGAGTTTTCTTTTTTCGCCTCGGGCAAGCCATAAGAAGTGTAAATATCTACCAATGAAGGATAAATAAATTTGCCTTTTAAATCAGTAACGACAGTACCTTCAGGAATTTTTACCCCTTTGCCAGCAGCTTCTATTTTTCCTTCTTTTATGAGCAGTGTTGCGCTGTCAATTCTGGTCTGGTAATCAGTGAAAATGGTGGCGTTGGTAAACGCATAGTATAGCTTGTTGTTCTCACGTGTACCATTTACAGGAAATGTTTCCTGTGCGAAGGAATTAAGAATGCAGAGTGAGGAATGCAGAATTAATAATAGTAGCGTTTTTTTCATCCGAAATAATTATTGTTGAGGAGTCAAAGATAGAATTTGAGCGGAATTAGGTCTTGTTAAAAAATGCAAAAACCCCTACCGGAATTAGTAAAGGTTTTTGCTAAAAAATTAATGATGTTTTTATTAAAGAATCAACATCGCATCGCCATAGGTGAAAAAGCGATATTTTTCTTTTACAGCTTGTTTATAAGCCTCCATCAGAAAATCAAAACCTGCAAATGCAGAAACCATCATCAGCAAAGTTGATTGTGGTGTATGGAAATTAGTAATCATGCAGTTTGCAACACTAAAATCATAAGGAGGAAAAATGAATTTGCTGGTCCAGCCATCGTAAGGTTTTACGTGACCTGTTGTAGCAACCGATGACTCAATTGCACGCATTACTGTTGTACCAACTGCACAAACTCTCTTCTTGTTATCTTTTGATTTGTTGATGATATCACAGGCTTCCTGAGTGATGATTACCTGCTCGGAATCCATTTTATGTTTGGTCAAATCTTCTACTTCTACAGGACGGAAAGTTCCTAATCCAACATGTAAAGTTACTTCTGAGAAATTTACACCTTTCAATTCAAGGCGTTTCAGCAATTCGCGGCTAAAGTGAAGACCTGCAGTTGGTGCAGCTACAGCACCTTCGTGTTTTGCAAACACTGTCTGGTAGCGCTCTTTGTCATCCTCCTCGGGCTTGCGTTTAATGTATTTAGGCAATGGGGTTTGTCCAAGGGCTTCAATAGTTTTTTTGAACTCAGGATATTCTCCGTCAAAAAGAAAACGCAAAGTTCTTCCGCGTGAAGTTGTGTTATCAATTACTTCGGCAACTAATGAATCGTCATCACCAAAATATAATTTATTTCCTATGCGGATTTTACGAGCAGGGTCAACTAAAACGTCCCACAGACGGCTTTCGCGGTTAAGTTCACGCAACAGAAATACTTCAATGTTTGCACCGGTTTTTTCTTTGTTTCCGTAAAGACGGGCAGGAAAAACTTTGGTGTTATTCAATATCATTGTATCGCCATCTTTGAAATAATCTTTGATGTCTTTAAACTGTTTGTGCTCAATGGTTTTTTTCGCACGATTTAAAACCATAAGGCGTGCTTCGTCCCTGTTTTTTGCAGGGTGCATTGCTATAAGGTCGTTGTTGAATTTGTATTTAAACTGGGATAATTTCATATTAAGTTACGGCTTAATTTTTAGTGAATAATTTTTGAAAAGGGGTGCGAAGATAATACAAGAAAAAGCCAATGGCGGAAATATTTTATAAACCGCTATTTTCCAGTGGGGTTACAGTTAAATTTTGTCTAAAATCGTCCATGGAAATGGCATTTTCAATCTTAAAATTACCTGAGCGGGTGCGACACAGATTTTCAAGGTAGGCACCGGAGTTTAAAGTCTTACCAAAATCAAAGGCAAGTGAGCGGATGTAAGTGCCTTTGCTACACACTACCCGAAAACCAACTTTTATAAGTTTTTCTTCTCTTTCTATAGAGGTAATTTCAAATTCACTGATGGTTATTTTACGTGCTACCAGTTTGGCTTCTTTTCCTTTACGTGCAAGATCATAAGCTCGGCTACCTTCTATTTTCAAGGCTGAGAAAATAGGTGGAAGCTGTTCTATTTCACCTATAAAATTTTGTGTGGCAGCATATATCTTTTCATCAGTAATGTGTTCTGTAGAAAACCATTGGTCAATGGGTTTTTCTAAATCGTAGCAAGGTGTTGTAGCGCCAATGGAAAAAGTTCCGGTATATTCTTTTTCATCTGCTTGGTATTTATCAGCGTTCTTGGTTTCTTTTCCTGTGCAGATAATTAATACACCTGTTGCAAGCGGATCAAGTGTTCCGGCATGACCCACTTTGGGGCGACCCTGTTGCCCATCCGCAGGCAGTTTCTTAATTATGTTGCGCACTTTATTCACTACATCAAATGATGTCCAGCCCAAAGGTTTGTTGATGAGGATTACTGCGCCTTCTCTGTAATTGACGGGCATTACATGATTTTAAGTTCGTAGCCCATGGCAAGCAGAACAAGCAAGAATAAGCCAAGGACAATTCTATACCAGCCGAAGACTTTGAATCCGTATTTGGTAAGAAA